>JAFGDK010000098.1 GCA_016932165.1 Anaerolineales bacterium
GAATGGCCCTCTGAGTTGCAGGGCGAAAGAGTTTTCGAGTAGCCTGCGCCGGAACCGCCACCGTTACCAGGGCGAGGAGTATAAGCATCAAATCCTCCGGGTTTTTTGCCGTACTCTGCACAAGTGAGGCTGGCTTTTTCACACCCCGTTGCTGCACAACGGGATTTTTTGTTAAACCAGGCTAACCGGGGTGGCACCGCGGGCTTGAGATTTTGATCCAACGCTCGTCCCCATTGACCAAAATGAGGATGGGCGTTTTTAATTCCCGTCCGCCAGAAGATAACTGGAGGAAGACGATGAAGACCAAAAAGAATAAGCCAATCAAGGTTTCTCGCAAAAAGCGGCTGACCCTGATGGCCGTGCAGGAAAAGCTGGGGCTGTTTGCCGGGCAGACGCCAGACGAAGACAAACAGCCGGACCATGAATGTCTCAAAAACAAACCACTCGGACTCATTTAGCCCCAAAGGAGCCAACCATGAACAGCCAGCATACCAAATTCCTGTTGAACGACACCGACCTGCCAAAACAGTGGTACAACATCGCCGGCGATGTGCCCGAGGTGATCACCCCGGTGCTGCACCCGCAGACGCTGGAACTGGTCACCCCGGATTTCCTCAATGTGCTCTTCCCGATGGAATTGATCATGCAGGAGATCAGCACCGACCGCTACATTGATATACCCGAAGAGGTGCGGGAGGTGTACAAGCTCTACCGGCCCACACCGCTGATCCGGGCGCGCCGCCTGGAGAAAGCCCTGGGCACGCCGGCCCATATCTATTACAAGTATGAGGGCGTCTCCCCCTCCGGCAGCCACAAACCCAATACCGCCATCGCCCAGGCCTACTACAATAAAAAAGAGGGCACCAAAGCCCTGACCACTGAGACCGGTGCCGGGCAGTGGGGATCGGCGCTCTCACTGGCGGGCAGTTTTTTTGGGATGCCGGTGGAAGTGTATATGGTGCGGGTCTCCTACGACCTCAAGCCCTACCGACGGGTGCTGATGGAATCCTTCGGCGCTGAGGTCTATCCCAGCCCAACCGAACGGACCGAGTACGGCCGCTCGCTGCTGGCAGCCGACCCGGACAACCCCGGCTCGCTGGGGATCGCCATCTCCGAGGCGGTCGAGGCGGCGGTCAGGTCTAATGGCGAGAAGAAGTACAGCCTGGGCTCGGTGCTTAACCACGTGCTGACCCACCAGTCGGTGATCGGTGAGGAAGCCCTCAAACAGATGGACCTGGCCGGCGAGTACCCGGATGTGGTCATCGGCTGCGTCGGCGGGGGATCGAATTTTGCCGGGATCGCCTACCCATTCCTGCGAGAGAACCTGCGGGAGGGCAGGCAGACCCGCCTTGTCGCAGTGGAGCCGACTGCCACCCCCACGCTGACCAAGGGGCTGTACACCTTTGATTACGGCGACACCGCCCGGATGGCCCCGATCCTGAAGATGTTCACCCTGGGACACAGCTTCATCCCCGCCCCGATCCACGCCGGCGGCTTGCGCTACCACGGGATGGCCCCCAGCCTGTGCAGGCTCTACGATCAGGGCTATATAGAAGCGGTGGCCGTACCGCAGGTGCCGACTTTTGAGGCTGCCCTGCAGTTCACCCGCGCCGAGGGGATCCTCCCCGCCCCGGAATCGGCGCATGCCATCCGGGCGGCAATCGATGAAGCCCTGGATGCCAAAGAAAAGGGCGAGGAGCGCGTGATCCTCTTCAATCTCTCCGGCCACGGCAACTTTGATCTCTCCTCTTACCAGCTGTACCTGGCGGGCAAGCTGGAGAACTACGCCTACCCGGAGGAAAAGATCCGCGCTGCTCTGAAGGAACTGCCGCAGGTGCAGATGGCTCCCGCGGCGGCGGATTAAAAAAACTCCCCTCCTGCCTGCGGGAAGGGGGCAACAAACAAGTTCGTTTACAAGAATTTTCTTCTCTTGTAGCTTTCTCCTCTCCTTAAGAATGAGGCTGCCAGCCGGCAGCCTCGTTCGTTTTCCAGCCCGGGCTCTAGTTAAAACAGGTTGGAGGTTATTGATGCTGACAAAAAATCCCCACCAGTTGGCTGATGGGGATATGATGCCAAAACCTTGCTCACCCTAAAACTTGGGTAAATTCCTCTGGATGACCGGGTACAGCTCCAGGGCGCGCAGCGAGCCGATCGCCACGGCGTTCTCGGGGTCGTCGACCAGGTAGGTGGGGATGCCCAGTTTCTGGGTCATCAGGGTGTCCACGCCGCGCAGCTGGGCAGCCCCGCCGCACAGGGCGATGCCGCGGTCGATTACGTCGGAGGCCAGTTCGGGGGGTGTTTTCTCCAGCACCTGGCGGACGGTCTCGAAGATGCGGTCCAGCGGGTCTTGGAGGGCATCAACCACCTCGCTGGTGGTCAGGGTGAAGGGTTTGGGCAGGCCGGAGATCTGGTCTTGTCCCTGCAGCTCGATGCGCATTTCTTCATCCTGGGGTAGAGCGGCGCCGATCTGGATCTTGATATGTTCGGCAGTCGGCTGGCCGATGATCAGCCCGTACTTGCGGCGCACATAGGTGGCGATGGCTTCGTCGAGCGTCAGGCCGCCTTCGCGCAGCGTGCGGCCGGAGACGATATCGTGGACGGCGATCACGGCGGCCTGGGTGCACCCGCCGCCCATACTGACGATCATATTGCCGGAGGGCATCCCGACCGGCAGGTCGACGCCCAGGGCGGCGGCAATCGGTTGGGGCACCATCAAGGCATTCGAACGCGCCCCCAGGGCTTCCAGGGCGGCCTCATGCACAGCCCGCCGTTCCACACTGGTGATGCCGTAGGGGTAGGTGATCATGACTTGCGGTTTGAATACCCGCATCGGGGCAACCCGTTTGATCATTTCACGCAAAAACAGGTAGGTGTATTCAAAATAAGCCACCACGCCTTCACGCAGCGGGCGGGAGACTTCCATCTCCTCGGAGACGCGGCCGAGCATGTTCAGCGCTTCCTGGCCGATCTCGACGATCTTTTGCTGCTCCAACTGAACAGCCACCACCGTCGGCTCGACCAGCACGACCTCGTCTGCTTCGGCGATACGCGTGAATATTGTGCCCAGGTCTATCCCCAGATTCCTCGAAAAAAGTGGTGACATTGGTGTTTTCTATTCTCCGCGTGGTTCTTCACGCTGCGGAATCCGGCTGCGCCCGGAGCGGTAGCGCCGGACGGCATCCAGCCGCAAAGTAGAGCGCTTTAAGGCCGCCTCGATGGCCAGGTAGCGGTCGAGGTCCTCCGGCGGCGGCCCTTGCTCCAGCAGTTCTTGGGCACGGGCGCGGGCTTCTTCGGCGCGGGCGATGTCGATCTCATCCACATGCTCGGCGGCGTCAGCCAGGATGGTGACAATATCCGGCTGGATCTCTGCCAGCCCGCCGGTCACGGTGAAAATCTCTTCCCGGCCTTCGTGGCGCACTTTGATCACGCCCAGATTGAGGGTGGTGAGCAGGGGGGCATGGTTGGGCAACACCCCCATCTCGCCATTGACGCCAGGGAGCACGACAATATCTGCCTCGCCCTCAAATACGAGACGGTCTTGTGAGGCGATCTCACATCTGATGGTCATAATTTCCTTTCCAATCTGCCAGCCGGGCTATTGTCTGCTGGCACGCGCGACCACATCTTCGATCGAACCGGCGAACATGAACAGCGGTTCGGGGATATCATCGTGCTTGCCGTCCAGGATTTCCCGGAAGCCGCGCACAGTTTCTGCCAACGGGACGTAAATCCCTTCCATACCGGTGAACTGCTCTGCGACCACAAACGGCTGGGAGAAGAAGCGTTCCACTTTGCGGGCCCGCGAGACGATCAGTTTGTCGTCCTCGCTCAGCTCGTCAATCCCCAGAATGGCGATGATATCCTGCAGGTCTTTATAGCGCTGCAGCACCTGCTGTACCTCACGGGCGGTGGTGTAATGCTCCTCACCGACGATGTTCGGGTCGAGGATCCGGGAGGTGGAAGCCAGGGGGTCCACCGCCGGGTAAATGCCCTTGTCGGCGATCGAGCGCTCGAGAGCGATGGTGGCGTCGAGGTGGGTAAATGTGGCTACCGGGGCTGGGTCGGAGTAGTCATCTGCGGGCACATAGACGGCCTGCATCGAGGTGATCGATCCGGTGCGGGTGGAGGTGATCCGCTCCTGGAGCTGACCCATCTCAGTGCCCAGAGTCGGCTGGTAGCCGACGGCCGAGGGCATCCGTCCGAGCAGCGCCGACACTTCTGAGCCGCTCATGCTGAAGCGGAAGATATTATCGATGAACAGGAGCACGTCGCGGCCCTGGTCACGGAAATATTCGGCCATTGTCAGGGCAGAGAGCCCCACACGCAGGCGCACACCGGCCGGTTCGTTCATCTGGCCGTAGACCAGGGCGGTGTCCTTGATCACGCCGGATTCAATCATTTCGCGGTACATCTGGGTGCCCTCGCGGGTGCGCTCACCCACGCCGGCAAACACCGAGTTCCCCTGGTGAACCGACGCGATCGAGTTGATCAGTTCCTGGATGATCACGGTTTTGCCCACCCCGGCGCCGCCGAAGATGCCGGTCTTACCGCCTTTGGTAAAGGGGGCGATCAGGTCAATCACCTTGATCCCGGTCTCAAACACCTCTACGGAGGTGGCTTGCTCCTCAAATGAGGGCGCCGGGCGGTGGATCGGGTAGCGCAGGTCGGTGACCACCGGTGCGCCGCCGTCTACCGGGTTGCCCAATACATTGAACACCCGCCCCAGGGAGGCTTCGCCGACCGGCACGCTGATCGGGGCGCCGGTATCGATGACCGGCATACCGCGCTTCAGACCATCGGTCGTCTCCATTGCCAATGTCCGCACCCAGCCGTTGCCAAGGTGATTTTGCACTTCAAGCACTACGGGCAGGTCCTTCCCTTTGATCGGAATTTCTAGGGCATGAAAAAGTTCCGGCATAGGATTGCCGCTGAAATCTACATCCACAACGCCGCCGGTTACCTGCACAACTCGTCCAGTTGGGTCTGCCATGTTTGTTGCCTCCAAATTATTTCGATTTCGCCAGCGCTTCAGCGCCGCCGACAATATCCAGAATATCGCTGGTGATGCTCAGCTGCCGGGCTTTGTTGTATTCCAGCTGCAGCAGGCCGGCGAGTTCGCCGGCATTATCCGTAGCGTTCTGCATCGCTACCATCCGGGCGGCGTGCTCGCTGGCAAATGATTCCAGCACCGCCTGGAATACCTGCAGGCGGGTAAAGTTGGGGATGATCTCATCCAGAATCTCTTCTTCGCCCGGTTCATACAAATAGGCGGCACTCACCCGCCGTGAATTTGCAAATTCTGCCTGCACCAGACCCTCGGCGCTCTCTGTCTCAAGGGGGAGCAGCTTCTTCTTTACGGGGTCCTGGCGGACCATATTGACGAAGTCGGTGTACATCAGGTAAACCTCATCGGCATTCCCTGAAAGGAATTCTTCCACCGCGATCCGGCCAATCGGGGAAATATCGGCAAAAGTCGGTTCAGCCGGCAGGCCGGAAAAATCTGCCATGATTTCCTTACCCCGGCGGTAAAGCAATTCCGTGCCCTTGCGCCCTACAGAGATGTAGCGCACCTTGGCTGGGGTTTCGTCAAAGGCTCTCAGGGTTGCCCGTAAAATATTGGTGTTATACGGTCCGGCCAGCCCACGGTCGCTGGAGATCATGACCACAAGTACATTCCGGATTTCATCCCGGGTGGTCAAGAGCGGGTGGAGCAGCTCGCGATCTGGCTGCTCAGCGATGTGAGTCAGCACCTGCCAGGCTTTGTGGGCATAGGGACGGGTGTGGTACATCGCATCCATGGCTTTACGCACCCGGCTGGCGCTGACCGCCTGCAGGGCGCGGGTCACCTGGGCAATGTTCTTGACGCTCCTGATCCGTTGTTTTACTTCGCGTGCATTTGCCATAATCTATCCGCTTCCGAGGTCTATGCCCAGGTGGCGTTGAAAGTATTCAGGGCTTTATCAATCCCGGCTTTCTGGTCATCGCTGAGTTTGCGTCCGGTGGCCAGCAATTTGATGATCTCAGGGTGTGAGTTTTCCATATAGCGGAGCATGGCTGCTTCCCACTCGCTGACCCTTTCGATCTCGATGTGATCCACATGGCTGCTGGTTCCGGCGTAGATCGCCAGCACCTCCTGGGCCAGCGGGACCGGCTGGTATTGGGGCTGTTTGAGGATTTCCTGCAGGCGCTGGCCGCGGTTGAGCTGGTCCTGGGTGGCTTTATCCAGGCTGGAGCCGAATTGGGCAAAGGCGGCCAGCTCTCGGAAGGCGGCCATATCCAGGCGCAGACCGCCAGCTACCTGGCGCATCGCCCGGGTCTGGGCGTCACCGCCCACGCGGGAGACCGAGAGGCCGGCATTGACTGCCGGGCGGATGCCGGCGAAGAACAGGTCATTCTCAAGGTAAATCTGCCCATCGGTGATCGAGATCACATTGGTGGGGATATAGGCCGAAACGTCGCCCAACAGGGTTTCGATGATCGGCAGGGCGGTCAGCGATCCACCGCTGCCAGCCAGCATGACGATTTTATAGTCATCCGGGTTGTCCATCGCCTTGAGGGCTTGTTCGGCGTAATGCCTGGCCACCGGGCCTGTGTAGGTTTTGCCGTCCACGGCATCGGCAGCTGCGGCCACCTCGCCGTCGAAGTCTTTTTGGGTGATCACAAAGTCATCTGACAGACGGGCGGCGCGTTCCAGCAAGCGGGAATGCAGGTAGAATACATCGCCGGGGTAGGCTTCGCGCCCAGGCGGGCGGCGCAGCAGGAGTGAGATCTGGCGGTAGGCCCAGGCATGCTTGGAGAGGTCGTCGTAGATGATCAGGGCATCCTGGCCGTTCTCCATGAACTCCTCGCCGATGGCGCACCCGGCGTAAGGGGCAATGTATTGCAGGGCGGCTGGTTCATCGGCAGCGGCCATCACGATCACGGTGTTATCCATGGCGCCGTGTTCTTCCAGAATCGCCACTGTGCGGGCGATGGCGGCTTTCTTCTGGCCGATGGCCACGTAAATGCAGATCAGGTCTTTATCTCTCTGGTTGATGATCGTGTCGATCACCAGTGCAGTCTTACCGGTCTGGCGGTCGCCGATGATCAGCTGGCGCTGGCCGCGCCCGATGGGGGTCAGGGCGTCGATGGCTTTGATCCCGGTCTGCACCGGGGTGTCCACATCCTTGCGCTGCACGACGCCGGGGGCGATCCTCTCCAGGGGGCGGTAGCCGGTAGACTGGATCGGGCCTTTGCCGTCGATCGGCAGACCGAGGGCGTTGACCACCCGCCCGACGACCCCCGGACCGACCGGAACAGAAGCAATGCGCCCGGTTGAGCGCACTGTCATGCCTTCATAGATTTCGGCAAAGTCTCCCATGATGATGATGCCGACATTGTCCACCTCAAGGTTGAAAGCAATCCCCATCACGCCGTTCTCAAACTGGACCAGCTCCTGTGACTGGACATCCTCCAGGCCGTGGGCAAGGGCAATGCCGTCACCGGCTTCAAACACGGTGCCGACATCGCTAAAGGCCATCTCGGGCTGGTAATCTTCGATTTGCTTGTGTAAGCTTGCGGAAATATCTTTGATAAGATCTGACATTTGGCCTCTCCGGTAAAAGGATTTGTTAAAGCAAGAACTGTACGACCCGGTCACACCCAGATCGAACGTTCAGACTGTGCCTGATTTTACCGCGGTCTTGCCTCGCAAGAGACGGTTTTCCTCGCTGGTATGCAATCTTTCTTCATATAATGAATACCGGGGTTAAGCATACCTGAAAGGGGTTCATTTGTCCAGAAAAGCACGAAGGGGGTGGTCGCAATCCTCTGGTTTGCAATCGGAGTTTGCGGAGCAAACTCCATGTCGAATGCAAAGCCTAGGTAGGGGAGGGAAGGAGAATGCATGGCGTTCTAAGGGATGGGGTTTTCATACGTCCCGTACTGTCAGTTCATTTGCCCAAGGGAATTTGTGAAGCATTTATCCAGCCAGTGCCCGCTCGATTCGCTCGAGGGCTTCGATCAGGGTGCTGCGCGGGCAGCCGAAATTAAGGCGCACAAAGCCTTTGCCGCCGCGGCCGAACCAGCCGCCGTCATTCAGCGCCACCCGGGCCTTTTGTGCAAAGAAAGAATTGAACAAAGCCCCTTCTTGCTGCGTCAGTTCCAGCGCCCGGCAGTCCAGCCAGGCCAGAAAGGTGCCTTGAGGGGCGGCCGCTTCCACGCCCGGCATCCGCTCTCTGACAAACTCCATCAGGTAGTCCCGGTTGGCTTCCAGATAGACCAGCAGCGCATCCAACCAGGGGGCGCCATGCAGGTACGCGGCCCGCATCGCCTCGGCCCCCAGGGCGTTGACAAAACCGACCATCCCCTGGCGGGCAGCCTCGAACTGCTCCCGCAGGTCCTGGTCCTCAATGATCGCTGCCGAAGATTTCAGCCCGGCGATATTGAAAGTCTTGCTGGGGGCCAGCAGGGTGACAGTTTTTGCGGAAATTTCTGCATCCAGCATCGCCAGCGGCAGGTGTTGGTGACCGCGGTAGACCAGATCGCTGTGGATCTCATCCGAGCAGATCAGCACATCATGCCGCAGGCAGATCTCGGCCATCCCGGCCAGTTCTTCGCGGGTGAAGACCCGCCCGGTGGGGTTCTGCGGGTTGCAGAGCATGAAGATGCGCGTCTGCGGGGTGATGGCGGCCTCGAAGGCATCCAGGTCCACCTGGTACTGGCCGTCCTCCCCCTGCGCGAGGACATTCTCCTGCTGGATGAGGTTAAAATTCTCCGCCACCCGCAGGAAGGGACCGTAGGTGGGCGGCTGGACCAGCAGGCCATCCCCCGGCCGGGCAAAGGCGTTTGCGGCCAAGTTGAACCCGGTCACCACGCCGGGGAGCAGCACGACGCTCTCTGGAGAGATCCGCCAGCCGTGCCGCGCCAGGACCCAGTCGGCGACTGCTTCCTGCACGCAGTCCCCAAAATGGGGGTATCCGAAGACCCCATGCCGGACTGCTTCCAAGAGTGCTTCCTGCACCTCCGCCGGGGAGCGGAAGTCCATGTCCGCCACCCACATCGGCAGCATATCTGGTTCGGGCAGATCCCATTTGGCGCAGTCTGTATCCCGCCGATTGATCAGCTCATCGAAGTTGAATTTGTTGCTCATGTAAAATCCTAAAGAAATTCTTACCACAGATGAACACGGATAGGGATTCTTTATCTATGAAAATCTGTATTTATCTGGGGTTCTGTTTGGTTTGTTCCCCAAATTCTTAATCACTGGTTTACTTGTTTTTTCCCAGGGATGAAGAGCGCTCATAGGCCGCCCAGATTGCCCGGGAGAGTGCGGTGCGGAAGCCGGCTTTCTCCAGATAGTACAACGCCTCAGCCGAGGTGCCCCCCGGGGAGGTGACCTGGTTGCGCAGCCGGGCCAGGTGGCGGTGCTCATCATGCAGGTCGTAGAAGTTGACCGACCCGCGCACGGTCTCGACGACCAGTTTCTCGGCGATGCGGCGCGAGAAGCCTAGGTGCACGCCGGCGTCTACCATCGCTTCCATGAAGAGGTATACGTAGGCCGGCCCGGTCCCGGAGAGGGCGGTGGCTTTGTCGAGGAAATCTTCTTCTTCGACGAAGACCTCGTCGCCCAATGCCATCAGGATCTGGCGGGCAAGCTCTTTCTGTTCATCCGAGACGCCGTTGTTGATCGTCCAGACGGTGATCCCTTGCCCGATCTGGGCCGGGGTGTTGGGCATTGCCCGCACAATCGCCGGTACATCCAGGGCTCCCCTGATCTTCTTAATCGGCGTGCCGGCCACGATGGAAAGAACCAGCACGCCGGGTTTCAGTTTCCCGGCAATCCCTTCAAGGACCTTCTCCATGCGCTGCGGTTTTACCGAGAGGATCACGATATCCGCCAGGGCGGCCGCTTCGGCGTTAATCGTGAACGGCAGCACCCCATACTTCTCTTGCAGTTCATCCACGCGCTCCTGGCGCGGCCCGGAGACCAGCAGATTGTGCGCCGGGGCGAGCTTGTTGCGCAATATACCAGAGATCATCGCCTGTGCCATCATCCCGGGGCCAATAAATGCTATCTTCTTGTCCTCAAACATCATCATTCTCCTATTATTAAACTTTCCCTATCTTACCCCGTTTTTGAGGATACCCGCCCCTTATTTTGCTGCATAGAAAAATGAAGTCCCCCCGATGCCGAGAGCAGCTACTGCGATGAACCAGCTTTTCAGGATCAGGAAAATAATCCCAAGTAACACTGCTAATCCACCCACGATCCAATTCGCCTTCCGGATGATCGTATCTGCTTCCTGTTCAGATCTTCCTCCGATGACGAGCGTCCACTTGTAGATGGACCCACCATCAACCGCTGGCCAGGGAAAAAGAATCCCGAGGAAGATAAACCCATGCCCGATCACCGACCAGCCAGCCAATTCCCGCAGAACCATACCTGCAGGGGAAGCCATGTAGATTATCCCGCTGAGCAGCAGGCAGATGGCGCTGAAGACCGGGCCGCCCAAGGCGCGCATCCGGTGTGCTTCTGGTGAGACCGGATCATCCGGGTACAGTGTGCGCGGCATCCCGGCAGAGATAAAAATCTCTTTCATGGGGGCCTTGGCACGGCGGGCGCTGAAGATATGCGCCACCGCGTGACCGAAATCGGCAAACATGACCAGGAGCATGGCACATAAACCAGTCAGAATGCCGGTGATGAGAGTACGTTCCGGGTGCCGCCAGATATTATAGGCTGTGGCAATTGCCCACAAGCCAATTACATTGCCGAAGAAGACTAGTTGGATCCTGACCGGTGTTTTGAATAGTTTTAGCTGGATCATTGAACATTCCTCGCTGTTTGGTAGTTGACTCCCTTCTATGATAGACTTTTTTCGGGTTTTGCCAATACACAGATTAAAAAAATACACCGCCCAATCCCTTGAGCGGTGTTTCTGTACCGGATGAATCAGGACAACTCTTCCGTCGTCTCGAACAGATCCAGCCCTTCATCGGGGACATGGTCGATGCCCCAATCCAGCCATTCGGGGATCTCGGCATCCCGTACCCGGAACAACCGCATGGTGGTCAATCTCCTCGATCCGGCAGGGGGTGCTGAGAATCGGGCTGGGCGGGAGTGCAGGCGGTGAGGGAAGCGACAATTACTGCGAATGCGATCAGGTTTCAGGATTTCCTCGTGGTTTTATTATTCGGGAGATTTATGTGAAACAAACCCCACCCCGCCTGCTTCTTTCAGAAGCAGCCGCCCTTCCCCTTGAAAAAGGGAAGGGCAATAGCAATCTGGTGATACATGGTCTGCTCAGAGTTCTCCCCTTTTTCAAGGGGGAGAATGACGCCGCACAGCGGCTAGAGGTGCAAGCCGGAAGAGAGGGTCGGTTCTGGTTGGGCTGCAGCGCAGGAGGAGAGGAGGAGATGTTTGAGACCGGCGGAGATTCACATTTCGAGGATTGGCTGGCATCTTACGGTATCCAGGTGGATCTGGAAGACATGCTGGCGAGGCGGGACCGCTTGTATCTGATCGCCTTTGACCTCTCTGATGAAACCGGTGCGCCATCCATGCGGGTTGACCTGTGGTGGGTTTGGAGTGTGCTTGCGATCTTGCTGGCCGGCATCAGATTGCTGATTGCCGGATAATCCACGCAGGCAGCGGGGGAAAGTCATTTATAATCATGCTGTTGGGTTTCCTTTACCCCAAATTCAACCAAACCACTGACAGGATCACGTTGAAGATGACAACATCCACCAATTCGCTTTCCCCTGCTGATTCGAACTCAGGCAAACTTCTCCGGGCGCTGCCCTACTATGCCGCCTATCTGATCATGGGGCTCTCGCTGTCGGTGATCGGGCCGACCCTGCTCAGCCTGGCGGAGCAGACCGGCTCCTCGCTAAGCGAGATCAGCATCATCATTGCCGGGAACTCGCTGGGGGTGGTGCTGGGGTCGTTGCTGGGCGGCCGGCTGTATGACCGCTGGCGCGGGCATCCCGTGTTTGCGATTGCCGCCGCTATCCTGGGCGGGGTATTGCTTACGATTCCATTGATCCCTTCACGATGGGTGATGGTGATGATGATGGTGCTGCTCGGGGCCGGGGTGGGGGTGATGGATGTGGGCGGCAACACCCTGATCGTGTGGCTGTTTGGGAAGGCAGTCGGCCCGTTTATGAACGCGCTGCACCTCAGTTTTGGGGTCGGGGCGCTGCTGGCTCCCCTGCTGGCAGACCGGGTGGTGGTGGCCACTGGCGAAATCAACTGGGTGTATTGGATCCTGGCCGGGCTGACAGTACCAGTGCTGGTGTGGCTGACCCGGATTTCCAGCCCGGGAAGACCGGCCCTCCAAAAAGAAGAGGAAGCCAACGGCCAATCCATACGGCAATACAGCCTGCTGATCGTGATGCTGGCCGCGCTGTTCTTCCTGCACACTGGCACCGAACTGGGTTTTGGCAATTGGATCTTCTCGTATGCCGTGGCAATCAAAATCGGGCCGGATACAGTTGCCCGACTGCTGAATTCGGTTTACTGGGGGGGCTTCACCCTGGGGCGGGTGATCGCCATTCCGCTGGCGCTGAAGATGAAGCCGAAAACCATGCTGCTGCTTGACCTGATCGGGGCGGTAGCCAGCGTGACCCTGATGCTGCTGCTGCCCGGGTGGCCGCCAGGTGTGTGGATCGGCACTTTTGGGCTGGGGCTGTCGATCGCCTCGATGTTCCCAACCTGTTTGAACTTTGCCGAACGACGTATGCCGATCACCGGGCGGGTGACCAGCTACCTGCTGATCGGCGCCAATGCAGGGGCGATGGTGCTGCCGTGGGTGGTAGGACAGCTTTTTGAGCCTGTCGGCCCGCAGTCATTGATCATCGTGCTGGAGGTGGCTGTGGTACTGGCGCTGGCTTTGTTCCTGGGTATCACACGCTACTCTCGGCAGTTTAAAGATGAGTAATCAGCGGGCAGCAGGTATAGATCCAGTGGTTGGTCACTTGGCGGATAGGGATTGGGGGTGGGAATAGAAAGTCGCTGAGGTTTGATTTCCAATCCCCATTTATAAATCTCTATGGACTATTTGTTGTCTGGGTCTATCCTTGATGAATTAGATTAAGCAGAGAAAGATGATATCTCCCGATCAGGCAGTTTTTGCCCGCGGCAGGGCTTTACAAATGTAGGCAGCCAGGAAAGTTTCCAGAATACTGAGCGGCACCGCCAACGGCAGGATCGACAGCGGCAGCACATCCAGATTCCAAACCACCAGCCACATCATGAAGAAGCCAAATACCCAGGCAAGCAAGGTGGTTTGCATCGAGGAAAATTTCTGAAGCAGCACAAAGATCAAACCTACAAACACAAAGCTCCATATCACCCAAATGATGGCATTGACTGGGGAGGAAGGAAAAATCAGCCCCAGCTGTTGATCGTGCGAAACCCAATGTGACTTGAGCAAGAGTTCATTGCGTACAAATTCTGACAGCCCGACCCACATGCCGGCCAGAAAAACTGGAAGGAATTTATTTTTCATGAAATCCTTCGTCTTCTCCTGGTTTTATATATTCAGTCCACTTTATGGAATAACTGATAAAGTTGTTCAATATTTTCCTTGTTGACGATGATGGCGACTGAATCTCCGGCGGTGATAACCGTTTCGCCATGCGGGATGATCATGCGCCCATCCCGCTTCAGAGAGACCAGCAGGCTGCTGCCCGGCAGCTGCTTGGCGATCGATTTCACATCCTGACCACATACAGGGGATTTATCCGAAACCAGCAAATGGATGATATCCAACTCGCTTTCCTGATCGATCTCAAGCTGGCGGGCACGATGGGTGATCTCGGAACGCCGGGTGAGGGCCAGATGATAAGCCCGGATGATGGTATAGCGCCGCACCAATCCCAACAGGTGGTTAGGGTCTTCCCGTGAGACCACCGGCAGCCGCCCGAGACCTCTTGGCCCCATACGGTACAGCGCATCTCCAATACTCTCGTCCGGGAATACGGTGAGCATGTCTTCTCTGAGGGTGGCTGCCTGGCTGACCGTGGTTTCTTCTAGATTGATGTTATTTGAAATCGCCCGTTCCAGGTCGGTGATGGTGATCACACCAAAGATCTTGCCATTCTCATTGAGGATGACTGCCCCGTGACTGTGGGTCTGGTTGAGCAGTTTTGAAAAACCCGCCAGGCTGTCGGTGGGGGCGATGACATTGAACTCATGAGACATCACCTCGCTGACCAGCACACTTTCGAGCACATCGATGTCCTTGCCCCGCTTAAGCCGTACACCACGGCGGGTGAGCTTGAGGGTGTAGATCGACTCACCCTTGAGTAAATGCTGGGAGAGGACTGTGGTGATCACCACAGTGAGCATGAGCGGCAGGATGATTTTGTAATCGCCGGTGAGTTCAAACAGGATCAATACGGCGGTGATGGGGGCATGAGCAGTTGCCGAGAAGGCGGCCGCCATACCCACCAGGGCGTATGCCCCGGGAGGGGCAGGGATGTTGGGGAAGATCAACCTCAGGCCGAGATCAAACACGGTCCCCAGCATAGCCCCCATAAACAGGGAAGGTGCAAATACGCCGCCCGACCCGCCGGAACCAAGCGTCAGGCTGGTGGCGATCAATTTAAGGATCAGCAGAGTGAAAGCGGCCCCGAGAGCCAGTTTGCTGGCCAGGGCGCTCTCGATCACATCGTAGCCCACATTGTAGATTTGCGGGATACCCTCCCAGGTGACGCCGGTCAGCTTTGGATATGCCAGGGCAATGATCCCCAGCAAAATGCCGCCAAACATCGGTTGGATCCACTCGGGGACGGTTTTCCATTTTCCAAACAGGTCCTCTGTCCAATAGAGCACGCGCACAAACAATACTCCCCACAGGGCAGCCAGTAACGCCAGCAGCGGGTAAAAGGCAAACTCCCACAGGCTTTTAATGCCGTATTCCACCGGGATGAAGAAGGCCGGGATGTTGCCGAAGACCGCATGACCAATCACGCTGGCGGCGACCGACGAGATGACCACGTTACTGAAGTGCCGCACGCTGAATTCACCGAGGATCACTTCCAGGGCGAAGATCACCCCGGCAATGGGCGCATTGAAGGTGGCCGCAATCCCGCCGGCCGCACCGCAGGCCACCAGGATGCGCACCCGGTCCTCGGACAGGTTTAATTTCTGCCCGATGGTGGAGCCAATCGCGCTGCCGATCTGGACGATCGGTCCTTCACGCCCGACCGAGCCGCCGCTGCCGATGGAGACAGATGAGGCCAGCGACTTGACGATCGCCACCACCGGCCGGATTTTGCCGCCGCGCAGGGCCACCGCTTCCATCACTTCGGGGACGCCGTGGCCTTTGGCTTCCCGTGCAAAGAAGTAAACCAGCGGACCGACGATCAGCCCGCCGATGGCTGGGACGATGACCACATAAAAATTTCCCAGCCCTGCGAAGGTCTTTGGGAACCAGGTGTACCCGACCCACTGAACGCCATTGATCAGATAGCGGAAAAGCACAGCGCCGATGCCTGTACTGATCCCGATAACCAGGGCGATGATGATATCCGAGATTTTGGATGATGCAAGAATCTTATTCTGAATGTTTTTCATAATAGCTACTCTCGATTAAAAAAATACCTGTGCATTATACTCCCAATGCCAACACGGTTCGAACCAAAACTGGCTCGATTATCGATTGTAATAGTTCACCTTCAGGTTGATTGGCTGGTGCTGAGCGTCAACGGGCTTCCCTCTGAGGGCTAAACCAATCTGCCAGCATCCCATAAAAAAGCCCTAACTCAAGTACAATAGCGCCTATGTCTGACCGAACCCGGGTTTTGATTGCGCTCTGTTTGATCCTTGGGCTGGCTGCCGGATGCAGCCTGCCGGTGGAATTTCTCGCACCGGCACAACCTGCACCCAGCGCGACTGCTGCGCCAACCGCCACCGAACCCCCAATACCCACCGCCACCCGGACGGCGACGGTCACCCCGACCAGCACGATCACCCCTACGCCGACAGCCACCGAGATCGTGTTCAGTTTCGGGCGCGAGCTGACGATCGATTACCTGCGCGCCCAAGAATTCACCGGCAGCAAGATTGTCTTCGAACAAAAGCTGGCCGACCGCTCCAATTACCACCGCTACCTGGCGAGCTATCTCTCGGAGGGCAACCGGATCTACGGCCTGCTGACGATCCCCTTCGGAGACCCGCCGGAAGGCGGCTTCAAGGCGATCGTCTTCAACCACGGCTACATCCCGCCAGGCGTGTACCGGACGACAGAGCGCTATGTTGCATATGTCGATTACCTGGCGAGGAGCGGGTTTGTGGTCTTCAAGATCGATTACCGCGGCCACGGGGACTCTGAGGGCGAGGCGGCCGGGTCTTACTTCCATCCCGGGTACACGATCGATGCGATCAACGCCTTCAAGAGCCTGCAGAAAATGGAGAATGTGGACCCGGACGGGATCGGGATGTGGGGGCACAGCATGGCGGGGAATGTGACCCTGCGGGCGATGCTGGTCGAACCGGAGATCAAAGCCGGGGTGATCTGGGCAGGGGCGGTCTACAGCTATGCAGACCTGGTGGAATACGGGATCACCGACAGCACTTACCGTCCACCGCCGACCCTCACGCCTGCCTCGGGAGAGGAAGAGTCCCCGCTGCGGTTTTCAGATAATATCTTTGAAATCTATGGCCGGCCCGATCTCTCGGAGCCATACTGGCAGGCGGTCTCCCTGACGATGAACCTGGACTACCTGAGCAGCCCGTTGCAGATCCACCACGCCGAGGATGATACGGTGGTGAGTATTGCTTATTCTTACGAACTGGCGGAAAGTCTGCTGGCGTTGGGCAAGCGGTACGAGTTCTATGTGTATGAGAGCGGCGGGCACAACCTGGAATCCTCGGCCTTCCTGCCTGCCTTGCAGCGCACAGTGGCATTTTTTGAGGACAATCTGTAACACATAGACTGCCAGGTCTACCTGCCTGCGTTTGACCGGTCTGGCTGGCTTACTTCAGGGCTGGCGGACCTGCTTTGATCACCGCTGTTACAGCTTCAGGCGAAGCATCCCATAATCCTTCGATCCACCAGGTGGCACCGGCTTGCTTGAACTGCCGTATCCGTTCCTGCTGCTGGCTGTTCTGCAGGTTGTATGAGTTCCCATTGATTATGATATCAAAAGGATTGGCAGAGGGCCGGTTTGCTTCCAGATAGGCTTTCAATCCGGCGATATCTTCAGGGGTGACTTCAGCATCCTTGCCACCCGAGCTGCGCTTTTCTACGATGACCCCATCGGATTTGAGGGTGCGCTGTAGAGACTTGTGGTGCGGCCAGACGGCTGGAATCCACAGCGGGATGCGCGGTTTCTGGCGCGGCTGGGGTGGGTAGTACATCTCGTTCAGCAAAGTTAATTTTAGATGATAATGATTGCCTTCGAAGTCAAACGGTTTGCTTTGGTACATCCGGGTGAGGATCTCAACGGTTTCGTGCAGCATATCGGCGCGGGCTTGAGGATCGGTGATCTCATCGGGGAAGGCGTACCAACCCATCCAGGCTGCTCCGGTACCCAATCCGAGGATCAGGCGGCCGTTGGATAGATGGTCGAGTGCGATTGATTCGCTGGCGATCTTCCACGGGCGTCTGAGCGGGACAGGGATCAGCATGGTCCCCAGGCGGATGCGGCTGGTGGCCAGGGCCGCCGCCGTCAGGGCAATGATGGGGTCTTCAGTCCAGATGGCATCGCCCAGGAAGATCCCATCCCAACCCTGGTCTTCTGCCATTTTGGCCCACTCTGGCACCTGGAGGGTTCGATTGTATGGAAGTGCTAATCCAAACTTCATGGGAAATCTCTCCTCTTTCAATCTGGTACTGTGTCAAAGTAAAAAGGTGTATTTAGAAGAAAAGCAGCTGATCAAAAATTTAATTTTTAACGCTTGGATGCAGCCTTTGACAAAGTATTATGTGTTCCGTTAATCGACATTATAACTATTTAACCCAAGTTGCCACCTTGTTTTGAGTACGGTGAAATAGTGAATAAGATAGTGAGATCGAATAAGGAATTTATGCAACCCCCCACC
>JAFGDK010000099.1 GCA_016932165.1 Anaerolineales bacterium
ATCGACGCCAACTGTACAAGCAGAAATATCCTGCCTATCCTGCTCATGTCAAAGACTTCGCTTACCCACCAAATTAGACACTCCCGGCAGGGGCTTTTTAAAATGCGATATGCGGAATCCTGATCACCACCCATCAGGTTGTTTGAACCGATAAGGACAATTTATTAAATCTACATCCAGTTCGGTGCAGGCAAACAGGATCACAACAATCCCACCCCTTCTGATTGGAGCGTTACAACGGCCCATTTGGAATCTGACCAGCCAAAATTGCTTTCACTTGTTGCCCTGAAAAGGGCGGAGCAAAAAGCGGCTGGTATCGCTGGTGGCTGCGGAAGAAATCCGCCAGGAAAGTCATCCGGTCATCCAGGCTGGCCCAATTCTCAGCCGCACTGCCACGAAGAGAGGTGAGGTCTCTATCAAACTTGCTCACAATCGCCAGTGTCCGGGGGTTATCAAGTGTCACTAATCCATCCGGAAATTCACACGCTTGCGGCAGTCTGACATCTTGCCCCAGTCTGATTTCGTTTCCCGGAAGCGCATAAGTCATCCACATATGGGTAATTGCCTTCAGAACGATTAAGCGCGAAGAATCCAGCAATCGCTTCCCCGACTCTTCGATCAGGGTATCCGGTTGTTCATCCGCAGGGTTAAATTCCTCAGCAATCACATTAAATGGCGCCGCCAATGCCCTTTCAATCACCGGTTGAATTCTGGTTTGTTCATGCAAGCCGGTCATCAAATTCCCTAACAAAACCCATTCTGCCTTTTTCTTTGCATCGGTTTCAAACCGGGCAGAATAAAACGCAGAAAATGCCTCTCGTAAATACGCCTGTCCCCCATTCTCCACCGGACCTGGATCAATAAACTGATCCAAAAAGGCTTCCAATTCTTGCCAATCAGGCTGCCGGTGAGTTGAAAAAGTCTCGATAAACACAGAAAATGGCCAGGCAAGTTCACTGAAGATCATGTAATTGCCCTCAGATACCGATAAGCTCACATCTGAGAGCACTTCCGCCACCATATTTTCCTCTGTGTCTGGGTCTTCAGCAACCTTCCAAAGAACGGATCGATAATAATCGTCTATGTTGTCATATCCAGCCGCCTGGAGCAAAACACGCTTAAATTGTCTCGGAAATAATTCGTGGCGCAATGCCTGTCCCGCAGTTTTTGATGCATAACTCCCAAAACAAAACCAGTTCACATCCTGATCACCAACCACCCTGCTGAGTCCCTGGGCTATCCGGTAATAGCCAAGCGTGATCTGGAGGTTACGCAGCACCAAATCTTCCTGGTTGAGGATTAGATCGATCTCATTTTTGGGAAAACCAAAACCTAAAGACTTATCCACTTGTGTCAAGATATTATCCCGGAAAAATATTGTAATTGCATTATTATAAGATAAAATTTACCATAATAGTCGAATAATTTACAGAAAATTTAGAGCCAAAAAAATCTCATCAAAATGTGTTCCCAATACTTGTTCGATAGAGGCCTATTTAATCCAGATCAACATCCATCACGCCGATCCACTCATTGCGCCACGAATTATCCTCAATCATCCGCTGGCCAGGCGCCTGGTGGCAGTCATTGCAGTAATCAATCTGGGCGTCATGAGATGGATGGCAGGTATCGCAGCTGAATTCCCCCATTCCACTGTTGTGCGGGTTGAAGTACAGATAATCGGTCTGCACGGCCACATCCAACATTCCGCCGTGACACTGTGTGCACATCTCGTCTGTGTAATCGCGCTCTGTCAGCGAGCCGTCTTCATTCACCTGATAATTTTTTGAGAGATACCGCACCCCTGAGCGAATCTCCTCCCAAAGGTCATAATCTGAATGGCAGTCCTTACATCCCACACCGGCTTCAGCATGCACATGGTCGAGGTGATTACTGGTAAGGTACGAGGTTACATTGGCCTCCATAAGATGACATTTGGCACAAAATTCAGGGTCGGTGTTCGATTGGTGGATCACCGCACCTGCGCTCAGATCAACAGTCAACCAGATCAGCAGGATGAGATTGGCAATCAGGCTGATCGTGAACCACACCGGGCCTTTTGTTTTTCTGATAGATTCATCGAGAGGCAATTTTGGTTTACGCTTGAACATTGTAAAGCCCGCCTATTTTTGAGATGCTGGGTTGCTAGAGATATGGTATATGTTCCGTTTCCATTCGTCAATACCAGGATGCTAGGAAAATCAGTTCAAATCCATGAGAAAATCAGGATTGATGTATACTGGAAAAAACCAAACAATTAGGAAATAAGCATGTCACAAAATTCAACCGCCCCAAAACTATCCGATTATCAGCATCCAGAGGTCCGCGCTGCAGCCGCCCGGATCACTGATCATGCAGCCAATAGTATGCAAAAACTGGAAAACATTTTTTACTATGTTCGGGATGAGATCAAATTTGGAATGCCTCAAAGATGGGACAAGGTCAAAGCCTCAGAGACAATCGCCTGCAAAACCGGCTACTGCAATACCAAAGCGACCTTGTTCCACGCCCTTTGTATCGCAGCAGGCATCCCCTCACGCATCCACACCGGATTGATCGATTTACAGATCATGGATGGTGTCATCCCCGGTGCTGCACTTCAGTTTGCCCCCAAGACCGGCTGCCATTCCTGGATGGAAGTCCTGATCGGAGATCAATGGCATTCGATAGATTCCTACATCAACGATTTGGCGTTTTATCGGGGGGCATTGAAGCTGTTGCATGCCAGCGGTCGAAAAACCGGCTATTCGATTAGCGAGTTAGATGCACCCAGCAGCTGCGAATTCAACTTTGGCCAGAAGGGATTTGTCCACATGGGAGCAGTCGTTGAAGACCATGGGGTCTGGGATGATTTCAGCACTTACATGGCCTCCGATAGGTATATCCCCATGCCAGGATTGATGTTGATAACTTTCCCGGCTTTAGTCTGGATCGCCAAAAGGAATGCGGAAAGTATTCGCGCCCATGGAGAATAATATGCTGCTTAATCCGCTGGGTAATCCCAAAGGGATTCTCTATCTGGTATTTACCGGATTTGGCTGGCTGGCATTCCGGGTGGTTGTCCGGCGGGATTACCTGCAAACAGGCAAACTATCTGCCCCCAGCGCCTTTCTGGAGGTTTTGGTCCTCTTCATCCACGGGGTCATATCGTACCTGTACATGGGATCAGACTTTCCCAGCATGCCGCCCCTGGAACCAAATCCTGAAATCAATCTGGTCGGGTTCACCCTCATAGGTGCAGGATTGGCAGGGACTCTAACCGCAATGACCAGGCTGGGATTCGGCGTGTCAGTTGGACAGGCTGCCGGAAGTATCCGCCGCACCGGTTTATACGCCTTCACCCGGAATCCGCGAATCATCTTCTATACCGTATTGCTGCTGGGCTACTGCCTGCTGTGGACAAATTGGTTGACACTTCTATGGCTTGCAGCTTTTCTATTCGTCGGGCATATGATGATTGTTACTGAGGAGGAATACCTGCTCGAAACCTACGGACAAGAATACGCAGACTACTGCCGCGAGGTGCCGCGCTATTTATTCTCGACAAGGCAACCCAGAAAGGATTGACACACAATATGGAAAATTCAAGCCGAACTACCACCGTTGCTGTCACCGGAGCAACTGGCTTTATTGCCAGCCGGTGTGTGATCGACCTGCTAAATCAAGGCTACCTCGTCAAAGGGACGGTTAGAGATTTAGAGTTAGGCAAAGAACTGAAGGCCTGGCTGGCGCCCCATACCTCCAGAGTAGAAAATCTCACACTTTATCAAGCAAACCTGTTGTCAGAGGATGGCTGGGATCAAGCTTTTACTGGCTGCCGGTATGTCCTCCACCTGGCATCCCCCTTCCCGCTCCTTTCCCCGGAAAATGAAAACGAACTGATCCGTCCGGCAGTGGAAGGCACCCGGCAGGTTCTGGAGGCTGCCTTACGAAACCAAGTCCAGCGGGTGGTGATGACCTCTTCCACCGCCGCGGTGTCTTACGGTCATCAGGACCAGGACCGCGTTTTCACCCACAAGGATTGGTCTGATTTGAATGGCTCAATTGAGCCATATCAGAAAAGCAAAACCCTGGCTGAAAAAACCGCCTGGGAATTTATTCGCAGTTTGCCCGAAGGATATTTCATGGAGCTGGCAGTGGTCAACCCCGGATACGTGCTTGGCCCGGTGATTAATCACCGCGCTCCCACCTCGATTTCGCTGCACCAAATGCTGATGCAAGGGTCACTTCCGGGTGTGGCACGCATTAAATTCAACCTGGTGGATGTGCGCGACGTTTCCAAGGTCCACCTGGCAGCCATGACCAGCGAAATGGCGGTTGGGAAACGCTTCCTGTGTGTCGGCGGCGGTATCTGGCTTGGGGAGGTGGCTGAAATCCTCTCGAACCATTTTCGCCCACAGGGTTACCGTATCCCGCGAATCCAGTTCCCAGACTGGTTCGTGCGGCTGTATTCCCTGGTTGACAAACGAGCCCGTCTGGTGGTCAAATCCGTAGGCAAGGATACAGCCTATGACATCAGCCAGACACAGGAAGTACTGGAGTGGAACCCGATACCTTTGAAACAAACCATTATTGAAATGGGTGAGAGTTTGATCGAGTTTGGACTGATTAACCGCAAATAGATTAAAGGATGGAACTGATGGAAGAAATTTTTAACTGGGGGATTATCGGACCCGGCAGGATTGCCGAGAAATTTGCCAACGACCTGCAAGTTGTCAAAGGGGCTGCCCTGTATGCCGTCGCCAGTAGAAGCGGATCAACCTCCCTGGCCGAAAAGCACCATGTGCCAAGGGTCTACCGCAGCTATCAAGAGATTGCCGCTGATCCCAAGGTGGATGCAATCTACATCGCCACCCCCCATCCTTTTCACGCCTCTGCCGCTAAACTCTGCCTGGAAGCAGGAAAACCAGTTCTGGTTGAAAAGCCCCTCACGGTAAACGCAGCCGAAACAGCAGCACTCATCAGATTGTCACAGGAGAAACAGGTCTTCCTGATGGAAGCCATGTGGTCTCGCTTCCTCCCTATTCACCAGCAGATCAGGCAGTGGCTGGATGAAGAAAAGGTCGGACAGGTGCAAGCCGTAACATCAAGCTTTGGCTTTCTGCATCAAAAAACCGATGATGACCGCTGGCTGAATCCGCTGTTGGGCGGCGGCAGTTTGCTGGATATCGGTATTTACCCGCTATCGATCACTCAGTTTGTCATGCAAACCGATCCGGTGCAGATTCAAGCCCAAGCCTTGCTCTCAAGCACAGGCGTCGATATTTACACCGCGGTCAACCTGAAGTATGCTTCAGGCGCGGTTGCCCAATTTTCTTGCACCTTCCTGGCGGATACAACCGATGGGATGGAAATATTGGGAACCGAGGGCAAAATCACCATCAAGAAGAATTTTCACATGGCCGAGAAAGCTGTTCTTGAAGTGTATCAGCAGCGGAAAAAGAAATTTTCCGGCAGATTACGCAGCAGCGGCTTTGAATATCAGATCGAAGAGGCAATCGCTTGCATCCGCGCCGGGAGGATCGAAAGCCAAACCATGTCCCATGCAGATTCGTTGGGGAATATGCGCCTGATGGATCAGATCAGAACACAAATTGGGGTTAAATATCCATTTGAGTGAAAACTACCCCACAAGTAACAGGATCGGGCATCTCCCGATCCTGCTGGCGTTTCCAGTGCCGGGAGACCAAATCCCAATCAAGCGATGATTTCAATGATCTCCCGTTTTTCCAATTCATCCACAATATCCTGAATTTCCGCGGCGTAATCAAGGGATATGCCAGCCTTTTCCATGATTTCCTCAATCGAAAGCGGCTTGGACTTGGGGAACGGCAGGTGGAAGAGGAATTTTCCCTGCGGCGTGGTCAGACTGATGCGCCGTTCTTCTCGCTCCCGGCCCTCGCCCTCCCAGATGGTCACCGCACTGAAGCAATCCCCTGACCGGGCTATTGAGAAATTCGCCCTGGCATTGACTGCCTCACGGATCAACATGGTTAGCGATCCATCCGGGCCACTGGGTGACAGCTCAGATAGATCCAGATCAATGGAAAGCTTGTAATTATCCAGGGTATATCTGAAGTATGGCCGCTTCTTCTCGTGGACTTCCTTCTTATCAACAATACCCAGTTCAGCCAGCCCTTCCAGAAAATCCTGTGCGGTGCGGATGTGCAAACCCAGCCGCGAAGCAGCTTCTGAGGCAGATATATCCTGGTAATTGACCAGTAATTTAAAGAAATCCTCGGCGTAATCTTTGGCAAGAAAACTGCTGATGCGGGAAGCTGTACTGAAATCCATGCTATCCAGCCCTTTATCCCAGCGGGAATAATCGAAGCGCATTCATCCGGTCAATGATCTGCGATTCCTTCCCGGCTTTAGAAAGTTCCAAAAACTCGATAAAAACATTGCCAAGAGATTCGCACACCTGGTCAAAGTTTAGATCCTGCTTGAAGAGCAGATAATCCTCTTCAGTGATGTTGACCGAGACATTTCCATCAAAGTCAATTGCTACCCAAGTATCATCCAGATAGTTCTTCTTCAGCCCCAGCAGATAAGGCCAGTCATCTCCTGGCAGGGGCAGCACAAATACAAAGCGGTTTTCTTCCCTGAAGACAAAGGCGATCAGATTTGAAGTAATGAAGTTGACAAAGCGAATCATTTCCGTGCGGCTGACTTCAGTCTGGCCAGCTGGCCGGGGACGGGCCGTATAGTTATTGCCGGTATCCTCCACTGGCAAAGCAGCCAGCTCGAAGACTTCCTGACCGCGCCATTTTAATCTTCTGTTGATCGCCAAATAGAATACTGCGATCATTGAGGCATAAGTGGTCACAATAAAAACCGGTGTCAGCCCCAATTGACTCTTGTCATCAAACGCCGGTGGAGCGCTGATACACAGCAGACCTACAGACACCTGGAAGAGAGCCACCACCAGGAAACCCACATTCTGGGTGCGCCAAAAGGTGATGAAGGATATACTCGATATCAGAATAAATACCCCTCCCAGCACATAGAATGCTGCGGGCAAGCCGAAAAACGACCCGATTCCAAAGAAGATCCCCATTACTCCTATCGGGTAAATAATGAACTGCCATTGGTTTTTATCTTTCGTTTTTCTTTCAAAGAACATCGCATTTCTCCAAACAAGGTAGTAAATACTTCATTTGAAATATAGTATATAACAATTCTATTATATTTGCATTAAAATAATATTAATCCCTTTAATCCTGATTTGACAAAGACAAAAAATTAAAAAACGGTAAAATGAGACCAGCCTATCGATTCGAGAGGAGTCTCCCACATGGAATGGCACAAAAGAACACTTGAGGTCCACACCAGCGGGAAAGGGATGGTTAAGATCACTGCTGAGCTTGAAAATGCGGTGCGCCAGTGGGGTGTGGAGGAGGGTATCTTACATATCTTCATCCAGCACACCTCAGCATCGATTGTTGCCAGCGAAAGCTATGATCCCAGCGCACAGCAGGACCTGGAAGCCTACATGGAGCATATCGCCCCTGAAAACCAAACCTATTACCGCCACACCTTAGAAGGATCAGATGATTCGCCCTCGCATATCCGTTCCATGCTGACCAACACCAGCCTTTCGATCCCCATCGATGAGGGAAAGTTGAATCTCGGTACCTGGCAGGGAATCTTCCTGTTCGAACACCGCCGCCGCCCTCATCGCAGGAAAGTGCTGCTCCGCTGCCTGTCGGTTAGATGACCATCAACCTATCCTCAGGCAGGACTTCATTAAAAATTTAATGGAATGCTGGATGTGCGATTAAATTCTGAAGAATCCAGTCACAATCGATGATCGATTGGATCTTTTCCATCCAAATACCAACTTTGTATTCCTCAAATCTACACCAGCCTCTGCGCGGCGGGCTTATCGTGTAATGGGACTAAAACTTCTTTGCCGGCAGTCTGTTTCTCCAATATTTGATTACACCCAATTGCCTATGGCACTCTCAAAGTCGTTTGACAAATATTGAGATATTTATCTGCTATCAGAACCCACATCCACCAAGTCTATCAGATATCATCCTCATGTTTTGGGGTGCTTATGTGGCGTGAGG
>JAFGDK010000100.1 GCA_016932165.1 Anaerolineales bacterium
AGAATCTGAATACTTCATCCCACCCACTATTGCGGTGCAGCCTGCAACCGCCACCCCAGAGGCCACAGCCACCCCGCTGCCGGAACCAACTCAGGATCTTCTATGCACAAATAATTTAAGTTTTGTTGATGATGTGACCATCGAAGATGATACTGTCGTCGCACCGGGTCAGGAGATCACCAAAGTGTGGCTGGTCAGAAATTCTGGCAGCTGCAATTGGGAATCGGATTACACCCTGCGAAATGTGGATGGATCTCCCATGGGCTCGGCTACAATTGTCCCGCTGTACCCACTGCGAAGCGGCAGCGAATATGAAATTTCGATCGATTTTATCGCCCCCACTGACGAAGGACAGCACATCAGCAGGTGGCAAGCCCATGATCCGGAAGGAAACCCCTTTGGCCAGGATATCTTCCTTCAGATCATTGTAGACCCAGACCTGGTATCTGATCAGGATTGAGGATGTCTGGCTCACTTAAGAAAAGCGCCAAAAGGGTGCAGCAGGTGGTATCCAATCTCGGCTATGAATTCCAGATCGTGGAACTGGATGACTCCACCAGAACCGCAAAAGATGCTGCAGATGCGATCGGCTGTACCGTGGCCCAAATTGCCAAGTCCCTGATCTTCAAGACAAACGAAAGCCAGCAGCCGATTCTAGTGATCACCAGCGGCTCAAACCAGGTGGATGAGAAATTGATCGATGCCATCCTGGGGGAGAAGATCGGGAAAGCCAATGCTGATTTTGTGCTCACAACCACAGGATTCGCCATCGGCGGAGTGCCGCCGGTTGGACACAGCGTAAGAATCCGGACCTTAATCGATGCAGACCTCTTTGAACATGAGGCGATCTGGGCGGCCGCGGGCACGCCCCATGCGGTCTTTAAACTCACCCCCGCAGCCCTGCTCGATATGACCGGCGGGAAAGTGATCGCCGTACACTAGCCCATGCTCCTAAAAGTCACCGCCTTCGTCCTGCGCCCCACCCCCAGCGGGGAAGAAATTTTGTTGATCCAGCATCCATATGCCGGGTTCCAGTTTCCAGCGGGTACTGTGAATATCGGGGAAACACCGGAAACCGCGGTCGTTCGAGAGGTGGCCGAGGAAACCGGCCTGGCAAATCTGCCGATCCGGGATAGATTGGGATATAAGGATACAATCATGCCCGCTGACCGGGCAGTATTGATCGCTCCCACGACTGTTTTTGCCCGTCCTGATCCCAGCAGCTTTGACTGGATCAAACTGCAGCCCGGCATGTGGCTGGAGGTACTCCGCAAGCAATCTGGCTATACGCAGATCAGTTACTCTGAATCGGATCAGATCCCCAACCCCAGCTATACCACCTACCAGATCACCGGCTGGGTGCCGGATGAAGTACTTTCCAACCTGCAGCGGCGCTTCTTTTTCCGTTTTGAATACCGGGGGCAAACCCCGCTTTCATGGAAGGTGAACACCGATCACCACACCTACACCCTCTCCTGGTTCCCGCTGGATGATGTGCCAGATTTGATTCCCCCGCAGGATGAATGGTTTAAAGTGCTCACGCACGATGTATAGACAATCAGACACCCCTGAGTCGGGAAAAATCCTCGCAATCTTTACGCTTTCGTTCAGGGGACGAGACAAACCATCCATCCTAATTCCTCGGTACCTGTTCACTATTCCCTACCCGAAATAAAAAAGAGCCGTTGAGAAAACTCAACGGCTCTGTCCATTTAGCAATTCGGAACTACGTTCCCTCTTCCCAGGAATTGAGATATTCGACCTGCTCGGGGGTGAGTACATCAATTTCCACGCCCATCGCTTCCAGCTTGAGGCGGGCGATCTCACGGTCGATCTCTTCCGGCACCCCATAGACCTTCTTCTCTAGCTTATCGGCGTTCTTGACTATGTACTCAGCTGCGAGGGCCTGGTTGGCAAAGGACATATCCATCACGCTGGCCGGGTGTCCTTCAGCGGAGGCCAGGTTGATCAAACGCCCTTCACCCAGCAGGTTGATCTTGCGCCCATCGTCCAGCAGGTATTGGTCTACAAAGGGGCGCGCCTGCCGTTTGTCTGTGGACATTTCTTCAAGGGCGGGGATATTGATCTCCACGTTGAAGTGACCGGAGTTAGAAACAATCGCACCGTCCTTCATTACCTCAAAATGATGTTTGTCGATCACATTCAAGTCGCCGGTCAGGGTGCAGAAGATATCCCCGGCCGAAGCAGCCTGAGCCATCGGCATCACCCGGAAACCATCCATCACCGCTTCAAGGGCTACCATTGGGTCCACCTCGGTGACGATCACATTGGCGCCCATCCCGCGGGCTTTCTGTGCCAACCCGCGTCCGCACCAGCCATACCCCGAAACCACAAAGGTCTTGCCGGCAAGCAGCACATTGGTGGCCCGGATGATCCCATCCAACGTGGACTGACCGGTGCCGTAGCGGTTGTCAAAGAAATGCTTGGTCATGGCATCGTTGACGGCCACCACCGGGAATTCCAGGGCGCCGTCTGCAGCCATTGCTTTGAGGCGGATCACACCGGTGGTGGTTTCCTCAGTGCCGCCGATTACGGTATCCAGCAGCTCACGGCGGGATTTATGCAGCGTGCTGACCAAATCTGCGCCGTCATCCATGGTCATATGCGGCTTGTGGTCCAACGCGGCTTCAATGTGCTTGTAATAGGTGATATTGTCCTCGCCCTTGATGGCAAAGACTGGTATCTCGAAATGGGAGACCAGGGCAGCCGCTACATCATCCTGGGTGGAAAGCGGGTTAGATGCCGTCAACACCACATCCGCGCCGCCCTCTGCCAGGGTGTGCATCAGATTAGCGGTCTCAGTGGTGACGTGCAAACAGGCTGAAACCCGCATGCCCTTGAGCGGTTTTTCCTTACGGAATCGTTCGAGAATTGAGCGCAGCACTGGCATCTCGCGTTCAGCCCAATCAATCCGGCGGCGACCGCCTTCGGCTTGTTTAATATCCTTGATATCGTATTCCATTGGTTTCTCCATATCTGAAAATTCTATTGATTGATCAATTCATCCAGCAAGCCGCCGTCATCAAATTGCTGGCGGAAGCGGGTAATATATTCCTCTTTGGTATAAGCCTGTCCCTGGGGCCCATCGCTCTCCAGGCAGTAGGTGGCTGAAAGTGCGCCCATCCGGGCACAGGTCTTAAAATCCCATCCCCGGCTGAATCCTGTCAGGAATCCGCCGCGAAAGGCATCCCCTGCCCCTGTCGGGTCAATGATCTGCTGCGGGAGAACTGATGGAACTTCCAGCTTTTCATCAGCATGATAGACCTGCACACCCTTTGATCCGAGGGTGACAACAATGAGCTCTACCTTTTCAAGGATCTCTGCCGCACTCATCCCGGTCATCTTGCGCACCAGCTCAAACTCATATTCGTTCACAAACAAAGCCGTTGCGCCATCAATCCCGTTGCGCAGCGTATCTCCATCCACCCGGACAATCTGCTGGCTGGGATCGTAGATATAGCTGATCCCCATCTGCTTGCATTCCGCAATGTACTTGTCCATTGCGGCAGGGTCGGTGGGAGAGATGACCACCAAATCTGGCTGTTGAGCCAAATCCTTCAAAGAGAGCGTGGCTGCATGGCCCATAGCACCGGGATAGAAGCTGGCCATCTGGGCATTGTCCTCATCGGTGGTGGCAAAGAATGAGCCGGTCAGTTCATTCTCTATCACCACCGCATAGGTTGTATCCACCCCCTGCGCCTCCAGCCATTGGCGGTACTCCTCAAAATCGGTGCCTACCGTGGCAAAAATGCGCGGATTTCCTCCCAAGAGGGCAAGGTTATAGGCAATATTGGGTGCAATTCCTCCGCGCCGACGGACCAGAGAAGTGACCAGAAATGAGAGGCTGATCGATTCCAGCTTTTCGGGAAGGATATGCTCCTTAAATTTTCCAGGGAAGGTCATCAAATAGTCAAAGGCAACCGAACCAGTGATCACAATGTCCATAGCATCCCTTTTCACAGACAAATGACGCCCTCGCGGTGAGTGCGCCATTAGAATTGCCCGCCAAGTGTAACACGCCGGGAGATGATTGTCAAAAAGGATTTTAATGTATGAATTTTACTGAGATACGCAACGGACTCAGAAAAACCGACTAAGCAGGAGAGAACCGCTATCTTTTCAAAAAATCCACCTGCTGGAATCTGACAACTCGCGACTGTTTGCTATGGTAAACTCAGGGCATGAACATGAAAGCCACTGCCGAAGCCCATCCCAACATCGCCTTTATCAAATACTGGGGCAACCGCAATCAGATCCTGCGCATCCCGGCCAACGGTTCCCTCTCAATGAACCTGGACAGCCTCTTCACCCGCACCACAGTCACCTTCGACCCCAACCTCACCACGGATGGATTGAGATTGAATCATGTCCCGGCTGGCGGCAGCGCTCTTTCCCGCGTCTCAGACCTGCTGGAGCGTGTCCGGCGGCTGGCAAACATCGATACCCGTGCCGAGGTGATCAGTGAGAATAATTTCCCCACCGGTTCCGGAATTGCTTCATCCGCCTCAGCATTCGCCGCCCTGGCATTGGCTGCCAGCGCTGCCGCCGGCCTAAATCTATCCGAGAAGCAGCTCTCCATCCTGGCGCGCACCGGTTCCGGGTCAGCAGCCCGGTCAGTCCCCGGCGGTTTCGTCGAATGGAAGCCAGGCAACAGCCACAGTTCATCCTACGCCTACAGCATCGCCCCTCCCGAACATTGGGACCTGGCAGACTTGATCGCCGTGGTCAGCACAGAGCACAAGGTGACCGGCTCCACCAGCGGACATGCCATCGCTGATTCCAGTCCGCTCCAGGCTGCCCGGGTGGACGATGCGCCCCGCCGTCTGGCTGCTTGCCGCCAGGCATTGTTAGACCGGGATTTTGAAAAATTTGCAGAAGTGGTTGAACTGGATTCCAATATCATGCACGCCGTCATGCAGACCTCCACTCCCCCGCTGATCTACTGGCAGCCAGCCACCATTGCCGTGATGCATGCCGTCCGCGCCTGGCGCAAAGCAGGTCTCCCCGTCTGTTACACCATCGATGCCGGGCCAAATGTGCATATCCTCACCCTGAAGCCCGAGCACAGCAAGGTGAAGCGCCTGCTGCAAGAAATCCCCGGAGTGCAGGATATCCTACGAGCTTTTCCCGGCGGGCCAGCCAAATTGATCTATCAAGAAGCGCTCAATGTGTAAGTATCGTGTTAGAAAGCCCCGATGAGACCACTTCCCATCCTGTACACTCCCCCAGAAAACGTTATAATCACACCTGGATAGCCGCAGGATATCTGCGTGCAGCGAGACTAATTCCACGGAGAACTCTATGCAGTTTACGATTATCTTTATTCTAGCTCTCGGGTTGCTGATTTTGATCCATGAGCTGGGACATTTCATCGCCGCCAAGGCAGTGGGAATCCCGATCCAGGAGTTTGGAATCGGATTTCCTCCCCGCATGCTGACCCTGTTTAGAGCGGGTGGGACCGAGTTCACCCTGAACTGGCTCCCAGTTGGCGGTTTTGTCCGCCCTCAGGAGCGGCCAGATGACCATGATGTGCCGGATGAAATGCTGGCTTCAAAACCCTGGAGGCGGATCGTCTTCCTTCTGGCTGGATCAACCGTTAATATCGTGGCTGCGATTTTGCTGCTGGCGACCTCTCTTTACACGATCAGCAGAAATCTGGATCACATTCTGATCGGCGGTGTAGATGAAAACTCACCGGCTGAAATGGCCGGCCTGGTCGCGGAAGATCAGGTGCTGGCGATCAATGGCTACCAAACTGTTGATGTCACAGAACTTCAGGAACTGATCAAGGAAAATGCCGGCAATCAAATCGAACTTACCATCCTGCGCGGCGAGGAAACCTTCACCACGACCCTGGTTCCGCGCACGCAAGACCAGATTGATCCGCAAACAGAAGGGGCAATTGGGGTGCGCGGTTTATACGACCCGCGGGATTACAGTTACCTTGAGGCGGTTGGGTCCAGCGCATACGGATTTTACTATCTCACCATCAATGTATTTAATCAAGCATTGGAATTTGTGGGACTGAAAGGGATGCATGATGCCATGCGAGACAGTATCCAGCAGGATATGGACAACAGCAGCCCCACAGCAGGATCGAATACGATCTGGTATCTGGCTTCTATTTCATACTCACTCGGTATCCTTAATTTGTTTCCTGTACCGATCTTTGACGGCGGTAAAATCCTTTTTACCTTATGGGAAATGGTCACCCGCCGGCGCGTGCCGATCAACATTTATTATGTACTCAACATGGCCAGCCTTGCATTTGTGCTTCTCTTAATGATCTACATCAACGTTAGGGATTTCGTCAATCCAGTCATTGAAGTGGTCACACAAACACCTATCCCCTGATTGAGGTGAAAAATGCCGGATGATTTCGATTCTTTTGATGACCTGGAATCCTTCGAAATAGAAGAGCCGATTGACTTCAATGAAGTGATGGATGCATTTCTGGATGATACCATTACCTTTCCTCCACGCTTCTTATACCGGTTATCCGGCCTTGAGGGACTGGAGCTGGAACAATTCATCGAAACCTGGCCGCAAGCCTCGCAAACCCGCAGGGAACGCCTGTTGGAGGACCTAGAAGCCCTCGCAATTGAAACTTATCACCTCGACTATGATCAAGTCTTCATGCTGGGGTTGCAGGAAACCAGCGCTCATATCAGGCAGCTGGCCATCAGAGCCTTGTGGGATTGTCCAGAGGGCGCCCTGATCTCGCGATTCACAGACATGCTGTTAAACGATCCAGAGAATGATGTGCGCGCCGCAGCCGCCAGAGGGTTGGGTAAATTCATCTACCTTGCAGAGGTTGAGGAGATTGATGATGCCTTCGCCACCACCATCCCCAACCAAATGATAGATATATTTGATGCAGCAGCCGAGGGTATCCAGCGCGGGATCATTGAATCTTTGGGCTTTTGCAGCACAGTAGATGCAGATAAACATATCCAATCCGCTTTTGAAAAGGACCGCGAAGACTGGCTGGTCAGCGCCCTGGTGGCGGCAGGCAGATCGGCTGGCCAATATTGGATTCCCCAGGTGATCGAAAACCTGAACCATGAGGCTGCTGAGGTCCGCTTGGCAGCGGTAGAATCAGCCGGGTTGATGGGCGCGCAAGGGGCAATGCCCCACCTGCTCCACCTGATTGACGACCCCGAAGAAGATGTTAAATTTGCAGCAATCTGGTCGCTGTCAGAAATTGGGGGCTTGGATGCCCGGGCTGCGCTTGAAGCCTTGCTAAAAAACACAGAGGATGAAGATGAGATCGAATTGATCGGAGAAGCATTGGAGAACCTCAATTTTACTGAGATGACGCTTAATTTTGATCTTTTTGATCTGTCAGAAGACGATTTGAACGATATGCTCGACGATTCCAAAATATAAGACCCGCAATCATGTCTGGGCTGATCCCGCTATTCAATGCCAATTTGCTGCCGATCCTCATCACTGCCGGGTTGGGATATCTGCTCTCCAAAACGATAGAACTCAGTCCTAAGACTGTCTCCAGAATCACGTTTTACCTCTTCAGTCCAGCCCTGGTCTTTCAAATTTTTCTGGCTAGCAAATTAACCACCACAGATATTTTACGCATGGTGGCCTTCGCTTTGACCGCAAGCCTCGCGATTGGATTGATTGCCTACATCCTGGCAAAAATATTTCGTTTTAACCGCAAACTTACGATTGTGATTGTCCTGACCACATTGCTGGTGAATGCTGGCAATTACGGTTTGTCGCTCAACGAGTTTGCGTTTGGGCAGGAAGCGCTGGCTTTTGCCAGTATCTATTTTGTGTGCTCCAGCATCATGGTCAACACCTTTGGTGTCTTGATCGCATCGATGGGTAAAGCTTCAATCAGCCAATCAGTGCTGAATATTTTTAAATTCCCGGCTTTATATGCCCTGATCATCGCCATTATCCTCAACCAGACTGGAACCCAATTGCCCCTCCCGCTGGATCGTTCGCTCACAAAATTGGCTGGCGCGGCTATTCCAGCTATGCTAGTCTTATTGGGAATGCAGTTAGGACATGCAAACCTCACAAAAAATATTGGAGCAGTGGCATTAGCCGTAATTGTCCGGATGGTGGTCAGCCCATTCGTAGCGCTGGGTCTCAGCCACCCCTTCGGACTTGAAGGACCTGCCTTGCAGGCTGGCGTAACCGAAACCTCGATGCCCACAGCAGTCATGACTACCATCCTTTCCACCGAGTTCGATGTTGATCCTTCGCTGGTCTCCACCATCGTGACCATCACCACACTGGTCAGTCCTCTGACGCTAACCCCGCTGATCGCTTATCTGGGGAGCTGATGAAAGATAGAGATCTCTCTAAAGCAATTCTTGTTTCCCTCATCGGTCTGCTTGTGATTATGTCTGGCAGTACAGCAGTATCTGCCCAACCGGCAGGGCCGATCAGTAATCCACGCGCCAACCATACATTTGGGGAAGAAATCATTTTTGAGGCTGATCTGGAGCCCGGCACCGAATTTACCAACGCATATCTAACCTTCCAAACACGCGGCAGCAACCAGAGTATTGTACTCCCCGTGGAGTTGAAGGTCCTATCAATTCTGCAGGCCAGGGTTGACCTGACCAACCAGAACCCCATGGCAGCATTTTCCGAATTGGAATTCTGGTTCACCGTGGTACTGCCAGACGGCAGCAAAGTCCAAAGCGAAAAAGTGAATTATTTGTTTTCAGATAACCGTTTTACCTGGCAGTCGATCACAGTCGAGGATCATACCAAGGTGAGCTGGGTGGAAGGTGACCTAACCCTGGCGCAGGGTGTAGAAGATGTGATCTACCAACATCGTGAAAATTTTGGCCGCTATCTGGATCTGCCCTATCCAGACTTGATCCAGATTTACATCTACCCAACTGTATCTGCCTACCAATCAGCCCTGGAACTGAGCAACATCGCCTGGACAGCCGGACATGCCAACCCCGACCAGAACACGATTCTAATGGTGATCCCGACGGGTTTTGACCAGCAACTGGATATTCAAAGGCAAATTCCACATGAAATCGCCCATATCCGCCTGGCATCTTATCTGGAGGGGAACAGCGAAGTGCTGCCGATGTGGTTCAATGAGGGAATCGCCTCGTTGGCGGAAAGTTTCACCGCCCCTGAATATTGGCAAATCTTGCAGAACGCATATCAAAAAGACAATCTGATCCCGCTTGAAGATCTGTGCAGCAGCTTCCCATATTACAGCGATGATGCCGCCCTGGCCTATGCTGAATCGGAGTCCTTTGTCAGCTATTTAGAAACCCGCTATGGCAAGGCTGGACTGCAAGCTCTCCTGGACGCGTACAAATCAGGTCAGACCTGTCAAAACGGGGTATTGGTCGCCCTGGGCAGCAACCTGGAAAGGTTAGAAGCAGACTGGTTCCAGGCCACTTTTAATCAGGGCATCGTTCCCAGGTCAGTAGGTGCAATCATCGCCTGGGTGATCCTGCTGGTCATTGTCCTGGCTGCACCGTTGGTACTCGTGTTGATTTCAATCGAAAAAAAGGGAGGGCTGAATGAATGATGAGAAAAATATTCGTCTACATGCAGTGATCTCAGGCAGAGTACAGGGCGTTGGCTTTAGGGGCTTCACTGCGACTGCCGCCCAGCGAAGCGGTATCACCGGCTGGGTTCGCAACCGGATCAACGGAACGGTTGAAGCCGTTGCTGAGGGAGATCAGGTTTCGCTGGAGGTTTTCCTGCGTGAGATCAGCAAAGGCCCCGGGTCTTCATATGTCGATGATATTGAGATCAGATGGCTGCCGGCAACCGGTGAGTTTGAGAGCTTCAAAGTGCGCTGGACAGGATAACCCCCGCAAAACCTAGCCCCCCCGATTCCCAACTTCTTCTGCAATCCGGTTAACCAGACCGGATTCATTACGCCAGACCAAAGCATCATACCCCCTGGCGGCAGAAACCACCTGGGCAAATGCCGCCCCAATTCCGGGCTGGTTTCTGAGAGACTCCAAATATTTTCGATACTCCCGCCCCTTCACATTAGGGTTGGTGTAAGGGTTAATATTGGCAAACTCGGTAATGAAGATCAATTTGTGTGGATACCGTTCTCTCAGCCTCAGATAGCCGCGGCCAAACTCCGGGGAATCCATCATTCCTTCACTGTTCCAAAAGCAGTTCACACCCAGCCAGTCAGCTTTCATCATCGCCTGATCAGCGCCATCCATGAAGATCCCGCCATCCATCCTCAGACCTGGAATTTGGCCGCCTGGCAATACACCCGGGAAACCAAATCTGGCCTGCGGGAACTGTTCGCGCACAACACCCGTTGCTTCTTCCCACCAAGCTCCAAAAGCTTCTCCGGAATTCCAGATGGTCCGCCAGCCATTCTGCTGCAGATTGGGCATGTGTTGGATTTCGAAATATTGGATTCCCAGGTCTGAAAGGCGGGTAAAGTCCGGATACATCCTTTCAGCCCATTGTCTGCCGGTGAGGACAATTCCTCGAAAGTCCAGATTCATACGAGCCAATAAGAAAATACTCGGGTCCACAGCTCGCACCCGCTGGATGGTTTCTTTCGAAGTATGTCGATAGATTGTCACCGCCTCAATGCGTGCCTGCTGGAGAACCTCAAAATCAATCTCCTGCATGGTGCCGCCCAGGCGGCTGTTCAACCCTACCAGACACGGCCACGACCAGGGATAAGCTTCCAGCCGGCTGCCAACAGGTCTCATTCCCAAAGCCTCAAAAACCTCCGCTTCCTGGTGTTTGTACACCAGGAAAGGCGTTGGGTCAATGATATCCAGGGGATAATCGGTTTCACCTCGTTCGGTGGCGCCATCCTTTTTCAAAGTGAGGTGCAGATGATTTCCTGAGGAATTTCCGGTAGAATCTGCCCTCCCAATCAACTGGCGTGCTTTAACTTGTTCTCCCACCCGGACCAGCGCTCTCTCTAGATGCGCGTAAATTGTCCGGTAGCCGGTCGAATGCCGAATACGCACATGGACACCATAATTATGTTGATCGTGACGATTCTCCACCAGATACACCTCACCATCAGCACAGGCATAAACATTTGCCCCATGCGGGGCACGGATATCCACTCCTTCATGACCGGGCAAACCATACTGCATATATAATTCCTGATTGGCACCAAAAGGCTGCAGGATAGTGCCATAATCAGTCGGCCAGAATAGGTACAACCGGTCTTTTCGGTAAAGCGGCAGCGCACCAGGCTGATTGTCCATCCCGATCAGCTTTCCATACGGCTTTCCGCGCCTGATACGGGCATCCAGCATTTCCACTAACTTGAACTGTGAATCACAGAAAATGTAATCGATTAAAATATTTGGATAACGCATTTTCAGCCAAAGGAGGATATCACCCTCCTTTGGATAACCATTAGGTGGAGCAATCACAGTAGCAACCTGCTGGTCTGCCACTTTCTGGGGATCAGGGGTGATGCCAACACCAAAATGCAGGGCATATTTTTGCACAGCCCGCACCCATTTATAGTAATCCTGCCGGGGCAGCAAGATAATATGACCAGCTGCCATTAATCTCTCACTCCAGAAAAGCCTAACCCGCGTTCTTTCATCGAGATATGCCGGTCAAGTCCGATGATGATATGGTCCAGCACCTCGATTTCCAATATTTTGCCAGCCTCAACCAAACGGTGAGTAATGGCAACATCTTCCGGGCTGGGTGTGGGATCTCCACTGGGATGGTTATGTACCACCAGGATACTGGCCGCATTGATCCGCACGGCAGGGGTAAAAATCTCTGATACACGCACAACCGAAGCATTTACAGATCCTTTATAAACTTCCTTGATCTCAATCACATGGTTGCGGGTATCAAGGAGAAATACTCTAAGGTGTTCTTTCTCCAAAGCCTGCATCTCAAACTGCACCAAGGCAGCTGCCTCAACTGGGCTGCTGATCGTCGGGCGGTCTTCTGGAGATTCAAGCGCCAGCCGGCGCCCCAGTTCGATGGCTGCCTGGAGCGTAGAGGCTTTTGCAGCTCCCAAACCGTGCTCATTCAGCAGCATATCAAAATCAGCCCGGTGCAAACCCCGAATCCCGCCATAATCATTCAACAGCCGCTGGCCCACCTGAACCGCATTTTCTCCCTGCACCCCTACCCGGATGAGGATCGCAATCAATTCGGCATTGCTGAGTGCCTTTGATCCTAAACGGGCCAGTCGCTCACGCGGGCGTTCAGACACTTCCAAATCTCGAATCCGGTAGGTGTTCTCGTTTTGATCTTTCATTTTATTATCCTAGATCATCTTGATCTGGCGTGCAAACGCGATCAATTCCTTTGCGCGTTCGTGCATATCCGGGTGGGTGGAGAGCAGTTCCCCCAGGGAAAAGTCATGATCCGCTTTGCCGTACACCATTTGCTTCACTGCCTGCCGGATATCCGCCATATTGGGGTTGTGGGGGCTCAACTCCAGAAAGGCGAGCACCTCAAGTGCCGCGGTCAGATCTCCGCAAGAAAGCAGACCAATCCTGTCGGCGCTGAGTTCTTTCTTGCGGGAATAGTTCAGCAGCAAGAATTGGAACAAAATGCCCAGTAAGCTGCCCTGGAAGGCATTGTCTGCCTGGTAGGCAAGCACCCGAAGCCAGCTGTGTCCCAGCCCAATATGACCGAGTTCATGGCCGATGACAAATTTCCGGTGCACATCATTCTGGATAGACATCCATAAACCTTGATTGACGATTAAGAAATCCTTGCCAAAATCACTGGCTGAGGCATTGATCTGGCGGGTAGGGTTGAGGTAGATATCAAGATCGGCCATGCGCCACTGCTTGCGGATCTGGTGTACCATTTCATACAGTTCGGGGAGATTGTTGTGGTTTATCCGGTGGTACTGGTCTAAACGGGGGTTGTTGAGCATGGTGATTGAGATCCAGGCAAAGCCCAGCCCCAGCAAAAACAATCCGCACCCAAAAGTGACGGTCACAAAGAACAGCGAGGCCAGCAGGCCTAATCCAAAGGTGACCAGTGCGGCTGTTTTCTCTTTCGGATGGCGGAATTTCTTCATATTTTGCTTAATTTTCGCGTCTCTTTATGCAATTTCTAGCATACTCCGAAAGGATGCACGAAGCAAGCCAATTTTAAAGGAGAATGATTAGGCAACCAGGCACCCGGAGATAATGATAAGAGGAGGTTTAAATACAATATCAGAGAGATAAGCCCATTCAACTGAAAAATAAAAAACCATGAAACTAAATGCTCCTTGACGGTCAATCTCACCTACGGTATAGTGCGATTCGTGAATAAAAAGAAACTGATTACCTTTGTCTTAGTCCTCATCCTGGTCACCCTGGCCTGCCGGGTCGACCGGGTTTTAAACCCTGCCCTGCCCACCTACACGCCAACCATTGGCCCCACCCCTGTACCCACCCAAACACCCACCCCCACCCCGATCCCCACACCGGAACCCGGGGCACGGATCCAGAGCGGAGATGCAGCCTTTGCCAACGGCCAGTGGGACCTGGCCTTGCAGGAATATTCCCAGGCTTTCGATGGAACAACCGAGAACGAGATCAAAGCGGCGGCCATGCTGGGGCTGGCACGCACCTATTTCAAGATCGGTCAAACCCAGGCAGCCACCGATACCCTCACCCAGGCGGTCAATGCATACCCAAACTCCAACAGCCTGGCTGACCTGTATTTTCTCCAGGGAGAAATTCTGCAAGCAGCCGGGCAGCCAGCGCTGGCGGTGGAGTCCTTTTTGCGCTACCAGCAGCTGAGGCCCGGCCTGATTGATGCTTACATCTATCAGCGCGTGGGAGATAACCACATGGCTGCGGAGCAATACCAGGCGGCCATTGATGCCTACCTCATGGCGCTCCAATCTGATTTCATCGGCGACAACATCTACTTCAATCTGCGGATTGGAGATGCCTACCTGGCCATGGATGAGCTCAATACTGCCCTGGTAACCTTTGAAGATGTCTCCCAACGCACCCAGAACGATTATCAAAAAGCGGAAGCGCTGCGAAAAATGGGCGATATTTTGGTTGAGTTGGGTTCCCCAGAGCAAGCATACCTGGCTTACGCGGAAGCTGTGGAAAACTACCCGCTGGCATACGATGCATACCTGTCCCTGGTCAGCCTGCTGGATGCCGGCCAATCGGTCAGCGATTTGAACCGCGGGCTGATCAACTACTTTGTGAAGCAATATGGATTTGCCGTGGAAGCCTTTGTACGCTACCTGCGGGATAATCCAGATACCCATTCTGATACCCCGCACTACTATTTGGGGCTCTCTTACCTGAATCTGGGTGAATACGCCAAGGCAATTGATGCCTGGCAGGCTGTGATCGATGACCATCTCAACGAGCGCAATTGGGCCAACGCCTACGACGAAATTGCCTATACGCAGGATGTTTTCCTGAATAAACCAGATCAGGCCATTGAGACATACCTGGAATTTGTGGACCGCTCTCCCGTGGATGCCCGCGCCCCTGAATTCCTCTTCTACGCCGGGAGGGTGGCGGAACGCGACTTCGACCTCCAGCAGGCTGCCCGGCTCTGGGAGCGGATCGGTACCCAGTTTTCTACCTCGGCTTACGCGTTTGAAGGATTATTCCAGGCTGGGATTGCCCGTTACCGCATGGGCCAGTGGGAAAACGCGATCAGCACTTTCCAATCCGCACTGGGTGTGACCGCCACTCCCACTGACCAGGCTGCGGCCTATTTCTGGATCGGGAAAGCCTATGCCAGATGGGGCTACCCTGATGCTGCCAACGATGCCTGGCTTCAGGCCAGCACCAGCGACCCGACTGGCTATTACAGCGAACGTGCCGCTGATCTGATGGAGGGGAGAGAACCATTTGATATCCCCGATAGAACTAATTTTACGACCGACCCACTGACCGAGAAAGCAGCCGCCATCACCTGGATGCGCACGATCTTCAGTATCCCAGTTGAAGAAGACCTGTCCAACCCTGCCCCCCTGTTCTCAGATCCGCGCATGGTACGCGGCGCTGAATTGTGGCGGTTGAACCAGTGGGAGGATGCCCGGCGCGAGTTTGAATCCTACCGCCAGGCTGTCCAAGACGACCCTGCCCAGACCTTCAGGCTGGCCAACTATCTGATCGAGATCGGGCTGTATCGCTCTGGGATCATCGCATCTCGGCGGGTCCTTGATCTGGCCGGGCTGGATGACGCCGGGACACTCACTGCCCCGGCCTGGTTCAACCATCAACGTTTTGGGCTGTACTACCGCCACCTTGTGCAGGATGCCAGTCAGGAATATGGCCTGGACCCTCTGTTACTGACCAGTATGATGCGCCAGGAAAGCCTGTTTGAAGGCTTTGTCACCTCCACTGCCGGGGCGCGCGGGCTGATGCAGATCATCCCCAGCACCGGAGAAGAAATTTCGCGTGCCCTGAATTGGCCGCCAAACTACACCGATGACGACCTGTACCGCCCGGCAGTCAGCATCCCCTTTGGGGCCAGTTACCTCAACCGTCAGCGAGCCGCGTTCAACGGCGATCTGTATGCCGCTCTGGCGGCCTACAACGGAGGGGGCGGGAACGCCTCCAAGTGGCTGGCGCTGGCTGATGGCGATATAGACCTATTCGTGGAGGTGATCCGCTTCTCGGAGACCCGCGATTACATTCGCCGCATCTACGAGCTGCATCAGATCTATGTGGGCATATATGGGACGGAGTGATTAGAGATTAGGTGCTCCATGCAACCAACCAGGCAGCGTACAATCAGGTTCGGTCAGCTCACAAAAAGAGCCCAATTTTCAGGGCTCTCAATTTTCTAAGATTTATTCTCTCTTCCCCCGTGCCGCGTCACTCGCCGCCTGTCTCCACTTCTGGCGCTTGTTCCACAATCGGGCGGGTCTCCAAAGACCAGGCATACACCTGATCAAATCGGTCGGCAGGATCATACAAAGGACCAAGCTGCACACCCCGCACCTGCTGGTCAATTGGGTAGTTGAAGATTTTATAGAACAGCGGCAGGGCAGGCAGTTCGCGTGAAAAATGAATCTGGAAATTACGGTACAGCCGGGTACGTTCAAAGCGGTCTGGTATTACCCGGGCCCGCTCCAGATATTCACTCGCCCGGCGGTCATCCCATTGGGAATAATTCTGTCCCGTGACGGCCATAGCCTGATGCCAAAATGGATAGGGGTCTGGATCGGGAGAATCGTATAGCGCCATATCTACCAGGGCAGCTTCATAATTTCGAGGAGCAAGATAATCTCGATAGAGAGCATCGGCCGGGATAGGGGTGATTTCCACCTGTACGCCGACCTCAGCCCAGTAATCCCGGATCATTTCTGCCATCATCTGGTGCTGAGGTTCATCCATGTAGATTAACTCAAACGAAAGGCGGATACCTTCCTTCTCACGGACCAAACTGCCGTCGGCTGGAAGGCCGTATCCCCCTTCTCTAAGGATTTTAACCGCATCCTCAGGGTTATACTCATAGGTCTGAACCTGATCAAAATAAGCCCAGGAGCCCATCAGAATCGGTGTGTTGGCCAGGACCGCCTGCCCATCCAGCGCTTGATCGATCACCCATGCGCGGTTAAGAGCAGTCATCATTGCCTGGCGGAAGATAGGGTCTTTAAAAAATATGGGGGAATTCTCACCCAGGTTGAACAGTACCATCGTCATTTCAGGTATACGCACCGAGAAAATATTCAGGTTGGGTTCAGCCAGCACATCATCCAGTGTATCCGGGGAAACAGAACCAATTCCCAATATCTCACCGGCTTTGTAAGCAGCCAATGCATCCTCTGAGGAGTCAAAATACCGGATCACAATCTGCTCGATCAGCGGAGTGCCCATATAGTAATCCTCAAAAGCTTCGAGCACCACGCCGGTAACCTGGCCAGCCTCGCTGCGAAGATTTACCACTTTATAGGGACCAGAACCCACCGGCAGAAGATTGAACGGATCGTTGATCAGTTCTTGAGGAGATTTCCCCTCCAGGATGTGTTTGGGTAAAATGCCAAAGGCAAGATAATCCATGAAAGGGGCATAGGGTTCTGGCAGTTTGAACTGCAGATGTAGGGCATCAAATGCCACCACTTCCACAGAATTCCATAGGACCCGCACGTCGGCTGGCAGGGGTATCCCCGCATCGCGCATCAGTCCAATCGTGAAGAGCACATCAGCAGTAGTCACAGGCATACCATCATGCCAGGTGACATTCTCACGCAATTGCACGTTGTAGATATCACCCGTCACGGAAGCACCGAATGATTCGGCCAGTTCCGGTTGGGGATTGCCCCAAGAGTCAAACCGGATCATGCGGCTGAATACCAGACGGTTCACATCCTGATCCACCTGGTTGTACTCATCCAGCAGCGGGTTGAAACGGGAAGGCGTGCCAACCAGTCCCTCCACATATACCCCACCGGGAGCAGCTGGTTCAATGATCTGGGTGATCGTTTCTCCCACCTGAGATTGGCTCAAGAGCACCACGGCAACCGCCAGCAGGGCGATGACTGCAATCAATATCTGCCATCTGAAGTTTTTCATAAGATTATCTTACCGCGCTTGAGTTCAAATTCCTATATCAAAAAGGGGGATCCCCAAGATACACAAAAGGGAAGCCCGCAGCAGTTTGCCAGAGCATCCCTTAAAGTGTTAAGATGATAAGATTCTTTTAGCCAGTAATCGCTACGCTGATGATCGCCAGAATGAAGAAGATCACACTCAGCACAATTGTGGCATTGAACAGGGTTTTTTCAAGCCCGCGGCGGGCTGAAAATACGCCGCCGGTGTCAGCGCCGACCAAGCCGCCTAATCCGCCGCCCTTACTCTGCAAAACCACACTCGCAATCAATGCGATTGAAGTTATAATCAAGGCAATATCTAAAAAGGTTTCCATCATTGCTCCTTATCATGCCGGACCATGTTGAGTATTTCATGGTCTCCCAAACAGGCGGATTATACCGTTGACAGGGTGATTCTGTCAAACAAGAGGAAGCAGAACACCCGCACCCAAAACCCCTATTATGACCGGGGAAAGGCAGCTGCGAAGCTGCATGGAAGGAGTTCACTCAGGAGTGATTATGCCCGAGATCACGATCAACCTGCATATGCACACCCAATACTCAGACGGTACCGGCCTGCATGCAGACTTGGCCAAAGCAGCCATCCAAGCTGGCCTGGATGCGGTTATTATCACCGACCATAATATCTGGGTCCAGGGAATGGAACAATACTACCGGGAAGGCGATCAGCAGGTATTGGTGCTGATTGGGGAAGAAGTCCACGACCAGGCGCGGGATCCACAGAAGAACCATATGCTGGTCTTTGGCGCCGAACGGGAGATGGCCACCTTTGCCCCAGACCCGCAAAACCTGATCAACCAGGTGCGGGATGCCGGCGGGCTTTGCTTCCTTGCCCACCCGGTTGACCCACCCGCCCCCAGATTCAGACAACAAGACCTCTCCTGGGTCAACCTGGAAGTAACTGGTTTCACCGGCATCGAATTATGGAATGCGATGACCGAGTTTAAATCCTTGTTGACAGGATATCTCCCGGCAATCCGTTATGCCCTCAACTTTCAGAGGGTAGCCCACGGGCCCTTCCCGGAGACTCTCCAACTTTGGGACACCTTGTTGGCAAAGGGCCAACCGGTTGTCGCAGTGGGCGGTTCAGATGCGCATGCCATGCACGGCTCGCTTGGCCCGATTAAACGGATTCTATTTCCGTACCAAGACCACTTCCGGGCCGTAAACACACATCTCCTGCTGGAAAAAGCGCTGACAGGCAGCCTGGCCCAGGACAAGAAGCTGATCTATCAGGCTTTGGCGGCCGGGCACGCCTTCATCGGGTATGACCTCCCCGCCTCCACCAAAGGGTTTTCATTTGTAGCTCACACCGGGGATAAAACCTATTTGATGGGTGACCAAATCGAGTCTGGCACTTCTGCCACTTTGCAGATCAGGCTCCCCCAGGCAGCCGAATGCCTGCTGCTCAAAGATGGTGAGGTGATCCGCTCCTCCCGTAAGCGGGATACCCTGGTACACAAAGTGACGGAACCCGGCATCTACCGGGTAGAGGTGTATCTGTCATTTAAGGGGAAGCGCCGCGGCTGGATCTTCAGCAACCCAATTTATGTATGTTAGGTTTACCTTTGGGCAGTAGGTTCTTCGACAATTGTGCTATCCTTAGCCTAATCGTTTTCATTCGATTGGTTTGATCGGGTTTAGTTTCAGCGTTCATCCGTGTTTGCCTGCAGGAAGGTTTCACCTTTCCCCTGTCAAGGCAAAGTTAAAATGTCCTCCTGTTAGCAAAGTAGAAATGTCCTAAGATTTGGAAACAGGGGAGGGTTTTCGATTG
>JAFGDK010000101.1 GCA_016932165.1 Anaerolineales bacterium
AGAAAAATATTCTCACCTACTTTATGTTCCGCAAAAAAACGCCCGAACTGGATCAGCAAGCGCAAGAAAAATACGAACGCACCAGCAAACTGATGGGGGTGGAGCTTGAGCACCTTCTTGGCAGGATGCCAACCAACTTGTCAGGGGGAGAGCGCCAGCGGATAGCCCTGGCGCGCTGTATCACCCGTGATCCGGTCCTGTTTCTTATGGATGAACCTTTTTCTAATTTAGATCAAAAATTGCGGGAGAAATACCGGATCAACCTGAAGATATTGCTCCATCATTTCAAGATCACTACGATCTATGTCACCCACGACCAGCACGAAGCCGTCATCCTGGCAGACGAGATCAGCATCATGGACCAGGGCCGGATCGTGCAGACCGGGACCTATCAACAGATTTACAAAACCCCTAAAAACATCTTTGTGGCAGAATTTTTGAACCTGGATTACGAAACACGTTCAATCAACCTGTGTGATGGGTATCTGGTCAACCCGGCTTACAGAGAAAAGATCATCGGTTTCCGCCCAGAAGACGCAGTCCTCGCCAGGCAAGGGGAAGGCGCCATTCGCGGCCGTATCGTGGATGTTACCCCACTGCCGTTCAAAAACAAGGCGGTGGTTACAGTGGAGTCAAAAGGCAACGATTTCCAAATCTATTCCAAACAGCCCTGCCAGGCAGGAGATCAGGCTGAGGTGCAGCTTCACCGGATGCATTTATTTGATCAAAAATCCGGCGAACGAATTGCCAGCCCGCAGTTCTCGGAGTGATCCACCGGGTTTTTCCAACTGGATTTTTCCTGAAGAAACACATTCTCCCATCTGTTTTAGTGTAAACTAGGGACATGCTCGCTAACGTTAAATCCTGCGCTGTGATCGGATTGGACGGCGTAGTTGTGGATGTGGAGGTAGATACCCGCCAGGGGCTGCCCGGGGTGGTGATCGTCGGCCTGCCCGATGCTGCTGTGCAAGAGAGCCGCGAGCGAGTGCAGTCGGCGATCAAGAACGCCGGCCTGCCCTACCCCCGCAAGCGGATCATCGTCAACCTCGCCCCCGCCTCGATCCGCAAAGCCGGCCCAATTTACGACCTGCCCATCGCCCTGGGAGTACTGATCGCCGCCAACGCGCTTCACTCTGAGATGCTGGACGGCGCACTGATCGCTGGCGAACTCTCCCTCGACGGCAGCCTGCGCCACATCAGCGGGGTGCTGCCTATCGCCGATCTAGCCCGCAAGGAGGGCTTCTCCCGCCTCTACATCCCCGAGGTCAATGCTGCCGAAGCCGCCCTGATCCCCAGCCTGGAGGTCATCCCGGTTACCTCGCTCTCCCAGCTCTATGCCCACCTGACCACCAGCAATCAGATCGAACCGGTTCAGCCGCCCGATGCCGTTTTCGTGCCGGCCGCCGGTGAAACCGATTTCCGCGAGATCAAGGGCCAGGAACATGTCAAGCGCGCCCTCGAGGTCGCTGCGGCTGGCGGGCACAACCTGTTGATGACCGGGCCGCCCGGCTCCGGCAAGACCCTCATGGCGCGCGCCCTCCCCGGCATCCTGCCGAATATGACCCTGGAGGAAGCTCTAGAGGTTACCCGTATCTATTCCATCGCCGACCAGCTCCCCTCCGATGAGCCCCTCATCCGGGCGCGTCCCTTCCGGGCACCGCACCACACCATCTCGCATGCCGGGCTGGTCGGGGGCGGCAACTGGCCCCAGCCGGGAGAAATCTCCCTCGCCCACCGCGGCGTGCTGTTCCTCGATGAACTCCCAGAGTTCGGCAACCGTGTGCTGGAAACCATGCGCCAGCCGATCGAGGACAAGGTCATCACCATCAGCCGGGCGCAAGGCACCCTCACATTCCCGGCCAGCTTCCAGCTGGTCGCCGCCATGAATCCCTGCCCGTGCGGGCATTTCGGTTCCCCGGTGCGGGAATGCACCTGCTCACACATGGTTATCACCCGTTACCAAAAGCGCATCTCAGGCCCACTGCTAGACCGCATCGACATCCACGTGGAAGTGCCCTTCGTGGACTTTGAAAAACTCGGTGATGAGCGCCTGGGCGAGCCTTCCGAAGCCATCCGCCAGCGCGTGGAAGCCGCCCGGCAGCGCCAGCTGGAACGCCTGTCTGCAGACGGCGCGCTCTCCAACGCCGACATGAGCGTGGAGCAGGTGCGCCTCTACTGTCCGCTGGACGCCACCAGTAAATCTGTACTCACCAGCGCCATGCGCCAGCTGCACCTTTCGGCCCGCGGCTATCACCGGGTTCTCAAGCTCTCCCGCACCATCGCCGACCTGGATGGCGCAGAAAATATCTCCCCCACTCACCTGGCTGAAGCCCTGCAGTACCGGGCCAAGCAGGATTTTTAGTGGTATAACCAACAACTCAAAGGAAAGGAAAGAAAAATGCAAGAAAACAACAGACCCAAATGGCTGCTCCCCGTAGGAATCGGGTGTCTGGTGCTCCTCTGCCTGTGCGTTCTCCTTGCTGGCGCATTCTACTTCCTCGGCGACCGCCTAGCTGAGGGGCTGGGAGGATTTGATATCCCCGGCATGACCGGGGAGATCGAAGATTTCATCGAGACCGGAGAACTTCCTTTGCCCACATTAGACGTGGCGGTCGAACCGGAGTCTACTGATGAATTACCGACCGAACAGCCAGTTGAACCAACTCAATCAGATCCAGGCCCGCTCTCGCCACAAAAATCAGATCAAACCGCGTTCTTTGATAATTTCTCCTCCGATGCCCTCGACTGGCCGGTGATTGATGGTGAGATTACTGTCCTGAAGTACGAGAACCAGGCATACAGCATGGAAATCCGTGAACCGGATTATCTGGATGGGGTGTATATTCCCACCCTATTCTTCCCCACCACCGTCCGGTTTGATGCCTGGGGGCCGCCAGGCGAACAGGGCGGCACGATAGGAGTTGAGTGCCGGATCCAGGAACAGGATGATGTGCTGACAGATTATTATTTCGTAGATATTGATCTTTACCATCGAGACGCCTATGTTGCCGTGGTCGCAGATGAGCAGGAACATAAAATATTGCCTGATGATGAATACCTGCCATTATCAAATATAACGGCCAATCCAGATGAGGTGAACACGTTCGAAGTTTCCTGCCTGCCAGATAAGGTCACCATTTCGGTCAACGGCGTGCTCGAGCATGAAGTTGAGATACCCAATGAGTATATTGTCACTTCCCCCGGTTCGATGACCTTCTTTATGTTTACCTATGAAAACACGATGGCAGGCTACAAAGTCTTCTTCGACAATGTCTATGCTTGGCCGTAGAAATTCCTACAAAATAGACTTTTTAAAAATAGTGGAGGGTCCAGTAAGGGCCCTCCTTTTCTTCACAAGTTTGAAGTCCTGGCCAGGCTTGACATCATCAACTAGGCTTCAGCGGGTTCCATTGAGGCAAATTTTACTCCTCCCCGCCGGTGCAGCCAGACTAACGACACGATCCCAATCAGACAGCTGAACACACACAGGAACCACAGCATTTCGGGCTGCGGTCCATCCAGGATCATACCCGAAAGCCCCGGCCCAATCGCGGCTGAAAGCAACCAACTGAACCCAAAGAATGCCATATAGCGTCCGCGCATATCATCCGGGGCAAACTTGGCCACCAGCGCCTGCCCAAGCGGCAGCACGATCATTTCTCCCACCGTGATAAACAGCATCGCCGCTAAAAAGAGGGCAAACCCGGCCACAAAGCCATACATCGCAAAACCGACCAGGTAGAAACCGGTTCCCAGCGCCATCATCAGCAAGGGAGGGAATTTCCGCGTCTTGGCGCTGATCCAGAACTGCAGCAAGACCACTGCAGTGGCGTTGGCGCTCATCAATAATCCGTAACCCTGCGCAGGGACGCCATGAACATCCCGCAAGTAAACAGACAGGGTATTGTAGATTTGGCCATAGGCAAAATTGATGAAGATGCTGGCGGTCATGAAAGCCATGAACAAGCTGTCTTTGGCAACTTTCAGATAACCCTTGAAGGCGGTGGCGAGGGTTTCGTTCACACCATCTTCCGCAGTTTCCGGCTTGGTTTCCGGGATGAAGGCCAGCACCACGCCAGCGACGATCAGGCTTGAGATCGCATCCAGCACGAATAGGAGCAGATAAGAAACCCCAGCCAGCAGTCCCCCGATCACCGGCCCGATGATCCAGGCCAGGTTGGCAGAAACGCGCATAATCCCATATCCCTGGGCACGGTGTTCTTCGGGCAGCAAATCAGCCACCATCGCCTGGTGAGCCGGACCGGCGATATCGGAAAGCAAACCCACAAAGACAGACATCACAAAGAACATCCAGAATTCGTTGATCAGGCCAAAGGCGATACTGCTGATCGCGGAAAACACCAATCCAAAGATCACCATTCCTTTGCGCCCAAAACGGTCTGCCAGCGCCCCACCAATCATGCTGCCGGCAAAACTGAAGGTGGCAAAAGACCCTAGCAGTGCACCCGCTTCGGTCATCCCCACCGCAAACTTCTGGGTGATGTACAGGGAGAAGAACGGGAAAATGATCGTGCCCCCGAGTCTATCAATGAATTGGGAAAGCACCAGCACCCAGAATTTAGGTGAAAAGCAGTTGAAGGTCTCTCGAATCCGATCCATAAGCGCAATTATCACACACAAACCAACTATTCACCTAACAGCTCACTAACCTTTAATCGAAACCACTTATAATGGTTGCATGTTGCAAAAATCAATCCTTGACTTGGTGTTTATCACCTTCGGCCTGCTCACTGCCCTGCTTTTTTTGTGGTTCTCGATTGTCTCGATCAAGGAACGGGAGAAGCGCGCGGCTGCAGTCAGCGCCGGGTTGGGGATCGGGATTTCAGGCACACTCTTTTTAGCAATATGTTTTACTTATTCAGTTCAAATTGTAATATTTTATGCACTAATCGTACTGCTCGCCGTCACCCTGATCCTCTTCCTCCTCCCGATCGGAAAATTGCCCCCCGACCAGCATTCCCCCACCCAGCGCTTCGACGAACGCAATATCGTCTTTGCCCGCCACCGCCTGCAGCCGGGCACACCGCAATATGAGCAATACTACACCCTGCACCCAGAAAATCAACTGGCTGACGATCGCAACCGTGCCCGTCCCGGGATTCTCTCCCCGTACAGCAAGCATGCCAATCCCGCCGCCTTTGCCGCTGCTGATGCCAGTTTCCAGATCACCGAAACCCTCGGCAGCTTGGTCGAAGGAGAACCAGTAGATTACCGCCTCCCGCTCACCCCAGAGGAAGCCACCCGATATCTCAAAGCCCAGGCGCGTCACTTTGGCGCCAGCGATGTCGGCATCACCCAGCTGGAACCCTACCATATCTACTCCCATATCGGGCGCGGTCCCGGGGAATACGGGGGAGCAATCAACCTCGACCACAGCCACGCCCTGGCTTTCACCGTTGAAATGGATTTCGCTACCATGCAATCGGCCCCTTACAGCGCGGCGGTGATCGAATCGGCGCACCAGTATATCGAGGCTGGCAAGATCGCCGTCCAGCTGGCCGCTGCTATCAGACTACTGGGCTATCAGGCCCGCGCCCACATCGACGGCAGCTACCGGGTGATCTGCCCGGCAGTCGCCCGGGATGCTGGTCTTGGCGAGATCGGCCGCATCTCTCTGCTGATGACCCCCGAACTCGGTCCAAGGGTGCGCCTGGGGGTGGTAACCACCAATCTGGAACTGGTGCCAGATTCACCCGGCGCAGACCCCTCAGTCATCGATTTTTGCACAATCTGCAAAAAATGCGCCGATAACTGCCCCAGCGGGTCAATTCCCTTCGGCCCCCGCATGGAAGCAGACGGCATCCTGCGTTGGAAGCTCAATCCCCAGACCTGTTTTGCCTACTGGAATGAAATCGGCACCGACTGCGGCATCTGTATGGCGGTCTGCCCCTATGCCCATCCCGACAACCTGGCTCACAACCTGGTGCGCTGGGGCAACCGCCGCTCTGGCTTCTTCCGGCGGGCAGCTCTCAGACTGGACGATTTGTTTTACGGACGCAAGCCAAAACGCCATCCCAATCCAAAATGGCTGGTATCGGCAAAGAAAAAGGATTAAAGCATTCGGTTAGCTGATAGTCGAAGAGTCAGATCGTGAAAAGCTACAGCCTATCACCCCAAAAATTGCCAGAAATCCCCCAGATGGTTGCATCCGTGTTCATCTGCGCTAATTTGCTTTTCCCCAAGCTTTGCGCGCCGAGGTGCTTAATTGCCAACCACCAATCACTGGTTTTCAGGTATCATATTCATGCCGGACAACCGCGTTATGCGGACAGGCTGGAATGCAGTCCATACACCCCCAGCACCGGCTCATATCCAAAAACGGGCTTTCATCCCGTTCAAAACGGCGAAAGGCATTCCCGCGGCACACCTCTCCTGCCAGGCATACTTCACACACCTGGCAAAGATCGTCGTCCACCTTCAGCATGTACCGTCTAGTGCCTTCTACCATAAAACACCATTAATGAATGCCCACCATTATACACCTATGGAATGTGAGAATGAATGAAACAAATAACAAATTCGTGAGAATACTCCTCTGGATCATTGCCGTCCTGCTCATCCTTCCCCTGGTAATCCCTATCCCCCCTCCGGAAGGGGTTCTCCCTGTTGAACAGCTTGCAGACCCCGACAGTCTCTTCATTCTGATAGATGACATCCTGTTCCACTACAAAACTGGCGGCAGTGGTGAACCTGCCATGATCCTTTTGCATGGGTTTGGCGCCAGCCTCTACTCATGGCGTGAAGTCACGCCGGTGTTGTCCGAAGACTACACCGTCTACGCCTATGACCGCCTGGCCTTTGGGCTCACAGAGCGGCCAGCCACCTGGACAGGTGAAAACCCCTACACTCCACAGGCCAGCCTTTCGCAATTGGATCAAATGCTGGATGCCTGGGGCCTCGACCAGGTGGTGCTGGTGGGCAACTCCGCCGGAGGCAGGGTGGCAATGGAATACACACTTCTCCACCCCGAGCGCGTCCTTGCCCTGATCCTGGTCAGCCCGGCGCTTGGCACAGGCCAAAGCCCGGTCACCAAATTCTCCGCCCTGATGAAACTCCCCCAAGCGCGGCGGATTGGCCCGCTGCTGGTGCGCAGCATCGCCGATTCCGGTCTGGAAACCCTAGCAACTGCCTGGCATAATCCGCAAAACCAGCCGGAAGATACCATCCCGCTGTACACCAAACCGCTGCAAGCAGAGAATTGGGATATTGCCCTGTGGCACTTCTCCACCTCCATGGTTGAGAGCCAGCTTCCCAACCAGTTGGATCAATTCAATCTGCCAATTCTGCTGCTCACTGGTGATGATGACCGTATTGTCCCCACTGAGGGCACGATTGCCCTCAAAGACCAAATTCCCGGCGCAGAACTGGTTGTGCTGCCTGAATGCGGACATGTCCCCCAGGAGGAATGCCCGGTACTGTTCCTTGAGGCCGTGGAAGAATTTGTGGCTAACCTCTCCAATTAGTAAGAAAAAATGGGCTGACATGGCAGGTCAGCCCATTCGTCTTTTTGCCTTTTATTCTCTGTTATGGCACATCCACAGTGATCGTATCTGAAGCGCAATCACCGCCGCCGCCTTCCTGCGTGCATAACCTGACCGTGAACTTGAACTCAGCGGAAGAAGAAGCCATATTGAAGGTCACATAGTAGACATCCCCTGGTTCCAGATTATTGATCTGCATCGGTGGGCAATCATTGGCATTCTCCGTGAAGGGTTTGTCGTAAGGGAGATAATCAGTCGTGGCATTGGTATCCAGATTCTTGACCGAACTCTTGGAACTTTCCAGCGCTTTCGTGCCGGTGTTCTTGACCCGGACAGCCACGTAAGTATCCATACCGCAGCTGTAGACATTTGAACCCAGGATATCAATACTCACCGCTTCCACCACTTCGATCTCCACAAAGAAGGAGACATCGTCATCGCCGAGGGCAAACACGACCCCATCCGCGCTGCGCAGCTTCCATCTTCCCCTGTAGGTGCCGGGAGCAGCCGGGGCAGTTAGATCAACAGAGACATCCACCGTATCGCCAGGGGCGACATTGCCCATATTTATATCTTCCACGTTGGAAGCGCCCATCTTTTCACCTGAATCGAAGACCAGATCATAGTCATTGTTCCAGGTACAAGACCCAACATTCTTAAGCCGCCAGGTTTTGGTGAAGGTATCACCTGGCGCATGTTCCTCCCCATCAGGCACAGTCACATCTTTCACAAATTCTGCCTGGTTGCAGGGTTTCTCTTTTGTCGGGGTTAGCGTGGGTTTGGGGGTTTCGGTGGGTTCTGGTGTATCCGTCGGCTCTTCGGGAGGGGGCGGGGCCTGGGTATTGGTGGGCTGCACCTGACCCCCATCGCCGCTGTTGACTGCATTTGCAGTCAGACGCGCTTCTATGGTCTGGGCTGCATAGGTCTGGGCTGCCTGGCCGCTGTCCTCACCCGCTGAAGTCCTGGGTAAATTGCATCCAGCTGCCACAGCCATCAGAAAGACCAGCAAAAGACCGAACAGTACTATCCTTTTCATCGTATGCTCCTTGTTCGTAACCTTCCAGAATTACAACTTCACTATACACCAAAAGCATTTGGCTATCAACGCAAAAAACGCCCTAAGCATAGCCTTGTGTTAACCCAACAACACAGTTGGCGAATTGATCTCGCTGACATCGCCAACTTTTTTAGATAAACTTATAACGCTTTTCAACTGGAGAATGTTCCTTCCCAATCTGGTATCAGAAATAAACACCTGCATCCAGGTTTAAGAGTAAAATCGGATCAAGCTTAAGTTTGACTGCCCGTCAGGTGCAATTATGGCCCTTCGCGAACAAAATTCCGCAGTCCCACCCCAGAAAAGCCGGATTATCTTGCTGATCTTCCTAGTTTTTGCTGTGCTGGAACTGGCCTACAACTTCCCGGATATTGCCACCCCGCTCGAGAAACTGGAACTCTCTGCCAGAGATACAGCCGTCCGCCTGCAAGGAGTTAGAGCGCCCCATGAGAAGATCGTAATCGTGGATATTGACGACCAATCGCTCAGCTGGGTGGGCGAACGCTGGCCCTGGTCGCGCAGCCGCATGGCTGAGATCGTCACCTGGCTGAATGAGGCTGGCGCGGAAATGATCGCCTATGATATTTTCTTATTTGATCCATCCGCCAACCCGCAGGAAGACCAGGCCCTGGCAGATGCCTTCGAGGCAGCCAATTCGGTGGTCACTGTCAGTCAGGTGATCGAGATTCCCTACTCTACCACCCACAATATCCCCGAGGAGATCTTCCTCCCATTTATTGAGGGATATGGGATCACAGAGGTGGAGCGCGACGATGATGCGGTCGTCCGCAGTGTGCTGGCATACAAACAGATCCAAGAGAACACGCTCTACAACTGGTCTTTCGAGATCGTCCAGGCTGGCCTTCACATTTCCCCGCCAAAAAACCCCAGCCCTAATTCTGTCGAATTCAACGCTGAGCGCGTCCCGCTCAACCAGCGCGGGCATCTGCTTATCAATTTCGCCGGCCCCCGCCAGACCTACCCCACCTATTCTGCCGCCTACCTGCTGGAAGGAGACTATAACCCGGATATTTTCAAAGACAAGATCGTGCTGATCGGCTCTTCCAGCGAAACCCTGCAAGATATCTACCCCACCCCGTTCTCCACCACCAACCTCACCCCAGGTGTAGAGATCGTGGCCAACCTGGTGGCCACCATGCTGACCGGCGATTATCTACGCCTGTCCCCTCCCTGGCTGACCCTGCTGATCTTGTTAGCACTCGCACTGCTAGCCCGCCTGGTGACCAATATTCCCCGTCCCATGATCGCAGTCCCCGTGATGGGCGCAGGGGTAATCCTTTACCTGATGATCTGGCAGATCGTCTTCTCCCGCACCGGGATGCTGCTCTCGATCATCGCTCCGATCCTGGTTTTCACCCTCGGGGTGGTGATTCCCACCCTGGAGGAAGGGGTCAACCAGGAGATGGAAAAACGCCGCGTCCGCGGTCTGTTCAGCCGGTTCATCTCCCCAGAGATGGTTGACCAGATGCTGGAAACCCGCGATATCGACAGCCTGAACAAACGCACCAACCTAACGATCCTATTTTCAGATATCCGCGGATTTACCACCCTCTCCGAGAATATGTCCCCCGAAGAGCTGGTCTCCCTGCTCAACCCCTACCTGGATGTAATGACCACTATCATCCATAAACACGGCGGCACGGTTGACAAATACGAAGGGGATGCGATCATCGCCTTTTTTGGCGAACCCATCCCGCATGCAGATCACGCCGTCAGGGCGGCCAGTGCGGCCCTCGAGATGCACCAGGCGTTGGAAAAATTGAACCGCACCTGGCAGCAGAACGGCGTGTTTAGCGGCCGTTTGAAGATGGGGATCGGGATCAACACCGGAGAAGTGTTTGTCGGCTTGCTGGGTTCCCGCCAGAGGATCAATTACACCGTCATCGGGGATGCCGCCAATCTCGCCGCCCGCCTGCAGGACAAAACCAAGGAACTCGGTGTGCCCATCCTGGTCAGCGGCGAGACACAATCCCTGATCAAGCACCACTTCCAGACTAAATTCCTCGATTCCGCCCTGCTCAAAGGCAAAACTGAAAAGGTGGATATTTTCCAGCTGGTCTCGGAATAAGATGAAAATTTCAGCCAAAAATTTAATTGGTGCCGGAATGATGATCTACTCCACCCAAACAAACCGGCTGAGCTTTTCCACCTTTTTACCTGAACAGGTCATTGGGATCTCAATATCAGATACTTCCTGCCGGACGTGGAAGGAATGATGGTCTGCTCCGTCCACCCCATGGACATCAATCCACCATTCATTGTCCCCCAACTCCTCTACTGAAACCACTTCCATCCCCGGCAGGTCCAAAATCCCGGTATGCTCGCGCCAGAAATGTTCTCCCGCCTGGAGATGCGTGTCATACACCACCCTGCCGCGATAGAATTCGAGACCGACCCGCCCGCGTTGATACTCTCCCATCAGATTGCGGATGTCATCGGATGAGGTCATCCCATAATTCAGCCCATGGGGGAAGAACAGCGTCACCGGGGCTTTGTTGTGCCCCCCAATATGAGAAGACTGCCACACCGCTTCCGGGTCAATTGCAGACATAGCCTTGAACACCTGCATGCCGAATTTGGCGCAGCAACGGTCTCTCTTGCCGTTGGCGCAGGCCAGATAGAGGGGCTTTTCGCGCAGATGAGCCGGATCACCAGGCCGGCCAGAGGTCATGTAGCTGAGATCGATCTCCAGCAGGTCCGTGTAATCATCGATCTGGTATCCATACATCTTCGGCTCCAAGGCGTCTCCCTGGATGGCGAAAAAGTGTAGACCTTTGTGCTTCGCCTTGCCTGTCTTGCGGATTAAAAGAACCCGCACTCCCTCCACCGCTGCGGTGAGGTAATCCTTAACCTCGTCTGGGATCTGGCTGCCTTCAAAGGCTTTGGATTCCCATGCGGCAGGGTACTCCACCAAAAACCAGTTATCCGCCCGGGTGGCGGTACCGATCAAAGAAATCTGATCTTGCCTGGCGATCTGTGAACAATATGGTTGTTTATCTGCAGTCATCATTTCCTCCTCACATGACAACGAGAGCATCAGCATCTGCACCTATTTTATTTTACACCCTGCTTACCTGCCAGCGATCAGCCAAAACGACCACAAAAACTTATCCCGGCATATAATTAGGAAAAGACATCTCACCACCACACCCAGAGGAGAGAGATATGCAGCATGAAATCACCACCGGCGGACCATTATTGGAGAAGGACGGCAGCCTGGCACAGGTCGGCTGGGCCCGGCACCCAAATCTAGACTGCAACCTGGAAGATGTAAATTTCTATACACTTAAATTCTTCCAGCGATTCAGGGTCAAACGCTGGGATTACTACGCCATCTTCACCCCCAACCGGTTCTTCTCCGCCACCATCGCAGACCTGGGCTATGCCGGCAACATCTTCGTCTACACCATAGACTTTAGAACAGGCGAATTGCATGAAGAAGGGCTGGTCATCCCGCTGGGAAAAGGCATCATCCTGCCCCGCAGCAGCCGCAGTGGAGATGCTCATTTCGCCAACGACAAGATTTCCCTGGATTTCACCCTCGACGAGGGCACCCGTAGCTTGTCCGTCTCCTGGCCTGGATTTCACGAGGGCCGGGGGATTTCAGCCGAGATCAGCCTGGCGCAGGCCAGGGAACATGAATCGATGAATATCGTCATTCCCATCGGGCAGAAGCGCTTCTATTACAACCACAAGATCAACTGCCTGCCAGCTTCCGGTCAGATCCGTTATGGTGAAATGGAAGAAACTCTCTTACCAGAAACCAGCCTCGGTCAGCTGGACTGGGGCCGGGGGGTGTGGGAATATTCCAGCTTCTGGAAGTGGGCCAGCGCTTCAGGGTTCCTGCCGGATGGGCGCACCATCGGCCTGAACATGGGCGGCGGGTTCGGCGATACCTCCCAAGCCAGCGAGAACGCCTTCATCCTGAACGGTATCCTGCACAAGCTTGATCGGGTCACCATTGACTATGACCCCGAAGCGCATATGCAGCCCTGGCATTTCATAGATAACCAGAACCGCCTGGACCTGGCATTCTTCCCCTTTGTTGAGCGTCTGGCCACCACCCGCCTGGTGGTCATCGACAGCGAAGTCCACCAGATGTTTGGCCGCTACTTCGGAAACGTGGTCACCGATCAGGGTGAGAAGATCGAGATCGACGGCTTGATCGGGTTTGCGGAAGATCACCGCGCCCGCTGGTAGGCCTGCTCCAGCAAGGAAATCAAGAGAATATGACAGATTCACCACTCATCTCCACGCTAGGGCTGGCCCAAGACACCCTCAAAGGCAAAACCGTGATCGTCACCGGGGCCGGCGGCGGGATCGGATACGAAGCCGCCCGCGCTTTGCTCTGGCTGGGCGCTAATGTGGTCATTGCCGAGATCGATCCTGAGTCTGGCGGTCAGGCAGCCAAGACGCTGGGTGGAGAATTCGATCCTGAGCGCATCCTCTTCGTACAGACCGATGTTGGCGAGGAGGCCAGCGTGGAAAATCTCTACCAGCAAGCCGTCAGCCGGTTTGGGAAGGCCGATGCGGTGATCAACAATGCTACCATTGCAGTGTTGGGCCTAGTCACTGAGCTGCCAATCGAGAAATGGGATGCCAGCTACCGCGTCAATCTGCGCGGACCGGTACTGCTGGCAAAGCGCTTTATCCCCGATATGTCCAGGCGGGGATACGGAAGTTTTCTGTGCGTTTCCTCCACCGGGGCTGCCTATCTGGGCGGCTATGAAACCTTCAAGGCCGCCCAGGTGCATCTCTCCACCACCCTGGACGCGGAACTGGAGGGCTCGGGGGTCAATGTCTTCACCATCGGGCCGGGGCTGGTGCCCACCCAGACCGCCACTGCAGCGGTCAAACAGGTCGCCCCTGCCATGGGTATGTCGGAAGAGGAATTTTACGAATTGAACAGGGGAGCAATGCTCTCGGTTGAAGAAGCCGGTGCCGGATTTGCAGCCGCAGTAGTCTTTGCAGACAAATTCAAAGGGATGGAAATCTCTTCCATCCAGGCGCTCAAAGCCGCCGACATCAGCTACGGTTCTTCCTTAGCGGAGGGGCAGTCCACCATACGCTCGGCGGAAACCCGCTGGCAAGCCGCCGAGCTTTGCAAGCAGGTCTGGACGACGCTCAAGGAGCAGTCCGATGGCTGGAAGACCCGCTCGATCTTCGAACGGCAGTGGGTGATCCGGGATTTCAGGAAAACAGCCGGGATGAGTGTTGAAGAATGGCTCGATATCCTCCACCACCTGGCAATGGATCTGCAGTCTGGCACAGATTTCACCCTGCCACCGCTGGAGAGGCTCTCCGGTTATTACGACCACCTGGCTGAACTGGCTAAAGGCTACGAGAAAGACCCGCAAAAGCTGGAAGAGAACCTCACCCACGTTTACCACTGGCGCGATGAGGTCATTGAACTGATCCGACTGCTGCGCTGACCCATTACCCGATCCGCCGCAGCTTGCGGGTGGCAAACAGGCTGCCGAGCGCCAGCGCGAAGAGCGCAAACCCTGCCAGTTTGAGCAGCACCGGCCAGAAATCTGCCGGCCAGGCGTTGAACAGAACCAGGTCGCGCAGCGGATCGACTGCATAGGTATTCGGGAACAGCCAGGCTACCCAGGTGACCGCATCCTTGTGTGCCCGAACCATCGAAAGCCCGCCCCCAATGAAGAAAATGATCATCGCCCCCAGCACCGCGCCGACTGCCCCAGGCATATAGTTACGCGCCATCAGACCAAAAACCAGCGCCACCTGGGTCCAGAAGACCGCCACTAACCCGGCCAGCATCCAAACGGTGAATATCTGCCATCCAGGCCAGAATCCCAGCCACACCCAGATGATCAGCAGGAAGATCGTGCCAGTCGCCAGCCCAAATAAAAGCGCCAGTACCAACTTTGGCGCCAGCACCCAACCCAAAGAACGCGGAGAAAGACCGTATTCCAGAGTCACCTTGCCGGTCTGTGCTTTATAGGTCAGGATGAACATATTGAAGATACTCCCCAGCGTGACTGAGAGCAGCATGATCCCAACCGAGATGATCGAGACCCAGTCCACCATCTCAGGCAGCGGATATTCCTCCCTCACGGCGATTGGCGGGCCGTCTAGCCCAATATTCTGGTAAAACTGCCACAGCACCTCGGCGGAATAGATGCGGTGGTTCTTGGCGCGGTCATCGTTGTAATTCATAAAATACATCTCAACGGCAGGATCGCCGCCAGCCGCCACCCGTTCGGAGAAGTCAGCCGGGATCACCCAGATGCCTTCGATGTGGTATTCCTCGAATGCCCGCCAGGCAGCCTGCTGATCCAGTTCCTGAACGGCGTAGTAAGGGGCGTTATCCAGCGGTGAGATCGTCTGTTCAAAGGTATCCACCAAAAGCTGGCCATACTCACCCTGATCCTGGTTGATCACTGCGATCTTGAAGCTCAGACGCCCGCCAAACAGCAGGGCAAATGCCACCAAGATAAAAAAGCATGGCACAATCCCACCCATCGCGGTGATCGGGTCATGCCGCCAGACGTTAAACTCGGTTTTGAAGATGATCCACAGGTGTTTCATCCTTCACCTCTGCATGCGCAGCACGCGCTGGCGATAGACGATCACCACCAGCACGGCCAGCACCAAACAATAGATCACAAGCTGAACTCTGGCTGCTGTTGGATGGGCTGCCACCTGCCGCCCGAAGTAGAAATAGGGGAACATCATCTCGATCACCGGCGTATTGGGGATTGCCCGGCTGACCCGTTCAAAAACGCGCGAAAAACCGGCTGCCAGTCCAAACCCGCTCCCCAGCAGCCAGAACGCAAAGGCGCTGGCCAGCGCGGCGAGGAACGATGGCAAGCTGCTGCGGGTCAGCAGCCCGGCCAGCAGTCCAATGCATGCGGCGATCAGAGCCAGTGGCAAGAGGGAGAGGAACACCGGCAGTATTGCGCTGGCCCATACGCCAGTGACCAGCCCCAGGGCAAGGTACAGGATTAAAGCGGCAACCAGCCCGGTCAGCAGCAGGCGGGTGACCTTAGCTGCCAACAGCAAAAGGTGGTGGGTCGGGCACAGCTGGTATTCCAGCACCGTGCCGTGTTCGAACTCCTGAGCCATCAAATACCCGCCGATCATCGCTGCCGCTAGGTAGGCTGCCAACGGGATCATTGCCATCCCAAAGTACACGGTGTAAGAGATATCCTCAGGCAGCCAGGGATGCTGAAGAATGGTCACTGCCCGAGGCCCCAGCTGCTGATCCCACAAAATGAGCAGCGCGGCGGTTAACCGGTTGCGGAGGTTCTTCACCAGGTTGCTGTCAATATAGCTGTACCGCTGCACAGCCGTTGGTTTACCATTCTCCTCGGTGACCTCGATCATCTGCCGGCGCCCGGTTTCAACCTGGTCAACCACAATTGGGAGGATATAATCCGGCCCGATCGGGGAACCCACCGCTTCCATTGCAGCCACCAATTGATCAACGTTGCCTCCTTCAGACCTCGTCACATACATATCAAAGGTAGGCACCACCATGATCACCGCCATTAGCAAATACATCAGCGTCGGCTGGATCACTGCGATCAGATTGACCACCAGCGCAGTACGGGTCAGCCTGAACTCATTCAAAAGAAGCAAACCAAAGCGCCTCATCGGTTCACTCCCTCAAGGCCCTGCCGGTGTGGAAGAGGAAAACATCATCCAGAGAGGGTTGCGCGATCAAGATCGAAGTTAGCTGGTGTGTCCGGCTGACCTCGCTGATCAATGAAGCTGCCTTCGCTTCGGCGTTTTGCATCTCAAAGCGGAGTACATCAGGTTGGGGCCTGGAAATATTTAAGACGGAAAAATCAGAAAGCAATGTCTGCGGGTTGTCTATCGGAGGCGTGGTATGCAGGGTGACCACATCGCAGCGCATCGCAGATTTCAGCTTTTCCGGCGTATCCAGGGTGATCGCTTTGCCATGGTCAATGATCAGTACCCGGTCGCATAGGGTATCAGCCTTGGCCATGTTATTGGTAGAGATCACAAAGGTTTTACCGCTCTCGCGCTGCTGCTGGATATACTCCCAGAGGGCAAAGCGCCCCTGCACATCCACGCCCAGGGTAGGCTCATCGAAGAAGATCACCTCCGGGTCATGCAGCAAAGCGCGCCCCAGCGCCAGACGCCGCTTCATCCCCCCCGAGTAAGTGCGCACCGGGTCTTTGCGCCGCTCCCACAGATTTACGAAATGAAGCAGCTCCCGCATCCTGGATTTAACTGAACTTAAATCCGCACAATACAGAGCAGCATGATGCCACAGGTTCTCCTCTGCACTCAGGTCCTGGTAAAGATTGGTCTCTTGTGGCACATACCCTACCTTTTGGTAAACCTCACGCCGTTGGGTAGCGACATCATATCCCAATACGTGAATATTCCCCTGGTGGGCAGCCAGCAATCCCAGAATCAGATTGATCGTGGTGGTCTTTCCCGCTCCGTTGGGACCCAGCAGCCCAAAAATCTCGCCCCGGCCCACTGTAAATGAGAGCCCATCCACAGCGGTGATCTGCTTGAACCGCCTGGTAACAGAATTTACTTCTATCGCTGTCTCGCTCTTCATCATTCCTCCTCGGAAATCACAATGCCCCGCACAAACAGGGTCACAAATTGCTCCACAACCTCCTCGGTGGAAATTTTTGGTTGAAGGGAATCCAGTAAAAACCCCTGCAAAACGGTATACGAGAAAAACATCCCTAAAAATGCCTGCGCCAACACCTCAGGGTGGCTAGGAATAACCTTTTGGGCTGCCATCTGGCCCTCAAAATAGCGTGCCAACATCCGGCGCAGCTGGCGGGGATTTTCAGCCACCACATCCAGGAATTCAGGGAAGTTTTTTGCCTCACAGATCGCCATGCGTATGGCGTCATTGCGTGCGGTCATCACCCGCATCATCATCTGGCCAATCAATGTCAGATCCTGAAAAAGATCCCCGCTCAAACGGGTTTCCAGGTCGCCTGCAACCGCCATCCCACCAAATTGGTCCATGACCGCCTTGGCGAGCTTCTCTTTGGTGCCGAAATGCCGGAATAAAGTAACCTCATTCACGCAAGCCAGGTCTGCAATGGCGCGGGTGGTGGTGCCTGCATAGCCCTTTTCAGAGAAAAGCTGGGAGGCGGCTTGCATGATCCTACTGCGGGTAATATCCGTTCCCCGAGAAGAAAGTTCGTTTTCCATATCACCTCAAATGCAAGTAATCACTTGCTTTATTATTGCACATTTCTCCTCATTTTTCAAGAATTTCCAACCGCGCGCAGTGCATTCCAATTCATACCCTGGCTTCCTGATAGAATCAAGCAGTGCTACAATGTTTCTGTATAGGATATCCGCTACCAAAAGGAGTCAGTATGTATCATTTAAAAATTGCCGAGATCTCTACAGATAGCGTTGCCAAAATAAAGGATTTGGAAGCTGAATTCGGATTTCATATCATGGCTTTTGAGCCAGGCTACCAGTTTGCTCAGCCTAACCCCGCACAGTTATCCAAACTTCAAGAACTGGAAAAAGAATTGGGCGTCACACTATTAGCATACACCCCTGAATGACTTTCAGATTCACCTGACTAAAATGCCCTGTTTTAAAAGTAGGTCATTTATTACAAAACTTCCTCATTTTTAATTATCAAAATATCCGGCTTTGATCTTTTCATAGGACTGCTGGTTGAAAGGGCACACCTTGATACAGATCGAGCAGCCGTGATATTGCATGAAGTACGGGAAGCACTTTCTGTTATCCAGCACTGTGATCAGTCCATTATCATGCTGGATGGGCTCATCATAGAATGCATCCGGCGGACAATCCCGCACGCAGCGGCGGCAGGATTGGCAGAAATCCAACACCCAGCCATGCTCATTCCCCTCGTAAATAGGCAGATTCTCGATCTCGGTGAAGACTGCTGCCAACCGCACCCGGGGACCAAACCGAGGAGTGATCACCATTCCATTTGCACCCCGCCATCCCAGACCAGCAGCCTGGGCCATCGGCGGGTAGAGCGTCATCCCGCCCAGCGGGTGCCCGGCATGCGCTGCAAATCCCCTTCCCCTCAGCCAGCCGGCGATCTGGTTGGCAATCTGCCCAAGCTGGTTGTAGGTCTCGTGCACCATCACGGCGGTATCGACACTCGGGGCTGTCTCCATCCGGGTTTTGTCCATCTCCATCACCAGAACAATCGCCTGGTTGAAACAGATGGCGGTATTCTGAAACACCCACTCCTTTGGTACAGGGGTGAATCCAATATCATCAGCGCCAATCGACAGTGCATATTGGCGCAACTGATCGAGGGTGGCATTATCAATGTGCGTCTTTCCATCAACCGGGTTATCTGCCAGCTCCAGCACAGATTTTCGGATATTAATGAAGCTGCCAATTTGCTGTCGAAGTGACGCCGGAAAGCCCGGAATTGGGGGATGATCCCCCTCCATCTTTAGCCCTTCCTGCGGGATTTCGAAGCGCACCGGAGAATTCTTATCCCCGCAGATCGACTCGGGCATATCTACAACCATCTTCTCCCACTGATACATTCTGCCCAGTTGGGGAGCCAATACCTTCTGTTTGAAAAACATCGATAATCTACGTTTGATGGTCATAGATATCCTATCGGGGTTTGCTTGACTTTTAGCTCTTGTCTGTCTCACTCCAGCAATTTTTTCAACGCTGCCAGCAGCAGGAGCACATTCTCTGCCCGGGAGGAATACCCCATCAGGCCGATCCGCCAGACCCTGCCTGCCAGTTCTGCAAACCCGCCGCTGATCTCGATGTTGTACTCAGAAAGCAACGCTTTACGGATGCTGAGATCATCCACGTCCTTGGGGATGCGCACAGTGGTAAGTGATGGGATCCGGTTCTCAAGCGGTACATGCATCGAAAGACCAAGTTCTTCAATCCCCTGCCAGAGCATCTCGGCATTTTTGCGGTGTCGCGCCCAGCGGTTTTCCAGACCTTCTTCAGCCGCCAGGCGAAGCGCTTCATACAGCCCGTAATACGCCGAGATCGGTGCGGTATGATGATAGGTTCTCGGCTGCCCGCCCCAATAATTTTTCAGTAGGGACATATCCAGATACCAATTGGCAACTACGGTCTTACGGGCATCGATCTTCTCCACCGCACGCGGCCCAAAAGTGATCGGGCTGGCGCCCGGCGTGGCGCTGAGGCATTTCTGCGCCCCGCTGTAGCACACATCGATCCCGGTTTCATCGACCCGCACCGGAAGGCCGCCCAGCGAGGTGACTGCATCTACCACAAAAAGTGCTCCATACTGGTGAACCACCCTGGAGATCTCATCCAGCGGCTGGAGCGCACCGGTGGAGGTCTCAGCGTGCACGATCGCCACGATTTGAGCCGGGCGCGCCTTAAGGGCAGCATCCACCTCCTCTGCGCTGAAGATCTCTCCCCACGGCCGGGTGATGATCTCAACCTGCGCGCCGTAACGTTCCGCCATTTCGGCGATCCTTCGGCCAAAATAACCATTGACACACACCAGAACCGCATCCCCCGGCTCGATCAGGTTGGCGACAGCCGCTTCCATCGCCGCCGTCCCCGTTCCCGAGACTGGCAAAGTGAGCGCATTCTCCGTCTGAAAAACATAACGGAGCAGTTCCTGGATCCCATCCATTACTTTAACGAATTCCGGATCCAGGTGCCCAACCAGCGGGGTGGACATCGCTTTCAGCACCCGCGGGTCGGCCATGCTGGGGCCGGGTCCTAACAATATCCGGGATGGCACTTTGATCTCGGGGTAGATTATCGGTTCTGTCTGAGGCATGATTTGATTCCTTTTGATTTTCCTGATAGATAGTTTCCCTGCCTTCATTAAAACACATTTTTGGTTGATCTTACTGTTGTAGTTGTCTAGATTCCCGTTTGCAGAAAAGACAAAACTGTTTTTAATTTGTCGTTCCCGCATGTTTGTAGCAGAAACCTGCCAAGGCCTCCAAGAGATTAAATTTACTTGGATCGTGAGAGATTCCCGCTTGCGCGGGAATGACAGAATTAATAGAACTGTGTCATTCCCGCACGGCTTCAGCGGGAATCTATTGATTGTTGAGGGTTCAGATCTGATGGATCTGAACCCTCCCACCTTGATTGATCATTTCCCCGGCAGCCCCTCCAGAATCTTGACGTAACTCTCATAGCGCATTGGGGAAATCTCCCCCTGAGCCACTGCCGCCTTGATCCTGCAACCCGGCTCATGCGTGTGGGTGCAGTCTGCATATTCGCATCCCCCGTTCAAGCGTGTGAATTCGGGGTAGAAGCTTGCCAGCTCCGCCTGGTGCAAGAAAGCCAGCCCAAACTCACGGATCCCGGGGGTATCGATCAGCGCGCCGCCCTCTTTGAGCGGGTACATTGTCGCCATAGTGGTGGTGTGGCGCCCCTGGTTGCGGTTCTTGCCGCGTTCACCAACTGTCAGGGTGCGCAGTTTGAGGCCCGGCTCGATCCTGGAGAGCAGCGAAGACTTCCCCACACCGGATAGCCCGGCAAACACGGTGATCGAGCCTGCCAGCAGATCCCGGAGGGTATCTACCCCAGCCCCGGTCTCGGCGCTGGTCAGAATTACCTGGTAACCTGCATCCCGGTAGGGCTGGATGGTCTCCTCCAACTCAGACTGGTCCGCCACTAAATCGATCTTGTTGACGCAGATCACCGCTTCCAGATCGTTACGGGCGGCCGCAATCAGGTAGCGGTCAACCAGTTCCGGCCAGATATTCGGCTTGCGCCAGGATGCCACCACCAGCACTTGGTCGATATTGGCGGCGATCACCCTGCGCCGAGAGCTGGTCTTGCCTGCATCCGGGCGGTGGAGACGCGCCAGCATATTGCGGCGCGGCAGCACTTGCTCCACCACACCGACTCCAGACTCGATCTCGCTGACCCGCACCTCATCCCCCACGGCAGCCAGGGTCGTGAACGCAGATTCGTGCTTGAGCATCGCCCGCCGGAAGGAGCAGTCCAGCATCTCGCCATCGACCTGCACCTTGCAGCGGTTGGCCGCTACCTCGATCACCACGCCAGGGAGGTGTTCCTCCTCGATCTCTGGTTCCAGTTGATTGATTCCATCCTCATCTTCGTGGAGCTGAACCTTCTCGGCGGCTTTGGCAGTTTCCTTGCGCAGTTCCTCGCTGCCGGGCGGCATGACCCGCTCGTCTTGATAAAAGCCACCGTCATCCCACTCGTCATCTGAATAGGCAGACCAATCCCGCTGGCGCGGCTTTTCCTTCTTCAAATTGGCTGGATTGTTTTTCCGGGCCTTGCGCAGTTTTTGCTTGCGCGTATGTTTTTCCATTGCTTTCAAATAATCATGCTCTGTAGGCATTGTTTAGTTTCCTGTTGTAAGTAGTCAGCAGATAGTTGTCAGTCATCCATTTTCAGCTGCCAGCAGGCAGCTGGCAACACTGTAAAATTCATTCTCTTGGGTGGTATTCACTCTCTCGTTCATTACATTACCTCCTTTGTTAAACAAAACAGCCGCGGTGTCCAACAATCCGGGCTGCAAAATCACTAATTCAGGTATAAAAACAGCCGCGGGGTGTGCCCGCGGCTGACAGGTTCGAATAAGAAGCCGTCTCTATCCGGCCAGCAGGCACACTTCAATCAGGTTCAGTACAAGCGCTCTTTGGTTATTCATAGATTTGTGTGCCTCCTTTCGAATAAGATGGAAATACTATACCATAAAACAGGGATTGGTAAATAGGGATTAGTGATTCGGAAA
>JAFGDK010000102.1 GCA_016932165.1 Anaerolineales bacterium
CCAGCTTGCCGGATTTATGGTAACCTGGCATTGGAAACCATTCCCTCCCAGATCCGCCTCAAAATCGCTGACTTTGAGAAAGCCCTGCGCCCCGCACCAGGTGCAATTTGACATTCTGCTGAACAGTCTGTATAATCAGCACATATTTCAATATCCTCCTCATCCGGGAGGAGTAAGGGATCAGGCACTCCCACAGAGAGGCAGGGCCAGCGGCTGAAAGCCCTCCGAGAAAGCCAATCCCTGAAGGTCGCCCGGAAGGATGCCGAAGAAATTGAGCCATCAAAAGTAGACCGGCACGGGTAAGCCCGTTACAGCGTATCCCGGATGATTGTCCGGGAAGTGAGAGCGCCAGACTAACCCCTGGCGAATGAAGGTGGTACCGCGGAAGTTCGCTTTCGTCCTTTGGGATGAGAGCGTTTTTTATTTGGAGTCAACCATGTCACCAATCCGCCGAACAACATCACGAGGCCAGGAGGTCCTCCGGCGCAGGTCAGCAGATCTGTTGATTCTGCGCGCCATCGTTGTTCCCCTTGGGGCATTCTTGTGAACCTGAAAATGAACCTGAAATTTAATCAATGGAGTAACTGCGATGAGTAAGCACGAATTACCTAAAACATATGATTTTCACAATACCGAAGACCGCATCTACCAAATGTGGGAAACAAACGGTTATTTTGCCCCAACCAACGATCCAAACAAGCCGGGGCACGATCCGGATATCAAGCCATTTGTGATCTCGATCCCGCCGCCAAATGTGACCGGTGAACTGCACCTGGGACACGCTCTGTTCGTCTCGATGGAAGACCTGATGATCCGCTACCACCGGATGAAAGGCATCCCCACCCTGTGGGTTCCAGGCTCAGACCATGCCGGGATCGCCACCCAGCTGCAGGTGGAAAAGGATCTGATGAAAACCGAGGGCAAGCGCCGGGAAGATATCGGGCGCGAAGCCTTTATTGAGCGCACCTGGGAATGGAAGCGCAAATATGGCGGGATGATCACCAACCAGATCCGCCGGTTAGGCGCTTCCTGCGATTGGAGCCGCGAACGCTTCACCCTGGATAACGGACTGTCGGTGGCTGTGAATGAAGCCTTTGTGCGTCTGTATGAAAAAGGAATGATCTACCGCGGTCCGCGGCTGATCAACTGGTCTCCAGGCTTGCAAACCGCCGTCTCAGATCTGGAGGTGGACTACTTTGAAGAACCCGGCAAGTTGTACTATTTTAAATATAGGCTAAAGGGCAGCGAGGACTTCATCCCGGTGGCCACCACCCGCCCGGAGACGATCCTGGGCGATACCGCTGTGGCTGTCCACCCGGAAGATGACCGCTACAAGGATCTGATCGGCAAGACAGCCCTGGTGCCGATGCTGGGGCGCGAGATCCCAGTCATCGGAGATGAATACGTCGACCAAGAGTTTGGCACCGGCGCGCTGAAGATCACCCCCGGACATGACATCAATGACTACGAGATCGGTCTGCGGCACAACCTGGAGATCATCTCGATCTTGAACAAAGATGCCAGCATCAACCAGCACGGCGGTCAATACGCAGGCCAGTCACGTGAAGAATGCCGCCAACAACTCTGGGCAGATATGAAAGCAGCCGGACTGGTGATCAAGGAAGAAGACTACACGCTCAATATCCCCCGGTCGCAGCGCGGTGGTGAGATCATCGAGCCGATGATCTCTACCCAATGGTTCGTGACGATCGACCAAATGGGCAAGGCCGCCCTGGATGCGGTTAAAGACGGCCGCATCCAGATCGTGCCCGAATATTTTACTAAGGTGTATTACAACTGGCTGGAAAACATCGAGGACTGGTGCATCTCGCGCCAGCTCTGGTGGGGACACCGCATCCCGGTGTGGTACGGTCCAGACGGAGAAATGTTCTGCGCACGGAGCGAAGAAGAAGCCCTGGCTCAAGCCAAAGCGCATTATGGTAAGGAAACCGCCCTGGAGCAGGACCCCGATGTGCTGGATACGTGGTTTTCCTCCGGGTTATGGCCTTTTTCCACCCTGGGCTGGCCAGAAGAAACTCCCGATCTGACCTACTTCTACCCCACCTCGGTGCTGGAAACCGGCTACGACATCCTCTTCTTCTGGGTAGCCCGCATGATCATGTCCGGGCTGGAATTCACCGGCGAAGTGCCCTTCCACACCGTGTACCTGCACGGCATCATCCGGGATGAAATCGGGCGCAAGATGAGCAAGACCACCGGCAACGTGATTGATCCCCTCGAAGTCATGGACCATCTGGGCACCGATGCGCTCCGCTTCACCCTGCTGGTGGGCTCCTCCCCTGGCAAGGATATGAACCTGAGCATCAAAAAGGTGGAATCCAACCGCAACTTTGCCAATAAGCTGTGGAACGCCTCCCGCTTGGTGCTCGGGCTGCTGCACCAATCCCCCACCGAAGGTAATCTGGACGAGATCGACTGGACCCTGGCAGATTCCTGGATCTGGGCGCGGCTGCGGCAGGTGACGCATGATATCGAGCGCCTGTTTACCGCCTACCAGTACGGCGAAGCCGGCCGCCAGATCTACGATTTCTTCTGGAGTGAGTTTGCAGACTGGTACCTCGAGATCGCTAAACTTCAGGTGGCAGAAGGCGGATTGCGGGCCAGAAAAACTGCCCAGGCACTGGTGAAGGTCCTGGATACCGTCCTGCGCATGCTGCACCCCTTCACGCCCTTCGTCACCGAAGAGCTTTGGGGCCGGTTGAAGGCTGCCACCCAGGATCACAGCCCAGAAATGTGCCCCTCGGAAGGGTGGGAGCAAGCGCTGATCATCGCCAGATGGCCGGAACCGTCTGCCTTTGAGGGCTGGGAAGATAAAGCGGCAAAGGACTTCGGGCTGGTGAGGGAGATCGTGCGCGCCATCCGCAACCTGCGGGCAGAGAAACAGGTAAAACCCGGCAATCTGATCTCAGCCACAATTGCTGCCGGGGAACAGGCAGAAATGCTGGCTGCGCAGGCTGGGACGATCACCGCATTGTCACACCTAGACCCGCACCGCTTTGAAATCACCTCTACCCTGGACGAAAAGCCGGCTGGCAGTACCGCCCTGGTAGTGGGGACGACTGAGATCTACCTGCCGCTGGCAGACCTTGTTGACCCAGTGGAAGAGCAAGCCCGTCTGCACAAAGAGCTGGAGGAAACACAAAGCCAGATCGACCGCCTGGAAAAACTGCTTAACAGCCCGTTTGCCCAAAAAGCCCCGCCCGATGTGGTTGGTAAGGAACAGGAAAAATTGGCCGGTTTCAAACAAACGGCAGAAAAAATCAAGAGCCAGCTGGCTGATCTGTAATCGCTCATCAATTTCATCAAGGCTGATAACAAGACAAACCCCAAACTCAAACATTGGGGGAAATAAAACTCACTGAAGTGATTTTCGGTGAGTTTTTTTGTATTTATTGCTTGATCAACAGGTGCTAAATGCACTGGTAAGCATGCCAAGTTTTGAAAATGCGACAAAATGCGACACTTGTAATTGAAGGAATATGACACACCCCAAACTTAGTCGATATCCGTTTAGCGGTGAATAAATTCGGGGGGTCATGTTTTCTATTTTGAGTGAGTGGAATTCCATAAGCTCTAAAAATTCTCTCGAATAATCCTATATAATGATTAGTGGAAGCATGCCTGTTTCTTTAAGAATTATCACAGCACTGATCCATTTGGATGCAGCCCAACCTACCCCAATTAGCAAACAGATCGCATAAACAAACCCATTCGTCACAGGTGATAAGGCCGTATTCGGATGCAAAAATCCTTGTTTTGGATTTCAGCAGGAGCAGAGGGATGAAAACATCACAGGCGGCAAGATTAATGGTTACTATCTGCATGATCACGATGATGATTTCAGCGTGTAATATGCCTGAACGTGGAGGATCAGTCGGCGGGGTGCCATTACCCACACTGGATGAGGAAGAACAGGAATGGCTGGGAGAAGAGAAACCTACCCCGACCGCCCAAGGAGGAAAAGTGGGGAGCGGAACAGTCGAGATCAGCAGCCTCGTAACGGGTCTGGGCGCCGATCTTGAATTTCATACGGAAGTGCCGTTTACCTTTTATAGAACCCAAGAAGGCGCATATCAAATCATCGGATCTTCCAATAAAGGAACCATGAGATTGGATCTGGAAGGCACTGGTTGCGTGTGCGATGGTGACTATGAAGTGCACAGTGAGATCAACGGCACGATCCTGGTTGCAAACACAGGAGAATGCAAGATTGAATTTTCCGAAGTCAGAACAATGGGAAGCGGCGATTGTGAATGCGATTGTCCTACTGAATCAATGTCTTGCGAAGATGCATTCCCGGATATCGAAGACATTGATCCTTTCATTGTTCCCTTTGAAAACGATGCACGGCATTATGAGTCCGGAGAAAATAACGGCATAAATTTTGACTATATGTGGGTCTTCAAAGACCTTAAATTTGAATCAACGGATTGTTTTTTCCCCGAAGTGATTGATTCAACACCATAGGATAGGGAAGTTAGTTCGAGTGCCGCAGCAAATAATTAACCCAAGTTGCCACCTTGTTTTGTGCAAGGTGAAATAGTGAATAAGATAGTGAGATCGAATAAGGAATTTATGCAACCCCCCACCCCGAACCTCTCCCCCACAAGGTAATTTAAGGAAGACAGCCAGTTTTTTTCGGGGGAGGAGCCTTTGAGCCGGGAGGGGGTCGGGGGGTTGGGGTGGCAGTCAACCTGGATCGAAATTGTAGTGACTAAGGTAGCAACTTAGGTTAATTATGATATATTGGATCCATGGACCCCAAAGACCACTTCATGCAGATCTACCGCCTGCACGGCACCACCTACCATGAGCTGATCTCTTATGAGGATACAGATGGCAATCTGCGCCCTAGCCTTACAAAAATCACCTCATTTGCCAGCAAATCGATCCTAGATCTGGGTACCGGCACAGGGCGGATCCCGCTCCTTTTCCCGGATTCAAACATCACCGGAGTGGATCTGCATTGGGAGATGCTGATCGAGAATCAGCGGCAGCAGCGGCCTGATCCGCGACCACTTGTCCAGGGGGATATGCGGATACTTCCATTCTCTAATAACTGTTTCGAGATCGTCACCGCCGGGTGGGCGTTGGGCCATTTCACCGGTTGGTTTGGGGATCAATGGCAGCAACACATGGAGCAGGTACTGAATGAAGTATCCCGCGTGTTGAAACCGGAAGGTTGGCTGGTGATCCTCGAAACGATGACCACCGGCAGTCACACACCAGCACCACCATCTGAGGGACTGGCAACCTATTACCGCTGGCTTGAGGAGGATTTAGGATTTGAGACACATGTGATCCAAACGGATTACCTCTTTGATGACCTGTCACAGGCAACTCGCTATGCGCAATTCTTTTTTGGGATTGATCTGGCGAAAAAGGTAAGAAAACATAACTGGGTACGTCTGCCAGAGTGGACTGGTATCTGGGCCAGGCAAATTGGATGAAGCCGACTTTTGGAGAGAAATATGACGATCAAACCACCCGCCTCACATGCCTTGGACGAACTCGGCATCCCGCACCAAATTTACACCCATACCGGGCCGATCAGATCCATCGAACAGGCGGCTGCTGAACGGAATCAGGATGTCAACCAGGTGATCCGCAGTATCGTCTTCAGGATCAGCGAAGGTAAATTTGCGATGGTCCTGATCGCTGGCAAGCACCAGGTCTCCTGGAAAGCGCTGCGCCAGCAATTCGATACCTCACGGCTGACCATGGCCTCCCCAGAGGAAGTGCTTGAGGTCACCGGCTTTGAGGTGGGAACCGTGTCTCCGTTTTGTCTCAAGTGCGAAATCCCGGTTCTGGCGGATAAAAACGTCTTCCACCCGGAGGCGGTTTCAATGGGATCGGGAATTGCAGGCACTGCCATCCTGATGAGGACCAAGCATTTCAGGCTTGCCTTGGGGGAAATTGAAATCGGCAGCTTTGCCGTTGATTAGCCTGGCAACCAGGGGCGGACCATTTCCGCACTCATCTCCCACAGTCGTTCCTGCGCGTCCAGATCATAAGATACCGGGTTGGTAACCTGGGCTTTCTTCTGATAAAAATAAACACCTGAGGTATCTGCGATCTCCTCGGAAGCAGCCAGATACACCATGGTTTCAGCGCCTTCTTCCACCGAGATTGCCCTCGGAGATAACACCCAATCAACCACTCCGCCCACAAAAGGAACTTTACGGAAGATCCCTGTATTTACCAATCCTGGATGGAAACAATTGGCGGTGACTCTTTTTCCTGCCAGCTGCCGGGAGAGAGCATAGGTAAACATCACATTGGCCAATTTGGATTGAGCATAGGCTTTCAACACAAAGTAGCCGCGTTTGAGGTGAGGGTCATCGAAATGTATCTTACCCCGTAAATGTGAACCAGAAGAGGTAGACACAATTCGGCTGTCAGGTGTGGCTTTAAGTAAATCAAGCAACAGGTTGGTCAACAGGAAATATGCCAGGTGATTTAAGGCAAAGGTGCGCTCAAAGCCCTCCACTGTTTCAACCCTTCCTACAAAACCCGCCCCGGCATTGTTGAGCAATACATCCAAATAGGTAAAGCGCGCCTGCACCGCCGCTGCCAGGCCAGCCACCTGGGACATTGAGGAAAGATCTGCCACCAGATAATCTACCCGGTTGTTTTGGCTAAATGCCGCCACCTCATCCACTGCCTGCCTGCAACGCTCCTCACTGCGCCCAACCAGGATCAAATTCGCTCCCATTGCTGCCAGTTCCTTTGCGCCTTGCTTCCCGATCCCATCGGTTGCACCGGTAATCAAGATATTTTTTTCCATCAAGTTAGCAGACATGTGTTTTCCTTAGGTAGTCTTTTCATTAGTTACCCGTTCAGCTGGTTCATAATTTGGCGGATAGAACCATCAAAAGTATAATACAACCATGCGGTCAGAGACACTTACTTTTATGTGTAACCCCTATCAAGGAGAACCTTTAATCCAACAGGGAAACCGGCTGGTTGGGATCGCCTCGCGGCAGGAGTTTGAAATCCGGGACGGCATCCCGGTGATCCTGACCGCGGAGAGTCTTGCGGGGCGGAACTGGCGTTCCAAATTTATCTACGATCTGACCGCCTGCTGGTATGATCCGATTGTCTCGCTGGGAGATCGAATCGGGCTGAACACAGAATTACGCGTCAGGCGGGAATATATCGCCAGGATAGAGATCAAACCCGGTGCACGGGTGCTGGAAACCGCAGCAGGTACCGCCTCAAATTTACGCTTTTTACCAGATGAAATCCAGTATTACGGGCTGGATATCTCTTTCGCAATGCTGAAATACGCACAGCAAAAAGCCGAGAAATCTGGCCGCCAAGTGGAACTGGTCCAGGCTGACTGCGGTTACATCCCTTTCTGCGATGAGGTCTTTGACTGCGTGATCCAGATGGGCGGGCTGCAGTTTATTAGCAACCCTTTCAAAGCGATCAGCGAAATGGCCCGCGTCGCCCGGCCAGGAGCTGCGATCCACATCGTCGATGAGGTGCGCGGTGCATTGATAACATTGGGGAATATGCCAGCACACCGCAAATATGCTGTACCCGATAAAATCATTGATGGAGTCAAACGGCTGGTTCCGCAAAGTATGGTCAATGTGCAATCACACGCAATCCCTGAGACTCAATTCTATGCTCTGAGCTTCCAGCGTCCGGTTGTGCCAAACCGAGAGGCAACTCGATGACTGTGAGCTTGATTGCAGCCAGCCAATTTACGACAGCCGAATTGACCAATATCTATAACCTCTCCCGGATTGGCTATTTGATTCCTATGCAGATGAGAACCCAAGAGCTTGAGAATTATATGCGCCTTTATCAGATTAACCTGACCCACTCACTGGTGGCAGTCAGGGATGGCAATCCGGTGGGATTGGGGATGCTCGCGATTCGTGAAGGGCGGTCATGGATCACCCGGCTGGGTATTTATCCCAACCAGCGCGGCCGCCAGATTGGATTCAAGTTGATCGAAGGTCTGCTAGAAAACTCTGACAAGCTGATGATTGAGACGATGACCCTTGAAATCATCACCGATAACCATCCTGCCCATAAGCTGTTTCTCAGGTTTAATTTCATGGAGAGGCGCAAATTACTGATTATGGATCGGGGGATCAATCCCAAGAACTTAAAAATGGATGAAGACATCCAGCCAATGGACAGAGATGAGGTACTCTCTCATTTGACCTCGCGCACAGGCCAAATTCCCTGGACAGGCCAGACTGAGTCTTATCAGCAAATGGCAGAGATCGCCGGGTTCCACCTGGAGGGTCCCGAATCAGGCTGGGTAGCCTACAACCTGGGCTCAAAAGGCATCTCCCACCTGACGTATGGCCCTGGATGCCCTGAAAATACCCTCAGACGTTTGCTGGACCATTTACACGCAGCCTACCTGCAGCAATCGTTCCGCGTAGACAACCTCCCAGCGGATGATCCCATGCTGGATCTTTTTACCGATAAAGGCTATGCGATCAGCTTCAGCCGGATCGAAATGATCAGGGGGGGCTAGCCTTGTCACGCGGCAGAAGAATTTCCCGGGTTAAATTAATTCCGCCATCTGAGGAAACTGCAGACCGGTATCTCCTGGAATGTGACCATAAGCGCCTGTATCAATCCCCAGAGTCTTTCCCAAAACTCACAGCGAAGGAAATCTTCAATGCCGGCGGTCCAATCTCTCTCGATATCGGGTGTGGGACCGGGGAATTTCTACTGGCCACAGCCGAGACGCACCCCGAAGAATTCTTTCTGGGAATCGAGATTTCACGCCGGGCAATTTACCACGCGGTTCACCTGGCTGAGAAACGCAAACTGGCCAACCTGAAGTTTCTCAAAGCTGATTTCGCCCTGCTCTACCCGTTAATTCCAGAAAAGTCACTCAACAGGGTGTATCTAAATTTCCCTGATCCAAACTACGGGGGGGCTAAGAAGCGCAAACAGCGCATTTTTTCGCCCAGATTTCTAGATTTGATGGCCGCAGCATTGAATAAGGATGGCCGAATCCAGGTAGTCACTGA
>JAFGDK010000103.1 GCA_016932165.1 Anaerolineales bacterium
ATTCCATCATGAGCAGTGCTAAAGCGGAAAGGATTACAATTGGAGGGACAGTGATTGCCAGGATCTTTTAACTGAGAGGTTAATATGAGTGAAATCAAACCTTCCGCATGCCTGGTTTGCCGTAAGCACAGAGGTCAATATGATCTTGCTGGTGGGATCATTTATGAAGACGATCTTGTTTTTATCTCTCACGCCCAATTATGGGGAGATGAGAAAGAACATTACCTTGGGCATGTGTTTGTTGAATCAAAGCGGCATGTCGCTGAAATCGCGGATCTGACTGACCAAGAGTCTCAAGCCCTCGGTTTATTCACCAGCAGAACCGCGAAGGCTCTATTATGTACACAGGGTATGGAGCATGTTTACTCATTTTTCATTGGTGATGGTGTTCCCCACGTTCACATCCATGTCATCGGCAGATATCCTCATACGCCAAAAGAATACTGGGGCCCAAAGGTAGATGAATGGCCGAAAGCACCAAAAGGAACAACCAGGGAGATTGAACAGGTTGCAACCCGTTTACGGAACTTTTTTCATAAAAACTTTGGTGATACACTATCAGCCGAATGAGATCAAAACCCTAGTAATGGTAAGCCAACTGGCACAACATTCACCCGAATAGATAATAAGAGGCCCAACCAATGCAAAAAACATCCCAATCCAGAAATTTGATCGTACTCTTCATCACACTGGTCATCATCATGATGGGCTTTGGGATGATTATTCCGGTGATCCCCTTCCTGGTGGAATACTTCGGCGCCAGCGGGAAGGAACTTGGCATACTGATGGCGATCTATGCCCTGATGCAGTTGATATTCTCCCCTATGTGGGGTGAACTCTCCGACCGGTTTGGCCGGCGCCCGATCATGATGATCGGGTTATTTGGGAACGGCCTTTCCATGCTCTTCATGGGGTTGGCTGACAGCATCCTGGTATTATTTATCGCCCGGGCGCTGGCCGGTTTGCTGGCCTCTGCCACACTGCCCACCGCCTATGCTTACGTGGGAGATTCCACCTCTGAAGAAGACCGCGGGCGTGGCATGGGCATCCTGGGTGCAGCCATGGGCGTCGGCATGGTTCTGGGACCGGGGTTCTCAGGTCTCCTGGCCGAAATTTCACTCTCGATGCCGTTCTATATCGGAGCAGGTTTTTCAATCATTGCCGTAGTCTTTGTGTATCTGATGCTGCCAGAATCTCTGCAAAAAGCAAACCGAAAAGACAGTACCCGCATCAACCTCCGCCAGCAATTTTCCCAGATGTGGCATGGTCTGCTCGGGCAGTTGGGATTCTTGCTCTTTCTGGCCTTTCTCACCAGCTTCGCTTTGACCAACTTTGAAGGCATATACGGGCTGTATATGGCCAACCGTTTTGACTACGGTCCCCGTCAGGTCGGATACACGCTCACACTGATCGGATTGATCTCAGCAGCCGTACAGGGTGGACTGACCGGACCGGCCACCAAGCGCTGGGGAGAGGAAAATGTAATCAAAGTTTCTCTACTCGGCAGTACCATTGGCTTTATCCTCATGCTCCTGGCCTTCAACACTGCCACCATCCTGCTCACAGTCGGCTTCTTTGTCTTCTCTAACGCCATGATCCGGCCTGGTGTGGCCTCGCTGATATCCAAGCAGACCGAGTCTGGGCAAGGTATCTCAATGGGGTTGAACAACTCCTTTATGAGCCTTGGACGAGTGGTCGGGCCAATACTGGCTGGTCTCGTGTTTGACCTCAACATCTCCCTCCCCTATCTCTCTGGCAGCCTGGCCTGTCTGATCGGGTTCCTGCTCAGTCTGGTTTTTCTCAAAGCCATCAAAGTTCAACAAGGGACAGTAAAATCTGTCAATCCCAGCTGAAATGAAAAAGGACGAGTTCTCAACTCGCCCTTCATGCCTGATATAGTTCCCCTAATCACTCATTGCCTATTCACTCAGTGACCGGCATTTTCAACTCTCGCTGCCTACTGTACCACTGGCGATCATCTCGGCATACGAGTTTCCGTTGCTGCCTTTACGCGGATTACAATCTTCCACACTGGTCCAGGCTTCCAATTGCCCATTCAGAAAAACCAGGTCTTCCGGATAATCCACATCTCGCGCCAGCGAAGGCAACTCCACCACTGCCACGCGCGCGCCTTTGGCAGTTGCCTGTGATGTATGGCGGTAGAAAGAGTTCTCCCCAAAACTGAAATTGATCAGATTAGGCGGTTTGACCAGCAGTGCATTGGTTCCCTGCTGGCGGTGATCAGGTGCGATCACCATCGTATTGGAATATTTGGCCGCCTCTGCCATGGTGAGCACATCCGACTCGGTCAGCTGCGGAAGATCGGCTGGCAGGATCAACACACCGGAAACATTATAAATCATCGCAATAGTGGCCGCTCTGGTGATGGCAATGTTCAGGTGTGGGGCGCCGTCTTCCAGCACCGTGCGGGCGCCGTGATAACGGGCAATTGCCAGCGCTTCTGGGTCGCGGCTGACCACCAGCACTTGTTCAAGCACTGGCAGTTGGGTGATCGTATCAAGGGTATGGATCAGTAAGCGTTTGTTTAATGCGGCGCGTTGGTCTTCTGATAGGACCTTGGCTAACCTTGTTTTCCCTCTACGCAGTGGTTTAACCGGGACTATGGCCCATATTGTCATATAAGGTTGTTCCTTTCTTCAAACATCTGGCGTTTGCCAGCAGGCTTTTATACCAGATGCAGCCCCCTCTTGTCAAAGGGTTTCTTCACATCAGTGTTCTAGCAAAGGACAAAACCTCTTCAGCCAATTTATGGCGTTGTTCTCTCTCCACCATTATTGTATCAGTAATCAAGCTGGAAATACTTAAAATTTTTGTCAGATTTTTATCAATATTATCCATTACAAACCCGCTCAGCAGCTCACCGTAATGCTGCGCCACTGAAAGCGCTGATGGTTCAATTCCCAGTTCAGCGTACATTTTGGCTGCCGGGCCCTTGATCGCCTTGCCGCCCACCAGCGGAGAAACCGCCACCACAACCTTCTCAGCCAGCACTTGGCGGATGCCCGGCACACCCAGGATCGGGTCAATACTTACCCACGGGTTGGAGGGGCAAATTACCACCAGATCAGCTTCCTCAATCGCCGCCAGCACCCCCGGTGCTGGCGTTGAACATAAGATATCCACGAACTTGAAGCCCATCACTTCCGGCTCACAGCGCCGGGCAACAAAATATTCCTGAAAAGAAAGCTCACCCTCTGCGGTTAATACGATTGTAGGGACCGGGTCATCGCTCATCGGGAGTACGCTTGAACCGATCCCCCAGGAGTGGCAGAAATCCTTTGTGATCGCGCTCAATCTGTCCCCAGCCTTCAGCCGCCGGGTGCGCTCGAGGTGCGTACCCAAGTCCAGGTCACCCAATCTGAACCAGGTCGGCCCGCCAAGCCGGCCTACCGCCTCAGCGCTGACCCAGCTTTCACCCCTCCTCCCCCAGCCGGTTTCTGGGTTGTGCAGACCAGCCAGGTTGTAGCACACCGTATCCAGGTCGGGGCAGATTCTCAACCCAAAGTGCTCAAAATCATCCCCGGTATTGACAATCACGGTCAATTCGCCCGGCAGCAGGATCTCCGCAAGCCCGTCGGCCAGCTTGGCTCCTCCCACCCCCCCGGCCAGCGCTACGATACCCAATGCACTACCTCTTTCATCGGCTTACGCTCCCGGAATTCTGGCTCCTCCGCAGGATAACCGATCATCAGCATCCCTTGGGCAACCCAATCGGCAGGCAAGTCAAAGGCTTCGCACACCGCCGCAGGGGCAAACATCGGCGCACAGATCCACACCCCTCCCAGACCAAACGCATGTGCCGCCAGCAGAATGTTCCCGGCTGCTAGGGCAGCGCTCTGAACGGCCATCATCCATTCCCCTTCAGTGCGCTCATCATCGCCGTAGCTGGGCAGGTCACCCTTCGCCACGCAGGGAAGAATCGCTGCTGGTGCAGACGTCAATCGGGCTTTCCGCTTCTCAGCCAACTCATCGACTTGATTTTGAAACATCCCGCTGTTCAGCAGCGCCTGTTTATATTTTGGCTGCATCGCCAAGACCATCCGGGTCAAATCTTCCTTCTCGGTCACCACCACAAACCGCCACGACTGGCGGTTATGCGCGTTGGGAGCCATCGTACCCGCTTTAATCAACTTCTTAATCAGTTCTCTCTCAACCGGGCGGTTTTCAAACATCCTTACTGACCTGCGTCCCTCCAGAACCTCCCAAAAATCCATACAAACGCGCTCCTCGAATCTACTGTGGTTTAATCCCAAATCAATTCTTGATCACTTTGTCCCTTCCCTTTGAAAAGCGGAAAGGTGCCTGCAAAATAGATGGAATTGGGTTGTTTCAACATCTACCGGTACAAATCCATCTCTGGGTCCCTCAGCAGTTCTCCCAGCTCAGCTTCTCTCAACGCATACGGGAAACCGCGGACATGCACCGCTGGCGTTGCCTCATCCACCTGCCCCATCAACAGGGATGCCCCGGCGGCCAGTTCGTCCGCCGCGCCAATCTCAGTGGCAACTAGCTTATAACCAAAAAGGTCAACTTCTCCCACACAGTTGACCACACCTGGCAACCCGGCCAATCCGATGGTGATCCCCACGGTACCGTTGCGCCATGCGCGCCCATGCGAATCAACAATCGCCACCCCTATCCTCGCTCCACTCACAGATGTGATCCCCTCCCGGAGCTGCTGCGCGGATTTATCTGGATCTGCTGGCAGCAGTAGCACCCAATCCCCCTCCCCGCGCACATTGGAATGATCAATGCCGGCATTGGCGCAAATAAAGCCCAACCGGTGTTCCACAATGATCAGACCGGGCCGCTTGCGGGAGACTCGGCTGCTCTCCTGTAAAATCATCTCCACCAGGCGGGGGTCCTTGTTCGTTTCAGCCGCCAGTGCCAGGGCTTCCTCGCCAGGCACAACGGCTGTCAGGTTTACCCAACGCCCCTCTGCTTTGGAGATGATCTTTTGCGCCAGCACCAGGATATCCCCATCTGCAAGCTGGATTTCCGCTTGCCGAAGCGAATTGACAACAATCTCGATCAGGTTATCCCCGGTATCGATCATCGGGATGCCGGGCAGGGCGGTGAAAACAAGCTGGTTCATTCACCCAATCCAGCAATCTGGATTGTCCCGTGTCCTTTGTAATGTTTGTTCATCGTAATCAGTAAAGCGGTCAGCCCTTCCACCACGAAGGCATTGTCCAGCCCTCCAGCGAAATAAGCCTTCATTCCGGCATCTTCAGTTAGAGAGATGACCTGCTCCACAGCCGCCATATCCTCTCCGCAGACCAGCACATCGCTCTTGATCGGTTTATCAAGATCTTTTCGCAAGGTGCTGGCTGGCACATTCTGATAAGCCGCTACAACCGTCGCCCCCTCGCCAAGAATATCCTGGGCAATTCTCGCTGCTGAAGGCGGATCAGGTGGAAATGCCCCTGGGAACTTGACCCGGGCAGTGGCATCCACCACAATCTTACCTTGCAGGTCTTCCTTCAGCCCATCAAGCGCCGCTTGATGAGCCTTTGCCACAATTGTCAGCACGCAGATATCGGCTGCCTTTGCCGCTTCGCTGTTTTCCAAACCGGTGATCGAATCAATCCCCAGCTGCTCGTTCAGCTCAGCGGCAATATTCTCAGCCTTCTCAGCCTGACGTGAGCCGATGATCACCTGATACCCGGCATTAGCCCAGCGCATCGCCAGCCCCGGACCTTCATTGCCAGTGCCCCCTAATACTGCGATTATCTTCTTGGTCATATTAAACTCCTGAAATTTAACATAAAATAGAATCGTAACCTAAAATCGCCCATCCACTCTCCCTTCCTTTCACACAGAAGGTAGGGTGATGGTTTTTCTACTTCTCCGCAAACCTCTGATACCGTTCCCAAACTGCCGGGGCCAGTGCCTGCGCCTCGGCGGCAATCCTGGCTTCCTCCAATACCAGAACTTCCTTGTCTCGCATCAGGAACCTTCCGTCCACCATCGTAGCGGTTACCATACTCTCATTGAACCCGAACAGAATATGCCAGGGCAAATTCCCTGCCGTAAGGGGTGTGAAAGCATGATAATCCACAAAGATCAGATCAGCTGCTGACCCTACCGCCAGCACCCCCAGACCGCGCCCGGGGAAGAACACATTCGCCAGCGCCGCATTGTTGTAGATTCCCATTTGCACCACATCAATCCCATTCATCCGGCGTGGATCACCATGCCAGACCTTATGGAGCAAATATGCCGTCTTCCATTCAGTCCACATATCCTGGGTAAAGCCGTCATTCCCCAGACAAACCTTCACCCCTGCCCGCAGCAAGCTTTCCACCTGGGCCACACCCACCGCGTTGTTCATATTGGAGCGCGGTTGGTGACTCAACCAGGTGTCTGTATCAACCAGCAGTTGGGCTTCCAGATGATCGATGTGCACGCCATGGGCAACGATTGTGCTTGGACCAAGGATCTCAAATTTATGCAGTCGGTCCACCACCCGCAGACCAGATTTTTTCAGGCTGTCATACTCATCGGCCTCATGTTCAGCCACATGGATATGGAATCCGCCTCCATCAGCAACTGCATCCCGGCAAACAGCCAATGTCTTGTCGGTGAGGGTCAGGCTGGCATGCAATCCAAAAGTCGCCGCCACGCGCCCATCTGCAACGGTCCCCTTGGCTGCCTTATCAATAAAGCTGACATTCTCCCGCACCCCCATCAAGGCTTTCTCCTCGCCATCCCTGTCAGTAACCTCATAACATAAAACCGCCCGCAGACCTGAAGCGTCGACCTCTGCTGCAATTGCATCTAATGAATTGGTAATGAAGTTTGGGGAGGCATGATGATCGATCAATGTGGTCGTCCCGTGCTTGATCGCATCCACCAGGTGGACCTGCGCAGAGGCACGCACACTGGGCCCATCCAGCGCTTTGTCCAGCGGCCACCACAATTTCTCCAGAATTTCAGGGAAGTCTTTCGGGGCATCACCAGGAATCGCCATCCCGCGGGCATACGCGCCGTAGAAATGCGTATGGGCACAGATATTCCCCGGCATCACCAGCTGGCCATCTGCATCGATCACCTCGGCATCGGGGTATTTGGCCTTCAGTTCCGCCTGTGGGCCGATTTCCCTGATATCTTTGCCCTCAATGTAAACCGCCTGCCCCTCCAGGATCCGGTTCTCTTTTTCCCAGGTCACAAGTGTGCCATTAATGATCAACATCAGTTCTGCTCCTTAATCAAATACTGTAGGTTTATTTGGGTCAGCCAATGCGGTAAATATATCTTCAATGTGTCGCGGCTTGGTCCGCTCACCGGAAAACGGTTGAGGTAAAGCATCCCGCTCAAACCAGCCCACCTCGCTGGTCTCGTAGCTGGTTGCCGGATTTCCGCCGTTGAGATCACACAAAAACACCAGCTTGTAGGCGTGATAAAACCGCAGTTCGCCCAACCGGTTGGCATCATACACACCTACCAGGCGGTTTGCCCTCACCCGATAACCGGATTCTTCAAAGGTCTCTCGCTCTGCAGCTTCTGCGGGCCGTTCCCCGATATCCACCCAGCCGCCAGGCAAGGTCCAGCCGCCATCAACATGTTCCCGCACCAGCAGCAGTTTGCCAGCCTCAACCACCGCAGCTCGCACATCCACTTTGGGTGTAGCATACCCATCTGCAAGAGAAAAAGCCTCCTGTACCTGTTTCTCCGGGAGTGCAGTATGTACAGTTACGATCTCAGCAGCCAGCTTCTTCAGTTGGCGGTAGCGGTCGAGATCAAATTCGCTTTTGGAGTAATGTAAACCGGCCTGTGCCAGCGCTTCGATCCTGCGCGCCCACTTAAGCCATTGGGGGATTTGTTTCTCATCCATTCATCTCGCCTGTGGTCATTTTAGCACGTATTGGGGCAGTTGTTGAGGTGCTGTATAATGGGAGCGGTGGAGTCTGGTGTGAGGAGCTACCAAAACCGGAGGCACTTATGAAAGAATCTCAAATTATCATCGAAAACTTCCACAGCCTCTCCCTTGAAGGCAACCCCTTGAATGACCCGGCAGAACGCCGCGTCCCCGTCTATCTCCCACCTGGATATGACCCGGCTCATCCCTACCCAACCATCTATCTGCTGGCAGCCTTCGCCGCCCGCGGCCTCAAATTGCTCAATGATGACCTCTGGCAGGAAAATATCCAGCAGCGACTCGACCGGTTGATTGGTACAGGCGAAATTCAGCCAATGATTGTGGTCATGCCAGATGCCAGCACACGCTACGGCGGCTCGCAGTACCTGAACTCTCCCGCTACCGGACATTACGAGGACAGTATCCTGGAACTGGTGAACCTCATCGACAGTAAATACCCCACCATCAACTATCCGGCAAAGCGAGCAGTGATGGGGCACTCCTCCGGGGGGTACGGAGCTCTCCAGTTGGGGATGCGTCATCCCAGCAGCTTTAACCTGGTTGCCGCCCACGCCCCAGACCTGAATTTTGGGATGGTCTATCAGAAGGATATCCCCCCCTTCCTGCAATTCTATGAGAAGGTCGGTTATGAGGGTTTCATGGAGATGCTTGCCGATCCGGGCCGGGCGCTTGAAAAAGATGCGTCCTTCAACGCGCTGGGAGTCGCCGCTATGGCCGCCTGCTACTCGCCCAACCCGGAAAGCCCATGGGGCTTTGACCTGCCCTTCGATACCTACACAGGCGAGATCATTCCTGAGGTCTGGCAGCGCTGGCAGGCACTTGATCCCATCAATATGACTGCTGACCACAAAACATCATTATCTTCCCTTAACTTACTCTACCTGGATTGCGGTCTCTATGATGAAGAGAACCTGCTCTACGGTGCACGAATCCTCACACGAAAGCTGGATGAACTCAAGATCCCCTATCACTATGAAGAATTCGAAGGAGGTCACCGCAATACCAGCTTCAGATATGATGTTTCGCTAAAAATGATCTCTGAGACATTAGGTTAGGAAAATATTACTATCCTGCAAAAAGCATGATCATCACCCAATTACCGAGGCTGTGCATCAAAACAACAGCAGTGAAACCGCGGTAACGATAGACCAGACCAGTAAAAAGCCCAACGGTGAATGAACTCAACACAGCTGACACAGGGGCAGCGAGGTAGGTCTCCATCCCACTGAACGGGGTGATGTGATAAAAACCGAACAACACGGCCGAAACCAACAGCCCAAGTTTCCAGCGGCGGGTCAGACTCCAGACAAGAGTCATAATCCCCACCCGGAAGAGCAGCTCCTCAAATATCCCAGCGCCAATCAGCATCTTTAAAAGCAAGACCAGGGGAGATCTAGCCTCAAATTCCCTTGCCGCGCTACCAGGATCTACATGACTGTCACCAAATGCAAGCCCGATACGGGTAAACAAATCATCAAATAGATTATCGACGAATAATTGCGTAAAAGTAAGGAATAAAGCAGCCACCAGCACATAGATGATCCAGCGGAATTCCAAGCTCCGAAGCACCGGAAACAGATCCGCCTCCAGGCTACGTTCTGCTGCCAGACCCGCGCTACCCAGTCCCACCAGCAGGATCAGGTAGACGAAGAACCAGATCAAGGATGGATTGCTTTCGGACGGAGAAATTAAACTTACAAGGATGTTTATCCCCGCAGAGATTACCACCACTGGCAGGGTTACACGCCCGGCTTTGAGAACTGCCCCCCAGGAAAGCGGTTGGCTATCTTTTTCCGGCAGGCGGATGGGTTTCCAAAGGATTATTGAAACATAAACACCAGCCAAAACCAGAACAATAGGTGCAGCCCAAACAGGCATCTGGTTTTCACTGAATTGTTGGATCATCCAAAACATCAGCAAGCCAGCTGCTGCCACCAGCAATTCCAGACGTTCTCGAATTATTGTCAGCATGAATCAATTATCCAGAAAGTTTTGTCTTTTTAACCCCGGAGGATTTCTTCCACCACATGATCCAGCATCTGCACAGCTTCCGGTATGGCTTCAGCCACCTCTGGCGAGATCTTAGCGCCTAAATCAACCTGTTTGCCCCCAATCCCTAGGATGATGATCTTTTCCGGCAAATCTTCTTGCTTGAGCGTGCGCCCCAACCTTAACGACTCTGCCACCCCCCAGCCATGCGCCGATCCTGTCCCCCGGGTAAAACTTACCAAATCTTCTGGCGAAAGATTCAATAGAGATCCCGGTCTCACTCCCGGGCCGCCAAGTACAGCATCCACCAGAATGGCTGTCTCAAAACCCGAGATATGGTCAAGAAGGGCCAGCCCCGGCAAAGGAAGGAAATCAACCTCGATTTGAGGAGACGCCAGTTTCTTGGGATATTCAACCGCCCACTCTCGAACGACAGCGATCCCAACCGCATCATCACCGCGCAACTCCTGCCCAATGCCAATTATGATCAATCGTTTCATTTCGATCTCATCCCCACCTCATCCGGTCTTGCCTTGCTCCCATTATAAGCCAAAGCCCTCCTCTTGGCTCAGAGGAGGGCTTAAGTCAGGGTGTATTTTAGTTACACCTCCTCAACTGTCAATGTCAGGAAGTGGGTCGCACACGAGATACAAGGATCGTAGGCCCTGAGAAGATGTTCACAGGTCAGGGTGGCTTCGTCATGTGGCATTTCCAGCACCTGGGGCATCATCTTGCTCAGATCGGCTTCCATCCTGGCCAGGTTCTGGGCTGTAGGCGGTACGATCCGAGCGAATTCCACCAGGCCGTTCTCGTCGATCTCATAGCGGTGGAACAGCAAGCCGCGCGGCGCCTCGCTGGCAGCACAACCGTTCCCTTTTGCCAGCACCAGCGGCTGGTAGCTTGGGCCTGTGGGATTGTAGGCTTCGATCAATTGAATGCACATATCAAATGCCTGCACTGTCTCCACCGCCCGGGCAATCAGCTGCTTATATGGGTTGGTGATCTCCGGCTTAGCCCCATTATCGAGGGCAGCCTGTTTGGCAACTTCCCCAAGCTGGTCGAAGTTCATATTGAACCTGGCCAAAGGTCCGACCATGTAAGGCGCGCCGTCTTTGGTGTAGCTGTGCAGCGCATTGGAATGCTGGACATGCTTTTCAGCATAATATTTTTCATAATCTTCTTCCGCCAGCACCCCGTGTATAGAGGATATGATATCCCCCTCCAAAATGCCGTACTCATTCTCGTTGTGAACGGCCACAAACTCATAATCCTCGATCTGCAGTTCGGGATAGTCCAGGTTCACCGCCCATCTAACGGTCTCTTTGGCAAATTCCAGACCCCAGCGCAGTTCTGGTAGCATGGCTTCCAGTTTGGTCTTCTCCGGCCAGCGGTACCAGCCGCCCACACAGGCATTCACAGGATGCACAGAACGCCCTGCAATCGCCGACATGGTATCGTTGCCGGCTTTCTTGGCGCGCAGCGCATTGGCTACCACCTCCGGAGCATCGGCTGCCAGCGTGATAGCGCTTTCATGCCCGGTCAGGTCTGGTCCCTGCAGCATGTAGATATGCAGCACATGGCTCTCAATCCACTCGGCGTAGTAAAGCAGCTTGCGCAGCGCGGTCACCTGCGGGGGAACCGTGATACCCAACGCCTTTTCCATTGCCCGGATAGAAGAGAATTGATACGCCACTGGGCAAATCCCGCAGATGCGTGCCGTGATATCGGGCACATCCTGCAAAAAGCGCCCGCGCAAAAAACCTTCGAAAAAGCGCGGCGGTTCGTATATATTAACTTTGATCTCTTCAACCTTGCCGTCTTTCACGCCGATGTACAGGCCGCCTTCACCTTCCACTCTAGCCAATGCGGGGACATGGATGGTTTCTTTTGCCATTATTCTTCCTCCTGAGCCAAAATCAATTCAGCGGCATCCACAAATGCTGGAGCGTACCCGCTGATCGTCCGCAGTAGCCTGACAGCCTCACCAGGATATCGCTGGTGCGATTTCAAAACTGGGATAAAAGCATCCACCTCTGCTGTATCCATCGGACCGAAACATCCATAGCAGCCGCGCCCATTGGAGGGACACAGCGCCCCACAACCCGCCCGGACGATCGGTCCTAGGCATGGCATGCCGTACGCCACGGTTACACAGGGGTTGCCCAAGCGCTTGCATTCCAGGCAGAGTGAGTATTGGGGCAAATTCGGCCGGCGGTTTTGCAAGATCGCTACCAATGCCTCTACCACCTGATATTTGTTGACTGGACAGCCCCACAACTCATAATCCACCTTGACGTGGTCTGCTACTCGGGTGGAGTTGGGCAGTGAATCTATGAATTCTGGATGCTCGTAAACAATATTGATTAATTCTTCAAGATCTTCAAAGTTGCGCAGACCCTGTACCCCGCCCGCCGTGGCGCAGGTTCCAAGTGCAATCAAGATGCCACAAGAGTGGCGGATTTCCTTGATGCGTTGAACTTCCTCCGGGGTGGATACAGAGCCCTCAACCAATCCAATATCATAGGGACCAGGCAGTACCTGTCGGCGGGCTTCAAGGAAATGGGCAATTTCCACCACTCCCACCAGATCAAGCAGCTCATCTTCCAAATTGAGGATGCCCAGTTGGCATCCATCACAAGAAGAGAATTTATAAACAGCAATGGTCGGTTTTTTAGATTTTTTGTTTGCCATTAGAGATCCTCCAGGTGGAAATAAGGTTCAAGCTCTTCATAGCAGTACACCGGGCCGTCCTTGCAAATGAAGAAAGGTCCCATCTGGCAGTGACCGCACATCCCCTGGCCGCATTTCATGTTCCGTTCCAGGGAGAGATAAATATGTTCCGGTGGAATCCGGCGAGCAAGACCCTCAAATACCACAAAGCGCATCATAATCTCAGGCCCGCAGCTGAATACGACAGTATTATTAGTATCAAACCTGGCCCGGTAGAACAGCATCGGCACTACACCTACCTGACCAGTCCAATCCTGGTCAGCCCGGTCAACCGTCACCATCAGTTCGATATCCTTCTCTTCCCAAACTGGGAATTCGTTCACATACAGCAGGTCTTTGGGCGTCCTTGCCCCATACAAGATGACGACTTTGCCGTAATCCTCACGGTGATTATAGATTTCGTAGATTACCGGACGCAGCGGGGCTAGGCCAATCCCTCCTGCAGAGAGGACCACATCCCGACCTTTGTATTGTTCAATCGGCCAGGCAGTGCCAAATGGACCGCGCAGTCCTACCTGATCCGCGACTTTCAACCGGCTGACTGCCCGGGTAACATTGCCCACAAAGCGGATCGTGTGGCCGATCCGATCCGGTTTTTCTGGGTCTGAGCTGATCGAAATTGCCGCTTCGCCATAGCCGGGGATATAGAGCATATTAAACTGGCCATGTGCAAAGCGGTAGCGCTGGCGAAGGCTCTCATCCTCCAGTTCCAGCCAATATGTCGCAATCCCTTCCGCTTCAGGGGTGATCTCTACTACTTTGGCCCAATCCGGGGAAAGCAATTTGTCAGCCTGGTGTGCAATTGCTGCAACGGGTACTTCTGGTCTCATGAGGACACCTCCTGGAATACCTTGACCTCTTCAGTGACATCAATCCCTGCGGGACACCAAGTGATGCAGCGTCCGCACCCCACACAGCCGAGAACATTGAATTGTTTTTGCCAGTTGCCGAACTTGTGACTCAACCACTGGCGGTAGCGTGACTTTGTAGACGGGCGTGTATTCCCACCTGCTTGCGCTGAATACGCTAGGTTGAAGCAAGAATCCCACACCCGGTAACGGGAAGTCTCTTTTATCGTGACGCTGACCTCATCGACCGCATCCCAGCAGAAGCAGGTGGGGCAGACAAACGTGCAGTTGCCGCAGCTCATACAGCGTGCCGAGACCTCTATCCAGTGCGGGTGTTCCAGGTTGTCTAAGATCGCATCAGGGACTGACTCAATATCCCGGATATGCCTGCCCATTGAACGGGCAGCATGTTCCAACCCGCGTTGTGCGGCTTGCTGGCAAAAAGCTGTGGCTGGTTCCCAGTTCAGTTCCTGCATCACCGCCAGTCCAATATCGGACCCTATCCGGATCAAGAAGCAGTCATCCAGCTCGGTTAACTTCAGGTCATACCCTTCCCCGGCTTCTGGACCACTGCCCATCGAAGCACAGAAACAGGTGTCTCCGGGGTGAAGACAGTCCACCGCCAATATGAATAATCTGCTGCGCCGGGCAAAGTAATCGGGATCAGTGAAATCTTTCCTCACCAATACCGCATCCAACACCCCAATTGCCTGTAGTTCACAAGGTCGAACTCCGACAAGCGCATACTTCGGTATCTCTTCCTCGATCTTGACCCTTTCCCAATGACGATTCTCTTTCGACAGGGTAAACAGGCGTTTCCGCGGTGGGTAGATATATTCTTTCCAGGTTCGCGCGCCTGGTGTAATATCGAAATACCGGCTGTGTCCGGTATTCTTTATCCGGTAGCTGCCAGCATCTTGTACACTGGTGTACCCCTGAGGGAGATCCGAAATACCTTCAATTGGTCCGTATTGCAATACTTCATGTTTGATCACCGGCCCAACCGTCTGGTAGCCTTGCTGGCGCACTGCAGCCAGCAGAGCATCCAATTCAGATTTTTGGATGACAACCTCATTGTTCAAAGTCAGCTTCATATCAGGCATTCTCATCTTCTCCTGTTGGATGGGCAAACAGATCGACCAGTTGCAAACGGCAGATCATCACCCGGCTGGCAGCCACATTCGCTAACCGGCGCATGACAATATACCCAAGCTCGTGATCCTGTTCGCAAAGACGATTCAAACCGGCAGAATCCAGCGCAAGCAGACGGCTGTCTAAAACCGCTCTGGCAGAAGCAGTCCGTTGCCGTACCACTGGGGTCACGCTCGAAAAGCCAACCACATCCATTGGCTCGGCTGTGAAAACCCGCAGATAACCGCGCACGGAACTGTATAGTTCCACTGAGACCCGCCCTTCGATCACAACATACAGGCTTTCCTGCTTATCGCCCTGCTTAAACAGCCACTCGCCCCGATCAATAGTTACAATCTTGGCAACCGAAGCGATCATTGAAAAATGCTTCTCCGAAATTGATTGGAACCAGGGTATCGCCTGCAAACATTCGATCAATTCTTTTTCTTGATCCATTGACAGTAACCTCCAATAGTTGGGTTGCTCCTACTCTATTAAAGCGAGTTTACTTTTTGAAAATAGGGGCAATTGACCCGATCAATTTGTGACATTCATCACATGATTGTGAATTTTATCACGACTTATCAAATTATACACATAATTCAATTTTAATACCGGTTCGCGCCGCTTTTGCAAAAACCAGATTTTTTCATCGTATCAAACCGCTGCCTGACCGCATTAACTTTCTCTTTGATTAATCTCATCCTGTGAACTGGATGATATAATATCCAGACCCTACTATACAAGGATAATACTGATGACCAACCAAAGACAACTTGCGCTCGAATATGCCCAAAAGAGCCATGAACCATTTTTAAAACAACTTATCGCTTTATGCGAAATTCCCTCAATATCCACTGAACCTGACGCCAAGCCCGACATGCTGCGAGCTGCTGAATGGATCGCAGAGAAGTTAACCAACATCGGCATCGAGAATGTCAAAATCATGCCGACGGCCAAGCATCCAGTCGTGTATGGCGACTATCTACATGCCGGAGACAAGGCACCCACAATCCTGGTCTACGGTCATTATGATGTGCAGCCTGCCGATCCGCTGGAACTCTGGAACACACCTCCTTTTGAACCGACCCTCAAGGATGGCAATCTCTATGCCCGCGGCGCATCAGACATGAAAGGCCAAACCTTGGCAGGCATTTTTGCGGTTGAGGCCATACTCCAGCAAGATGAACTGCCCGTAAATATTAAATTCATGATTGAAGGTGAGGAGGAGATCGGCTCACCCAGTCTGGATGATTTCATCGCAAAAAACGCGGATTTGCTCGAATGCGACCTGGCACTCAACCCCGATGCCGGGATGCTGGGCGCCGACATTCCCACCATTCCCTATGCACTGCGCGGTCTGGCTTACTTCGAGATCAGGATGCAAGGGCCTTCCGGAGACCTGCACTCCGGCATGTTTGGCGGGGCAGTGCTCAACCCTGCCAATGAATTAGCCCGCCTGATCGGCGGCATGCATGATCAAAACGGCCGCATCACCCTCCCCGGGTTCTACGACAGTGTGCTTGAGATGAGTGAAGACGAACGGGCTGAACTGGCCCGATTGCCGATGGACGATGACTACTTTTACTACCTCACCGGCGCACCCCAGCTCCATGGCGAAAAAGGCTTTTCCCCGGTCGAGAGGGTTGGCGCCCGTCCGACTCTGGATGTGAACGGCTTCCTTTCGGGCTTCACCGGAGAGGGCAGCAAAACTGTTCTACCGGCAAAAGCCATGGCAAAGATTTCTATGCGGCTGGTTGCCAACCAGCGCCCTGATGAAGTCGAGAAACAGCTCCGCCAGTATCTGGAAGATAATGCCCGCCCTGGGGTCACCTGGGAGGTCATCACCCACGCTGGCGGCCCACCTTCCATCACCCCGCTGGACTCAGATGGCGTCAAAGCTTTGGCTGCTGCCCTGGAAACTGTCTGGGGTAAAAAGCCGATGTACTATCGCGTCGGCGGCAGCATCCCGGTAGTTGCACAGATTCAGACCATCCTCGGATCCCCCTCAGTGCTCACCGGTTTCGGCCTGCCCGATGACAACCTGCACGCCCCCAATGAAAAACTGACCTTGGCTCCCTGGTTTATGGGAATCGATGCGCTGATCCACTTCTTTTACAATTTTGGCGGATAAACCATGAGCGAAACAAAGCTGCCGTCTTATGGAGGACAAGCCGTAATTGAAGGTGTGATGATGCGCGGGGCAAAATCGGTGGCAATTGCGATGCGCGCCCCAGATAACCAGATTGTGATCCACACTGAAAAACTGGGGAAAATCTATTCCAGTAAAATATCTAAACTTCCTTTGCTGCGCGGGCTTGTCGTGCTTTGGGACGCTCTTGTACTGGGCATGCGCGCCCTGACCATCTCCGCCAATCAGCAAGGAGAGGAAGAAGAACAGATTGAAGGCCCGTTGCTGTATCTCACACTGGCTGTCTCGCTCACATTCTCAATCGCTTTGTTTTTCCTCGCCCCCGCTACCGTGGGGCACCTGCTTGGTGACTGGCTGACAATCAACAGTCCCTGGGTCACCAATCTGATCGAGGGCATTATCCGGATTCTAATTTTGGTTGGTTATCTGCTGCTCATCAGGAGGATGAAGGATATTTACCGGGTTTTCCAGTATCATGGCGCCGAGCACAAAACGATTAATGCCTTTGAGGATGGCGCCGAACTGACCCCCGAGACCGTCTCAACCTATTCACTTGAACATCCTCGCTGCGGTACCGCCTTCTTGCTGACTTTGGTCGTCTTCTCGGTGCTGCTCTTTACCCTGATCGGACCGATCGAATCGATTTGGCTGAAGCTGCTCAGCCGGGTGGTATTGATACCAGTGCTGGCGAGCATTTCTTATGAGTATATCCGCTGGACAGCTAACAACCTTGAATCGCCCTTTGTCCAGGCGATCATCAAGCCCAATCTGGCTCTCCAGCGTCTGACCACCAATGAACCAGACCTTGAAATCCTTGAAGTTGCCATTGCCTCCTTCAACGCTATGCGTGTAAACGAGGAAGAGCCAACAACGCTATAATCTATGTAATTGGTCTGTGTTCCTGAACTGATTCTTAAAACTAGCTGAAACAGCCAGTACCAACCTCACAGGGATAACAACAGCTGGCACGCCCGTAAGTTTGATGGCTAAAGGAGGAGATAGGATGGATAAGTTCAGAGTATATTTGGTTCTCCTGGTGGCAGTCTTGATGCTTTTTTCCTGCAACACTCTCACTAATCCTGACCTTCGCTCAACATCTAGTGATCCCTCTGCCACCCCTTTCATCATCACAGACACTGCAGTACCATCAGCAACACCTCCGAATCAGGAACAAACACCCACCCCCGAAGAGAGGAATCCTGAGGTGATAACCAGTGGACCGTTTCAACGCACCAGGGATCTCGATCCTGTAATTTTTGGGCAATCTATTTATCCTAAGGCGGTCATATCGCACAACTACGAAACAAATATCACCACTGTAGAAGGTTTGTACGGACAGATCCAAATCCTGTCTGAAACCATCCGGACTAGAGAAATTGGTGAAGAATACCTGCTGATTGGCTTTGATGAGGATGGTCTTGCCTACTTGATCAACCAGAATGATGGTATGATCCACCGCATGGATACTGATTGGAACAATCAGGTCCTGCAGGAAAATTGGCTTCCGATCGAGGAACCAGTAATATTGCAAGGAACGGGCGTCACAACGGATTGGGAGGGAAATTTGTGGCTGGCGACCCAATTCGATGTACGGCGGTTTGATGGTCAACAATGGGCCATCTGGACACGTGATCAACTGGGCATGGACACCCCTGAAGAAATCCCTCCCAGCCCAATAAAAATCTTCGCTTTCAATCAGACAAAAAACCTCTGGCTTGCCTCCTGCGAGGAAATCGGACCGGGTCCGATGGGGGGAGGCGGCGCCCGTTGGTGGGATGGCGCAAGCTGGTATGGTGCCGGCACTATTGCAGATAACGGATGCGTTCACTCAGTTCATCAGGATCAGACCGGCGCCATTTGGCTTGGAGTAGACCAGATATTATGGAAAATGAACCCAGCCACTGGGGAATGGCAGTCTCAATCCTTTTTGTCTCCCACCGAAGATAAACCGAGAGCATATGCCTATAAGATCAATGTTTCTCCAACTGGCGAGCCGTGGATTGTGTATGATTTGTGTGGGGGGGCAAGCTGTTATGATTTCCAGTTGAACGCCTGGCTGAATGACGAATGGCAGCCGATCGGTGAAATTGCTTATCTACCCCAGGAAGTGTATTTCTCCCCACATGGCAGCATCTGGGTGCTTGATATGTATGGGGTTTATCTAATCACCGATGGTCAACCGGTTTTAGTATCAGATATTTATCCCCTCACTGCAGAGATTGACCCTAACGGAAAGCTTTGGCTGGTTGGCAAGGGACCAGATGGTGTTATCGGATTGTGGGAAGAGATAGGTCCCTAACAAAAATCAGTGGTAAGCTGTATAGCTATCGTAGTCGAAACGTATAAATAATTTTGCTACAATAGAGACCATCATGCAGCCATTTACAAAGATACCCCGAGTTCTGTTGGTAATCTCCACCCTGATCCTGATTAGTTTTGCCTGCGCCACCATGACCGGTGGAGATGCCCAACCCCAATCCAGCACAGAACAGCTCTATCCGGGGGTAACATACATCAAAGAGGTCCGCACCAGTCCGCGTAGAATGGTGGTTCATATCGTCAAGATCAATATGGCGAAGGGCAACATCCAACCTCTCGTAACCCCGCCTGACCGTCCAGACGGAGGGCAGCCTTACAACGCCAGAACCACCACCGAATTTGCCCAACAGAACAATGTTCAAATCGCCATCAACGGGAGCGGATTCACACCCTGGTTTGACTACAAGCTAATTTACTTTCCCCACAGCGGTGACAAGGTCGCCCCCATCGGGCCGGTAGTATCTCAAAACTTCAGCTTCTTGGTGAATGAGGAACAAAAAGCGCCCATGCTGATGTTCAATGGAAAGCGTCCGGTGGATATCAGCTATATCCTTGGTAATGCCACCTACGCCATCTCCGGAACCCGGATGCTGGTCAATGACGGGCAGGTGGAACCCGGCCTAAACAATTTCTCAGTGGATCCCCGCAGCGCTGCAGGGGTAGATAATACCGGGCAGCAATTGATCCTGGTTGTCGTGGACGGACGCCAATCTGGATACAGCAAGGGTGCTACGCTTCAAGAATTGGCGCAAATATTAATTGACCATGGGGCAGACAAAGCTCTTGAACTGGACGGGGGTGGGTCGTCCACTCTGGTGCTGAACCGCAGGGACAGTGCCCCAATTGTGCTCAACTCCCCCATCCATCAAGGCATCCCTGGCAATCAACGCCCCGTCGCCACCCATATAGGAATTTTTGTAAAGTAAATAGCGGGCAGTTGTCATTTACTGCTTTTCAGCTACTGCAAATTTCGTTCTGACTGCTATTCGTGATCATGCTCTCCTACCCAGTCCTCACCTGCACCGGCCAGTTTATCTGCGAAAATCTCCGGTTTGTGCAGTAAAGCAGGCAGATGAGCAGTGCATACATAGTGCTGATTGCCTTTGTATTCAAATGGAATCAAAGGGATTTCATCGCTGGACTTCCCACATAACACGCACTGGTTCATTTTAACCCTCTCCTATTGTAGCCAGCATCACACCGCTCCAGGGACCAAGCGTCACCTGGACAACTTGATCTGTCAGGCGGTATCGCCCGCCAGTTATCACATCTTCAAACAAGCTGCCATCCGGCAGTTCTAACTCCTGCATCGGAATTTCCAACTTACGCGTCTCATTGCCCGGATTGATCGCCGCAACCACCTTGTCCTCTCCCAACACCCGGCTGAAGGCGTACCACCCATTGGTTTTACTCAGGTGGATGTGCTTTAGATCTCCGCGCCGTAGGGCAGCATGTCGCTTTCGTCTGGCAATCAGCTTCTGGACATACTTTCGCAGATCATGGTTCCAGGTAGATTCATCCCAGGGGAAAACCCGGCGGTTATCCGGGTCTCCCTCTCCTGGCAGGCCAATCTCATCACCGTAGTAGATCGCCGGTGCGCCAGGATTGGCAAACTGGAGCAGGAACGCCAGCCGCACCTTATTCAAATCACCACCCATCTTGGTAATCAAACGGCGGGTATCGTGTGATCCCATTGCGAGGTACATGGCATATACATTCTCCTGTTGGTACTCCGTTAGAAAGCCCTCCATCTTTTTCACAAAATCAGCCAGTTTGATCTTTTTCTCCAGCAAATCCAGGATCGCATTGCGCAGGGTGTAGTGCATTAAACCATCAAAGTGACTATTCCCTACCCAGCGGGGATCGCCATCCCAGATCTCGCCAACGGTGTAGGCATCCGGATTGGCTGCTTTCACCACTGAACGCCATTCCGACCAGAACTCATCATCATCGATCTCATTGGGCACATCCAAACGCCAGCCGTCAATCCCCTGCTCGATCCAATAGCGGGAAACTTCTATAAGATACCTGCGCACATCCGGGTTGCCAGCATTCAACTTGGGCAGGTCCTTAATATCCCACCAGGCTTCATAGGTTGTCGATTTCCCGCCCCCAAACGCATCCACCGGGAAGCTGTGAATGTAGTACCAATCCCGGTAGCGGGAGTCCTCACCGTTATCCAGTACATCCTCAAAAGCGAAAAAACCGCGCCCGGTGTGGTTGAAAACGCCATCCAGGATCACCCGCACCCCATTGCTGTGGGCCACATCAAGCAGCGCGCTGAAGTCATCCATTGTGCCCAGCGAGCGGTCGATCTGGTAGTAGTCATTGGTATGGTAGCGGTGGTTGGCAGACGAGGAAAAAATTGGGTTGAGATAAAGAGCGTTGATTCCCAGGTCCAGCAAATAATCAAATTTCTCAATGATCCCCCGCAGGTTTCCTCCCTGGAAGCCTCTTCTCGTTGGTTTTGACCCCCATGGTTGAAAACGGTCTAGTGTTAGTTCCCCTTCCGCCCGGAAAAACCGGTCGGGAAAAATCTGATAAAAAATGGCATCTTGCACCCAGTACGGAACGCTCATGTATTCGATGTTACTCCTCTAGAAAGTGATTGTCATTCCATCAAGACCTTGATTATAATGAAAGACATTATACTGCCAAACAACAGCGGAAACCATGCCACTCCATGACAACCACAGAGCAATCTCTTTAAAATCATGAAACTGAAAATCCAATTACTCAACTGTTTATGGCTAATGATTCCACTCCTAATCTGGAACATCATCCTTGGGCTTAGGATTGTAAACGAGAAACTTCTATCTGATGCTAATTCACACCAATGGCTGTTGATTGCGGAAAATCTCACCCGGATTGCCGTCTTCGGGCTCCCATTGCTCATTCCACTCCAATTAAAGAACCCGCAGAAAAAGATCGGTTTGCTTATATTTACCGTCGGGACGCTGATCTACTTTGGTTCCTGGATTCCCCATCTCGCCGCACCCCAATTTGCCTGGAGCAACAGCAAGCTTGGTTTACTCACCCCGCGCCTGACACCACTGATCTCATTGATTGGCATTGCAGTGATTGGGAATTCATGGCTGTACGCTGGGATATCAGTAATCTTTATCACTCTGCATACCTGGCACGGTATCCAGAATCTTTAACTTGAGGACACTTTGATATGACCCAACCCCCACAAATGAAAGGCGTCTTTGTCGCCGCAGTCACTCCGCTGAAGGCAGACCTTTGCCCAGACCTAGCAGCCATCCCCCCATTGCTGGATTTCTATGCCAAACGCGGCGCGCACGGGGCTCTGCTGCTGGGTACGACAGGAGAAGGCCCCAGCTTCAGCCAACAGGAACGGGAGGCAATCTTTACAGCCGGGGCAGAGATCAAGACCAGCTGGCCAGACTTCAAACTCCTTGCCGGGACTGGCACCCCAAGTCTGGATGCCACCATCCAGTTGAACAAAACTGCCTTCGACATCGGTTTTGATGGCGTCGTGACCTTGCCGCCCTACTATTTCCGTACTGTCACTGAGGAAGGTCTGTTTGCATGGTTCAGCCTGGTGATCGATTCCAGTGTCCCTTCGGATGGATGCCTGCTGGGGTATCATTTCCCCCAAATCTCGGGCGTCCCGTTGAGCCAATCATTGCTCACCCAGCTGGCTGACAAATACCCTGTCCGATTTGGCGGCATCAAAGACTCTTCCGGAGACCTCAACCATACTCAAAACGCTGTCAGAGCTCTGCCGGAACAGTCTATCCTGATCGGCAATGACCGCCTGATGACCGCTGGTCTCCAGGCCGGGTCTAGCGGATGCATTACGGCAGCCGCCAATCTGATCTCCCCCCAATTGCGAAAGGTCTATGATGACTTCCATATCAGAGAAAATACAAGTGCAACCCAGGCAATTGTCAATGCAGCCCGTGATGTACTTGAAACCCTGATGCCTTTCCCGGCAGCCCTGAAAGGACTGCTATCTGAGTTATTTGGCTTCCCCCGCTGGCCGCTCAAACCGCCGCTGGTGCCTTTCAGAGAGGCTGAAATCAATGCCGCCGCTGGAAAGCTTGCTGAAATCTTGGAGTAACCAATGACACCCAGCAAACCCGCCATCTGGCGGTTGATCAAATCCAAACCGGGTCGAGGTCCCTGGAACATGGCCGTGGATGAAGCTATCCTCGAATCGACCATCCGAGGGCACAACCCCCCTACCCTGCGCCTCTATGCCTGGGATCCGCCCTGCCTCTCACTGGGGTATGCCCAACCCGTCAGTGATGTGAATCTCCCGGCATTAGAAACTTTCGGCTGGGATCTGGTGCGCCGTCCCACCGGTGGGCGCGCGATTCTGCATACCGATGAACTGACGTACTCCGTCTGCGGGCCGGATACCGATCCGGTGCTGGCCGGGGATATCCTCTCCAGCTATCAGCGGCTCTCATCCGCCATCCTGGCTGCTTTACAGCAGATTGGATTAGGGGTGCAGGCGCTTCCCAAGGAAAAAGAAACCCCCGGCAGACCGCCTGAACCAATCTGCTTTGAAACTCCCTCCAACTACGAGATCACCATCAACAGCAAAAAGCTAGTCGGAAGCGCCCAGTCCCGCCGTAAAAACGGCGTGCTACAGCACGGCACTCTGCCCCTCACCGGCAACCTTACCCGCATCACCCAGGTGCTAAACTTTCCAGACGCAACCAGCCGCCAGGCCGCCGGTGAACGCCTGCTCGAACGGGCTACCACTATCCACACCAGCCTGGGAACAGAGATCACCTGGGAGCAGGCTGCAGCTGCAATTATCAACGCTTTTGAAACTGTACTCAACCTTGATCTTATACCAGGAGAACTCACCTCAACAGAAGTCGCCCGCGCCGAAGTCCTCCTTACAGAGAAATTCTCCAATCCAGAATGGAATCTTAGAGCATAAATATAACCCTGATACCCAGCTGCCCGATTACCGAACACGGGATTAGTCGGAGGAAAAAAATGAACATCCACTTTGCCACCCTGGCCGCCAGCCGCTTTTGGATCAGTGAAGCTGTCCTGCTCGCTAAAACTTTACGGACATTTGGCGGCGATTTTGCTAAAAACCCAATCACAATCCTCGCACCTCAGGAGCAGCCCTTTGCACCGCATACACAGGCAGATTTTGATCAGTTATCCATCCAGTCTGTGGGTTTCTACCTCCCAGATGCCGCGACTAGATTTCCCCTCGGAATCATCCCATACGCTGCAGCCGCCGCAGAATCGCTGCACACAAAACAGTGTGATGTACTCATCTGGCTGCTGCCTGACACCTTGATCCTCAACCCGCCAGCGGACTTTATCCTCCCAGCGGATAAAGTTCTCGCCTATCGTCCGGTACATCATCAAAACATCGGATCCAGCTTCAACCAGCCAATTGATGAATTCTGGCAGAAGATCTATTCCCATACCCAGACCCCGGAAGATCGCCTGTTCAAGATGGTCAGCTGTTATCGGGAAGAGGTGCGCCCCTATTTCAACGCCGGTATCCTGGCTGTCCGTCCAGAATTTGGCACCCTGCAAAAGTGGGCCGAGGTTTTTGAGCGCAGCTACAAGCACCCGGATTTCACCCCTTTCTACCAAAACCAACGCTACGCCATCTTCATGCACCAAGCTGTGCTCGCTGGGGTAATCCTACACCAGCTATCACCCGGTCAGACCATCTCCCTTCCGGAGAGCTACAACTACCCACTCCACATGCACGCAGACTATCCGCCAGAGGGAAAGGTCAGCCAACTCTTTAACCTGGTCACCGCTCGTTATGAAAGCTCCCGGGAGCTGCCAGATTTCCTCTCCCACTTTGATGATCGGGATAACCTCTTAAATTTACTGTCCTGAGTGGCTATTTCGGCGGCAGGGACAGTGCAAAGTCCACTCCTTTGCGAATCCAGGCAATCAGTGTTTCTTCATTCTGCAAGAATTCATCCAGTACCACTACCCAACCAGTCATTGGCCGGCCAGTGGTATTGAAGGGTTTTGTCTCTGGCATAGCAATCATCTCCGCATAAGATTCCTTCCCCACCCGCACAATCAGATCCTGCCCCAAAACTCCGCAGGCCATATTGCCCTGCACCAGAAACCCGATCCCACCGAACATCTTCTTATCCACCAGTTTTGGCGGGTTTAATTTTTCCAAGAGTGCATCGATCCGTTCTGCCAGGTGTTCATCATACGCCATTGTTACTGTCCTTTCCACTTGCAAATGAAATTCTAAATACCTTCCCCATCTTGCGATCCTTTGATTAATTCTACTCGAACTTTCCACAGACCATTTCCTGCAAGGATTCTTAAATGATATACTCAAATTACAACCATCCTTGCCATACGTTTCATGACGTTGGTGCACATCACTCCTGGGAAGGAATTCTTTATGACAAAGATAGTCATCATCGGTGCAGGAAGTGCCATTTTTGGTTTGAACACGCTCGGTTCTTTGCTAAGAAGCCCAAAGCTGCGCGGCAGTCAGATTGCCCTCGTTGATCTCAACGCCCAAAACTTGGAACGCATGACCCGCCTGGCAGATAAAATCAACCAGGTTTGGGATGCTGGGATGCAGATCACCTCCCACCTTCACCATCAGGAAGCACTCTCCGGAGCCGATTTCGTCGTCTCGGCGGTCGAGGTTCCACCCAGAGAAAAATTGTGGCGCCAGGACTTTGAAATCCCGCTGAAATACGGTGTCCGCCAGCCCTACGCTGAGAATGGCGGCCCGGGCGGGTTTGCCCACACTGCCCGCAACATCAACCCCATCCTTGAAATCGCCGGCGATATGCAACAGGCCTGCCCCAACGCCTGGTATATTAACTTCACCAACCCGATGGTTCGCATCTGTGATGCGATCAACCGCTACACCAGCATCAAGGTGGTCGGTCTGTGCCACCAGATCTACGCCGGGTATGGGATGGTGGGCTATGTGCTGGCAGACGAACTGGGCATCAATGTCCCAGATGCCCCCTTCAGCACCCACGCAGACCCAAAATACTCACCCCTTGTGCATTACATTGCACAGCAAACCGTCGAAAAAGTGGATATCAAAGCGGCTGGCTTGAACCATTTCACCTGGATTGTCGATATCCGCAGCCGGTTAACTGGGGAAGACCTTTACCCCGACCTGCATAAGGCCTGGAAACGCGTCAACCCAGCTGTCGAACCGCTTACCCGCCAGGTTTATGAGGCATTTGGCTTGATGCCCGTCCCAGGGGATGAACACCTAGATGAGTACCTGCCGTGGTGTTCCGATCCGCAGACCACACCCTGGGAGAAATTCGATCTCAGCCTTTATGATTGGGAAGGCGCTGCCCAGCAGCGAGAGGAGGGGCACCAACGCATTGACCGGCTGGTGACTGGGGAGGAAGATATTGATACCCTGAAGGACACCACCAGTGAAGGCGCAGTTGAAGTCATCGAAGCGCTCTCCCTCTCGTTTAACGAGTATCATCTTGCAGTCAATCTCCCCAATATCGGGCAGATCAACAATTTGCCGCTCAACGCCATTGTTGAAACCCCCGCGCTGCTTTCTGGGATGGGTGTACAGCCCGTGGCAGTCGGCAACCTGCCTGAGGGGATTGCAGAATTGCTCCGCCGGGAGATCACTGTCAGCCAGCTCTCTGTAGATGCAGCTGTCCTCGGCGACCGTCAATTGGCCCTCCAAGCCTTGCTGCTTGACCCGGTGATTACCGATCTCAATATCGCCAAACAAATCCTGGAGGATTATCTGCTCACCTACCGGGAATATTTACCTCAATTTTGGAATTAACCCAATGGGAATTGATAATGCCTGCATTTGCAGCTCTATCATAGATACAATGGAAATTAATCCGATCTAGCTTTGCTCAAGTTCATTCGACCACTACGAGGAGGACTATATGAAGCCAAACCCAGTAATGCAAAAACTTGGATTAAGTGACGACGACCGCCTGGTGATCATTCACACCGATGATATTGGCATGTGCCAGGCCAGCGTGGCTGCGTTTGCAGAACTTTGGGAATTTGGCCTGATCTCTTCTGGGGCAACCATGGTGCCCTGCTCATGGTTTTTGGAAGCCGCCAAACTCTGCCAGGAAAACCCGGAAATTGATATGGGCGTCCATCTGACCCTGACCAGCGAGTGGGAAACCTATCGCTGGAGCCCGATTTCTACCCGAGACCCAAAATCAGGGATGGTGGATGAGCAGGGTTTTTTCTTCCACTCTACTGAACAAGCCCAGGAGCATGGAGAGGCAGAGGCCGTCCAGATCGAGATTCAGGCCCAAATCGACCGCGCGATCGCAAATGGAATCAAACCTACCCATATCGACACTCACATGGGATCAATCGCCTCACCCAAGTACATCCCGGCTTACCTCCAAATGGCGATCCAATACAAACTGCCGCCGATGATCATGCGACTTACCAAGGAAGAATGGCTGGAGATGGATATGTCTCCAGAACTGGCGGCCATGGCTGTCCAGATGGTCGCATCTCTGGAAGAACAGGGAGTCCCTCTTTTGGATCGGATCGCAGGACTTGAATTGAACCGTGTGGATACACCTGCAGAACGGGTGGAATACGCAAAGCATGTTCTGGGTGAGCTTGGTCCAGGGATCACCCACTTCATCATTCATCCATCTAAACATACCCCCGAACTATGCGCCATCACTCCAGATTGGCCTTACCGCGTAGCGGACTTTGAAGCATTTCGAAGTGAAGACCTGAGCAATTTTGTGACAAACAGCGGGCTTCATGTGATTGGTTACCGCACTCTGTTAGAACTAATGCACGTAAACTAGAGGAGGAGAGAAAATGTCCGCTACGATGGTTTCTAAAAATGTTTCCCCCACTCCCAGGCAGCGCTGGCTGTACAGCATTGCCAATATCGCTCATGTCATTCCGGCCCAGATGGTCGGTTTTATCCTGTTTTTCTTCACCGATATTAAACGGCTGCCCGTGGCAATTGCCTCCAGTGTGATGTTTGCTTATTCAATCTGGGATGCGGTCAACAATCCCATCATGGGTTATATCTCTGACCGCACTAAAACTCGTTGGGGACGGCGTATCCCATACATCAAATTCGGTGCGGTTCCTTTTGCCCTGGCCCTGATCTTCATCTGGCTTGCCCCATTCGATGGGGTTGAGCAACCTACAGCCTTGGCGCTGTGGATGATCTTCGTACCGTTTATCTGGGAAGGGCTGGGAACCATGACCACCACCGCCTATTACGCCCTGCTCCCCGAAATGTTCAATACCTACGAGGATCGCACCAAGGTGGCGGTGAGTATGAATATCATCCAGGTGGTGGGCTTGTTCATCGGCATGGCTGGCACCCCAATCCTCACCGATACAATCGGATGGGTACCCACAGCTGCGATTTTCGCCGTGATCACCATCATTACCTACTATATCGGACTCCCGGGAATGTTCGAACGGGAAAGCTCAGTGAAAGCTGAGAGCATCCCTTTCTTCGATGCCTTGAAGTACACCTTCATCAACCGGAGCTTTGTCAGCCTGGTGATTTCACAAACATTCCGTTTTGTTGGCACCGGTACGCTCACCACCGGTGTATTATTTTATGTCAAATACAGCCTGGAGGCGGATGAAGGATTCGGTTCAGTGATTCTCGGGGTAGCATTCATTGTTTCTGCATTGTCCCTGGAATTGTGGCGCCGGGTGATATCCAGCCGCTTTGAAGCCCGCACCACCCTGATGATTGCCAATGCAGTGATGGGCATTTCTATCATCCCGATGGGCTTTGTCCGCAGCACGGTGACAGCAGCCATCGCGGCGGCTGGATTGGGATTGGGTTTAGCGGGACTGATCCTAATGGGAGACGTGATCGTTGCCGATGTGATAGACGAGGATGAGGTGGTCACCGGGCAGCGGAGGGAGGGCATGTACTTCGGCATGAGCAAGTTCATCATGAAATTAAGCGGGTCGATTGTCGCCCTGTGGTTCGGATGGATTGCCCCCGCATATGGATACAACTCCGCGCTGGAAGTCCAACCGGAAACCGTAGGCGCCGGCTTCCGCGTCTTCCTCACCGCGCCTGTGGTGGTCAGCTCCATCCTGGCAATTATTTCCCTCTTCTTCTACCCGCTGTATGGTGAGAGACTCAAACAAGTCAAGGAAACCCTGGCAGCTCGCCGCTCAATTGAATGACCCCCCAGTGAACTTCTAAAATTTACAGACAGTTTTCAAACTGTTTGCTGCCAGCTGACTGCTGCCAAAAACACCCTTCTCCCCACAGACAGGCTTGGGGAGAAGGGCTAAGTAAGGAGGGTCAGATTACCTGGTGGAGGGACCAGTTCATCTTCTATTCAATTAAGTTCCAGCAGCCAAGACCCAGCACAAACATGCCCAGTCGAGCTGTTGATCAGATTCTGGCTAAAACTCCTACTTATCTACGCGCTTGCGTAAAAAGGTGGGGATATCCAGGTCTTCACGATTGAATGCAGCTGGTTCCAGTTCCAGCGGTTGGCGCACCTGTGTCGGGCGCTGCCCTTCCATCTGTTTGGGAACTACCATCTGCTGCCCGGCAGGAGCAGCCGCTGTCCGCTGTTGTCTTGGGACAACTCGCCGCGGCATGGCTGCCCGATCAAATCCGGTGGCGATCACAGTCACGCGGATCTCATCACCCATATCCGGGTCGATGACTGCGCCAAAGATCAGGTTTACATCCGGATGGGCAGTTTCCTTGATGATCGCAGCCGCTGTGTTGACCTCAAACAAGGCCAGGTCTGGGCCGCCGGTCACATTGAAGAGAATCCCGCGGGCGCCGTCAATGGTGATATCCAACAGGTTGCTAGTGATCGCCATTTCGGCTGCCACCCGAGCGCGATCCTCACCTGAACCATGGCCGACAGCCATCAACGCGGCACCGCCCTCAGACATGATCGTCTTCACGTCGGCAAAGTCCAGGTTGATCAACCCGGGGATGGTGATCAGTTCGGAAATACCCTGAATGCCCTGGCGTAGCACATCATCCGCCATCAAAAAGGCTTCGTTCAGGCTGGAACGTTTATCCACGATCTGGAGCAAGCGGTCATTGGGGATCACGATCAGGGTATCTACATGCTCTTTCAGTTTGGCAATCCCAGTCTCAGCGGTCTGCATGCGGCGCCCCCCCTCAAAGGTGAACGGGCGGGTAACCACACCGATCGTCAGCGCCCCGACTTCCTTGGCAATCTGGGCAACCACGGGGGCAGCGCCGGTACCGGTGCCTCCGCCAATCCCGGCAGTCACAAAGACCATGTCCGTGCCCTTCATGACTTCATATAATTCCTGGGCAGATTCCTCAGCCGCCTTACGACCATTTTCAGGGTTGCCGCCTGCGCCTAAGCCGCGGGTCAGCTTATCGCCAATCCTCACCCGGATTTGGGCCTCAGACTGCATCAGCGCCTGAGCATCTGTATTTATAGCGACAAACTCAACGCCTTGAAGACCCTCACGGATCATTCTTCCAACCGCGTTGCAGCCGCCGCCCCCTACGCCCACAACTTTAATGCGGGCAAATGATTCTGCATTGTTCATTGTTTTCATCGCGTACCTCCAAAAATACTGACTTCCTTACATATACACAATTTTTTATGTCTAATCGGCTATTACCGCAAATTATTTTTCTATTCTACGGTAAAATCCGTTTTAGCACCTCTTTTAATTTAGCCCAATTTAATGGCCCCTTCATATCCGGCACATACTTCGGCATAACCACCGCTGAAGGATCGACGGCCTTCATTTGAACTGCATACTGCACCAGACCAACACTGGTAGAAAAAGACGGGGAATGCAGCCGGTCCACCATCCCGATCAAATTCTCCGGCCGGGCTACCCGGCATGGGAGACCCATCACCTGGCTGGCCAGTTCACGAATACCGGTCAACTGGCTGGATCCGCCGGTCAGCACCAGACCGGCTGGCAGCAAACCATCATAGCCCGAACGTTTGATCTCCTGCATCATCAGGGCAAAAATCTCCTCCACGCGTGCCTCAATTATATGGCTGAGGTCATACCGGCTGACCTCCACAGGTTCCTCCCCGCCAAACGTACGAACCGGGAAGACTTCATCTGGTCTCACTGCGTTGGTCATCGCATGGCCATGGTTAATCTTGACTTCCTCTGCCCGTGAAAACGGCAGCCGCAGCCCATGGGCAATATCAGAAGTAATGTGATTGCCTCCCACACCCAATACCATCGTGTGCCAGACATCCCCTTCAATATAGATTGCCATGTCTGTGGTGCCACCGCCGATATCACACACCACCACGCCCATCTCTCGTTCAGTATCAGTGAGCACCACCTCCCCAGAGGCCAGCGGGTTGAGCACAAATCCAGAAACCTGCACGCCGGAGTTCCCCACCACCTGGCGGAGATTATCAACTGTGGAAGCCGCAGCGGTGATAATATGTGCTTCTACTTCCATCCGGTAGCCATGCATCCCGATTGGCATCCGAATCCCATCCTGCCCATCTACAGTGAAGCCGCGCTGGATAACCTCAATCACTTCCCGGTTGTGCGGTATCGCTACCGCTCGGGCAGCGTCCATCGCTCTGAGCACATCCTCCTCATCAATCACCTGGTGATGAACGCCAACCACACCCCGGCTATTGATGGAAGAAACATGCGAACCAGCCAGGCTGACCTTGGCGGAGTTAATCTCATAACCTGCGGTGCGTTCCGCCTTCTCGATCGAGAAACCAACTGCTTTGGTAGCAGCAGCAATATCTACTACCGTTCCCTTGCGAATACCCTGTGAGGGTTCAATCCCTACACCCAGGATTCGCATGCGGCCATCGCCTTCTTCTCGGGCGACAATCGTGCAAACTTTTGTGGTACCGATATCAATTCCTACATGGATGCTCATAACTCACCTAAGGTTCCATCCGGTAATAAGGTGCGTGAATGTACTCAACGCTGATCAAGACTGGTTTGTGCTGCTTCTCTGTAAACATAGCAGCAATTTCTTCATAAATTTTCACTCGAAGCGTTGACTGATCCAACTGCTTGCCGAAAAACACCATCCAGTGATAGTTGGGGTCTTCCCAACCGAAGCCGTGATCCTGATCGTAAACAAGTTGACTTTCAGGGGGCAAGGAACGTGCCAATGTGAGGATATTGGAGACCAATTCAGGGTCTAGAAGCTGTTCCCTGCCTTTGTCTTTATCCAAATCCTCCGGATTGATCTCCTCCGGCTCTTCGTCCGCACTGCTGGCAATCAACAACTGGCGTGGAATTGGCGGATAACCATTTGCCTTCACATGCACCAGATTCTCAGAAGTGCCATAGGCCGGGAACAGTCGCCCTTCGAGATCCACCCAGGAAGGCTGGGGAAGCCCATCCTGATCCCAGATCAGGACCGGCACGCGTTCCATTGCCTTAATCACCACAGCGCCATTCATCTTGACCGAAACTTTTGCAGAGTCCAGGGCGGGAACGGCTTTGGGCAGCGATTCGACCAGCGATTCAGGAGAAATCAAGAATACTGGTTTATTAAGAATTCCAGATTTTGCCAGGATCAATTCCCGATCCACTCGTTCTAACCCATCTACCTGGATTCGATCCCCGGTTGCAGAATAAGCCGGGGAGTTTATCATCCAAAATAAGGCAAAGCTTAATAATAAAACCACTACCAGTGAGAATCCTCGCCCTCCCATTCTGGGTAGCGTCACTACTGGCAGCCGGATTTCAGCATTTCCAGCCCGGATAGGCAGATCAACCCGGCGGCGGCCGGTTGCCTGGGCTTTTCTACGCCTGTTTTCCTGCTCGTGTGCGACGGATACCATCCCCGTGCGCGAGACCATCGGGGGTATCGGACGTCCGGTATTCTTACGCGAGGCGCGAGACACCGACGCAGTGTTCTTACGCAGCCCGCGTCTGGCTCTCACAACTTCCGAACGTCTTTGCTCAGCGGTCATTTCGTTACTCGTTCCTCATAAAATTTCGCTTGGTGGCATCCCGCTGCGCCTTCCTCGCCTGGGCAAATGCCACCAACCTATCTACCAATTCCTGATTTTCAACCCCGCTGGCCTTCCACAACATTGGGAACATGCTGATCGAGGTAAAACCAGGGATGGTATTCAATTCATTCAGATAGACCTCCCCGCTATTCTTATCCAGGAAGAAATCCACCCGTGCAAGGCCGGCCAAATCGCAGGCTTTATAAGCCTTAACGGCCAGATTCCTGATCCGGTCAGCTACTGCTTCGGGGATCTCCGCGGGAATCAGCGTCTTTGAGCTGTGATCGTGATACTTGGCATCGTAGCTGTAAAACTCCTCCCCCGGAAGCACCTCACCGCAAACCGAGGCGACAGGTTGGTCGTTGCCCATCACGCTGACTTCGATCTCGCGCACCACGTGTCCCTTCTGTACAATCATCCGCCGGTCATAGGCGGATGCTTCCATCAGCCCCTCCAACAGATCAGACCGATTCTTCACCTTGCTGATGCCTACCGATGAACCCAGGTTGGCCGGTTTGACGAAGTAGGGATACTCGCCCAAGCCCTCCACCCGGTTGATCACAGATTGCATGTCCGCTTCGATTTCAGAGCGCAGCACCAGCACGGTATCTACCACAGGAATCTGGTTGGCGCGCATCAGGTCAAAGAAAATCATCTTGTCCATCCCGGCAGCCGACCCAGTTACCCCGGAACCGACGTAAGCCAGGTCTGCCATCTCTAACAGCCCCTGAAGGGTGCCATCCTCGCCAAAGGTACCGTGCAGCACCGGGAAAACCACATCGATGTCTGTCACCTGTGACAATTGTCCAGTTTCCGAGATCACATTCAGCCCAGCATCTCCCGGCAGGGGCAGGATTACTGCCTTATCCAAACCAGAAAGGTCACCGGATTTCAATCGACCAAGCGCATCCTCACCCGTAAACCACTCGCCCTCACGGGTAATACCCACCTGGGTAATCTCATATTTTTGCGGATCAAGTTGAGATAGCACAAACCCAGCCGATTCCAGAGAAACCGCATGCTCTCCAGATCGCCCGCCAAAGATCACTACAATCTTGGTCTTGCTGCTGTTTTTCATGCTCCTCATCTCACTCATCCCACTCACCAACCAGCTCAATTTCCAGCTCCAGCCGTACGCCGAATTTCTCTTCCACCTTCTGACGGGCTGTTGAGATCAACCCAAATACATCTGCCCCGCTGGCAGCACCGTGATTGATGAAGAAATTGGCGTGCATCTCGCTGATCTGAGCGTCCCCAATGCGGGTGCCCTTCAACCCAGCTGCCTCGATCAATCGCCCGGCATAATCGCCCGGAGGATTTTTGAACATCGAACCCATGCTGGCCCCCAGTGGTTGTGTCCGCTTACGGAATTCAACCAATTCATCCATCCTCGCTCTGATCACTTCTGGCTCACCAGGTGACAAACTAAAGGTGGCAGAAAGTACTACTGCAAATTCAGATTTTGTTTTTAAGATGCTGGTACGGTAACCGTAAGCCAGGTCTTGCACCGTCAACGATTGCCGTCCTTTAGTATGGTGCAAGACTTCTGCCAAAATCAGGTTTCCGGCCGTATCGCCGCCATGCGCCCCGGCATTCCCAACTACCGCCCCGCCCACTGTCCCAGGGATGCCGGCGGCCCATTCCATCCCGGTAAAGCCTTTCCGGCCAGCCTGCCGGGCAACTGCGCCAAAATTGCTGCCCGAATCGGCAGTCACAGACGGGGTTAGCAAATCAAATTCCACCCGGCGCGCCCGGTTTAGGATCACCACCCCGCGTACGCCCTGATCACTGACCAGCATATTCGAGCCGCCGCCGATTAACAAATAGGGCAGCTCCTCTTCCCAAACCAGTAAGACCATCTCTGCCAGCTTCTCCGCAGATGGGGCTGTCAGCACCACATCTGCCGGACCGCCGATCCGGGCGGAGGTGTATTTTGCCAACGGTTGGTCAAATGCAGCCTGCTTGCCAAATGTTCTAGCAAGCCGTTTTCTGGTTTCCAGAGAGATGGGGGGGTGTATCATCCCTGCATCTCCTGGTGCTTAAGCCGATTAAACACTTCCTCACTGACCCGGGTAGCATCTCCAGCAGAAAAAATGATCACCAGATCACCTGGTTGAAGTTCCCGCAGTAGAAAATCTGTTACCAGTTGCAGGTCTTCAATCACACGGGCGCGGGTATCCCTGATTGCCCCAGCTACCTCTGCCAGATCAAATCCGGCCAGCTTCTTCTCCCGGGCAGCGTACACCCCGGTGACCACAATCTGGTCCGCCTGGGTGAAAGCTGCCCCAAAATCTTCAAGCCAGCTGATGGTACGGGAATAAGTATGCGGCTGCCACACCGCCCAGATACGGGCTGCCGGATAGCTGGATCGGGCGGCTTCTAGGGTCGCCCGAATCTCGGTAGGATGATGACCGTAATCGTCGACTACAATCACACCACCGGCTTCTCCCAATCGCTCAAAACGCCGGCTTGCACCTCTAAATGTGGATAGGGCTCTACCCGCCTTAGCCAGGTCAAGGTTAAGCAGGTCTGCCGTGACCAAGGCGGCCAATGCATTAAGCACATTGTGCCTTCCGGGCACATCCAGATATACATTGCTGATCACCTGACTACCCCGGCGAGCCTCAAAACTGTATCCTGAACCGGGCTGCACCCTCAAATTAGCGGCTGTATAATCCGCATCTGGGCCTGCCAGACTGTAAGCCAGCCAGTGCTGTCCTTTGCTGCCGGCGTAAGCCAGCAGATGGGTTGCGCCGGGATCATCCACGCAGACCACCAGCGAGCCGTCCGGCCTGATCCGGTCTACAAAACCTTCAAAGGCGGCCATAAAATCTCTTTCAGTCGGGAAACAGTCCGGGTGATCGTGTTCAATATTGGTCACCACTGCAATCGTGGGGGTCAGACCCCAAAACATATGGTCGTACTCATCAGCCTCGATCACAAATAATTCGCCGCCACCGGCTGCCGCATTCGTGCCCAGATTGCTGATTTCCCCACCGACAATGAAACCGGGATTAAGCCCTAACTCGTGGAGCATCCATACGATCATCGAGGTGGTCGTCGTTTTGCCATGTGTTCCTGCCACCCCGATCACAAATTGGCCTGCCAGGAACTCTTTCAGATATTCCTCGCGCCGCACCACCGGCACTCCAGCCTGCAAGGCTGCCACTACCTCCACATTGGTATCCCGCACTGCTGACGAGCGCACGACAACATCTGCACCAGCCACATTTTCGGGATGATGGCCGGTGAATACCCGTGCCCCGGCAGCTTCGACCGCTTCTGCCAGCGGCGAGCGAACCAGATCTGAGCCGCTCACTTTCTCGCCGCGTTCAAGCAAAACCTTGGCAATTGCCGAGAGTCCTGTGCCGCCAATCCCGATAAAATGCGTGTGTACCAAACCAACTAACCTTTCAGAGCCTAAACGTAGACGATGACCACGAACAAGAAAGCGAAAACAATAGTGATAAAAATCACTGGGGCATCCAATAGGTATACAGGCGGCATTTTGGCCAACAGGTTTTCAGCTATAATCGCCAGATCGCTGCCCACTGTTGGCGGAACGATCACCTTGCTGAAATTTTCGTATCCAGCCTTTTCTAAAAACCACCAGATTGAACCGAAGATCAGGTACCCATTTGCAGAGCCGACTACGCCGCCCAATAGGGCATCTCTCACTTTTTCTCGTCTTGCCCCTGCCTGGAATAATTTGATTGCCGGGGTCTGATAACCAAAGAATGCCAGCAATAGGATAATTGTAGTACTCGCCCAAAAACGGTTGGTCAACGGCTGATAACTTAGTTGGGAATTGACTGCCAGCTGGCAGTTTTCCACATCCACCACCAAGCCATTTGCCTCAAGCATTTTGGGAACAGTGGTTCCCAGCTCTCTGGCCACATCCTCACAGGTATCTTCCGGTTTCACCACGTAGACCCTTGCTGGAGGGTTGACAACCGCATCATAGACACCCACATAGGTCTCAAACACGAAGATGATGAAGATCGCCAGCAATGCACTGATCAACACTAGAATTTCTTTAGCCCAGCCGCGCACTGCCCCAATCGCGGCTGCCAGCCCAACGAATACATAGAAAACAAATACCATCGAGATCATAGTAGACCACCTTGCACTTCAGGTTTGTCCGACCGACTGACAATTTGACCAAATCTGGCTGTGACCCAGTTAAAATCGCAGCCCATATCAGCCTCTTCCTATCTCATTCTTAGCAGATGTTGCCAATTCCTGCAGGAATTGAGCAATCTTATTTGCAGCATCAGGGACTACCAAAGAGTGCATCACGGCCTGCATCTGCTGCCTTTTTTCCGGTTTTTCGATCATTAGCTCCTGCACAAGAGGAACCAATTTTGCCGATAAATCCTCATCCCGCAGCATTACAGCTGCCCCGCGTTTGGCCAGATACTCCGCATTTACCTTCTGGTACCGCCAGGCATGCGGGTAAGGCACCAAAATGGCTGGCACGCCAAATGTGGGCAGTTCTCCCAGTGTAGATGCCCCGGCGCGAGAGATCACCAGGTCTGCTGCAGAAAAGGCTGCCCTCATCTGCTCATGCAGGTAAGGGAACGGGCGGTAATTCTTCGCCAGGGCTTCTGGCAGACTGGCATGTGCGGCCTCCACCTCCGGCCAGGTATGTGTTCCGGTCAGGTGAATGATCTGAATTTCTGTCAGCAGCGCCTCGAGGCTGGCCGCGACCGCCTGGTTGATCGAGCGCGCCCCTAAACTACCGCCGGTTACCATTAGTGTCGGCTTTTCAGGGGAAAGATCAAAGACCGCCAGGGCTGTTTCTCGCGGCATTGGCTGCATGCTCGGGCGGGTGGGATACCCCACCACCTCGATGCGTTTTTCCGGCGGGAAATAAGCCCGGGATTCCTCCGCAGGAACCGCAATCAGGTCAGCCCGGCGAGAGAGGGTTCGCAGGGCCAGGGCTGGCTCAATATCCGGCAGGCACAGCACCATCGGCACCTTTCGTCCCGCAAATCCGGTGGGAATAGCCACATATCCGCCGGTAAAGAAAAGCACATCCGGTTTAAACTCATCGATAATCTTCCGGGCGGCAAAATATCCGCGGGTAAGCTGCCATAAGCCAGAGATCGCCTTCAAGCCGACCCCATGCAGTCCGGCAGCGGGGATGGCTTTAAAGGGGATATCGGCCCGGGCTACCAGGTCGGTTTCCATGCCTTTTTCTCCCCCCACCCACAATATTTCTTCCGGGCTATCCCCGAGGGCTTGCAGAACGGCCAGCGCGGGATAGATCCCGCCCCCGCTCGCCCCTGCGGACACCAACAGGCGCATATTCCTTCCTCTCATCTGTTTTTCTACTTGCTCTTGACTGGCGGGAGACATTCATCAAGATCCCGATCGAACTCAACGAAAACAGCATGCTCGTTCCACCAAGACTGACAAACGGCAACGCATTCCCGGCGAATGGCACCAGACCAACCATCATCCCCATGTTGATCAATGCCTCCATCATCAGCCAGAAAGTGATCCCGATGGCCAGCAGCTGGCCGAGCATATCCGGCGCTTCTCTGGCAATCTTGAACCCCCGAAGGGTCAGGATCACATATAAGCCGATCATCACCGTTGTACCCAACAGCCCGGTCTCTTCTGCTGTGACGGCAAAAATACTATCTGTGGGGGGAACCGGCAGTCCGTGAGTTTTGGTCTCTGATTTATCAATCCCCATCCCAAATAACCCGCCGCGGGCAAAAGCCTCGATCGAGCGCTGCACATGTGGATGGGCCTCACGCGGATCGCGCAGCCCCTGTAAATAATCACTAATCCGGTCTTGAGCTGTAGGCTGCACCTGGATTACCACCAAGCCAACCAGAAAAGTCACCGCCAACAGGATGAAAATCTGTTTTAAGTCGCCGCCGGCAACAAAGAACATGATCCCGCCGAGGATCACCAGGGTGAAAGCTGCGCTCACATCCGGCTGGACGATGATCAACCCGGCCAGGAAGCCAATGATGATCGCCAGCGGGATAAGTCCAAATCCAACCTTATTCAGCTGGTGCCGCTTGTTGTATAACCAGACGCTCAGATAGATGATCAAGACCAGCTTGGCCATCTCGGAAGGCATTCCCGAGCCCTCGTACAGGGTGCGCACCGCATTGAAACGCACGTTTTGCAGGATCTGCACCAAAATCAACAATCCAACTGTTGCCCCCATCAACAATAATGCCAGCCGGCGAAAATTGTGATAATCAAAATAGGCAGCCACAAATGCGGCAGCCACACCGACCAGAGTGAAGATCAACTGGCGGGTGAACATCTTGGTGTGGGAGCCTTCATACTCATAATAGGACATCTCCCAACTGGCTGAAAACACCATCACGAGGCCGAATAGAACAAGAAAAACGATCGCGATCAACAGCACGGGATCTATCCCTAATTGGATTCCGCCTACCCCGCGCTTGCGGACAGGTTTTGCCTGATATGTCGTTGTCATTAGTCTCGCTCCTTCACCGGAAGATCGTTCACAAGTTGTTTAAAATGTCTGCCGCGTGCTTCATAATCAACATAATCATCAAAGCTGGTGCCGCCAGGAGCCAATAAAACCACATCGCCAGTTTTGGCGGCTTCAACTGCCAGCTCAACAGCCTGCTCCAACCCTTGACACACGGTCGAATTGGGATAAGCCGCTGAAATGATCCCGGCCGCCTCGCCAAATGCAATCACCGCCCTGGCGCGCTTGGCTGCCTGGCGGGCAAATTCATCCCAGGGGAGTGCCTTATCCCGCCCGCCGGCCAGCACAACCAATCGCTCGCTGAAAGCCTGCATGGCAGTCACGGCCATCTCCGGGCTGGTGGCCTTAGAATCGTTGTACCACTGCACGCCATTGATCTCACGAACAAACTCCAGCCGGTGTTCTACGCCGCCAAATCCCTGGATACCAGCCCGAATCACCTGCGCAGGCAGATCGAGCGCCAGGCTGAGGGCGCAGGCGGCCAGCACGTTTAACAGGTTATGGTCACCTCTCAATGAGATTTCATCTAGCGGTATCACCGCCTGTTGCTCTGCTCCCCGGCGCACCCAGATATGGCCCTCATGCACCAGGCTCCCAGATTGTCCATCCGGCAGTGCCCGGCCAAAGGCAAGCACTTCTCCATGCGCTTCTCCTGCCAATTGCCAGGCTCTTGTATCCTCAATTCCCAACACCAGGGTATTTGATTTCGTCTGGTGCGAGAAGATGTTCTTTTTCGCCTGGATGTAGGCCGCCATTGTGCCGTGGCGATCAAGGTGATTAGGGGAAAGATTCAAGATAGCGGCCACCTGAGGAGAAGATCGCATGATTTCCAGCTGAAAACTGGATAACTCCACCACCACCAGATCTTCAGGGCTAATTTGATCCAATTGACGGATCAGCGGGGAGCCGATATTCCCGCCGACAAATGCCTTGCGATACAAGCCGGCCTTTGCCGCCTGATTGGCGATCCGCCCCATCAGTGTGGTTGTCGTTGTCTTTCCGGCTGACCCGGTAATTCCCACCACCAAGCAAGGTGCCGCCTCAATAAAGATCTGCGAATCATTAGAGAGCGGAATACCGCGTTTTTGGGCTTCCAATACCATCGGGATGGTCAGGGGCACACCCCCGGAGGGACATACCAGATCAGCGCCATCCAGCAGGGTTAGCGGATGCCCTCCGGTAACCCATTCCACAGACAGCCCTGCCAATTCCTCCCGGGCATTGATCAATTCTTCAGCAGGCTGCGCATCGGTTAATACCACCTGGGCGCCTCTATTCACCAGGTAGCGGGTCAGCGCTAATCCCTGACGGGCAGCCCCAATCACAACCACACGCTTTCCGTTCCAACTCATATTACCGCCAGCGCCACCCCGATCATCGAGGCAAGCAGTGTGATTAACCAAAAACGCTGTACCACCTGGGTTTCACTCCAACCAGACAACTCAAAGTGCAGGTGGAAAGGCGTCATCTTGAAAATCCGCTTTCCGCCGGTGAGACGGAAATACGTCACCTGGATGACTACACTGAGGATTTCACTCAGCGGAATCACCGCGATTACCAGCAGCAACAGCCACTGCCCGGTCATCAACGCTACCACGGCTAAAGCCGAACCCAGCGCCATCGAACCGGTATCACCCATGAACAACATGGCCGGGTGGACGTTAAACCATAGGAAACCAAACAGCGCGCCAACCAGAGTAAAACAAAATTGAGCCACATAGATCTGCCCCTGAAGTACTGCAATTGCCCCAAAAGCCGCAAAAGCTGTCGCTGAGATTAACCCGGCCATGCCGTCCAACCCATCGGTAAAGTTAACCGCATTGGCTTCTGACACTATGATGAACATCGCAATCGGGATATGCCACATCCCCAGGTCAATCTCAAAATTGATCCCCGGGATGAACATACGGGGCACATCCAGCACCATGTACAAACCATATGCAACCATCGCGGAGATCGCTGTCTGGATCAGGAATTTTGTGCGGGAGCGCATCCCTTCACCCTTATCTTTCTGGCGGAGTTTGGTCCAGTCATCCAGCGCCCCCAGAAGAGCAAACAGCGCCATCGTGCCCAAAGGCAGCAGAATCGAGCGACCCTCTGTTTTTCCACCCAGCAGCACAACCGCGTTATAGATCAGGGTCACAAGAATCGTGGGGAGCACGAACATCACCCCCCCCATGGTTGGAGTGCCCAGCTTGGCCAGATAGCTATCTGGCAGCTCCAATCGAATGCTGTCCCCTGCCTTCAATGAACGCAGCGCCCGAATCAAAGGTGGTCCCCAGATCACGGTCAGCACAAAGGTGATTCCCGATAAAACCAACGATAATACTGTCCGATCATTCATGCTTCATCTCCAAGGCAGGAGCAATCGTATCCATTTGCATCCCGCGGGAGCCTTTGATCAATACCACATCTTCCGGCCCGATGATCTCTGCCAGCACCTCGGTGGCCAGCTGTGTATTCTCCACACTGGTGATATAAGCGTTGTCCAGTCCGGCCTCCCTTGCCGCCCGGGCGATCACCCTGGCACGCTGACCAACCGTGATCAGCACATCCGCCACTTCAGCCGATCGGATGCCGATCATTTCATGTCCCTGGCGCTCATACTGGCCCAACTCAAGCATGTCACCAAGTACGGCGATCTTTCGGCCATCCAGCTCTTCCAATAAATTGAGAGCTGCCATCGTGGATTGCGGGGAAGCATTATAAGTATCATCCACCAGCAGCGCCCCGCTGGCGCTGCGGACAACCATCAATCTCAACTGCATATGCCCCGATCGCAAACCTGAGATAATCTCCTCCCAAGCCAAACCTTCTGCCAACCCAACTGCTGAGGCTCGAAGGGCTGTATGAACAGAATGCCGTCCCAGCATCGGCACTCGCAAATGGAGCACCTCGTTGCCATAATGCAGCCGGAAGCGGATACCCTCTAATCCCAGACCTTCAATCTGATCCGCCCACACATCCGCGTGCGGCTCCAGCCCGTAGTACATCACTCTGGCAGCGGTCATTTGGGCCATTGGGCGCACCCAGGGGTCGTCATAATTTAGAATTGCTACCCCGTCCTCTGGCAGCGCTTGCACCAATTCAGATTTTCCCGCCGCAATTTCCTCTTGTGAGCCAGCCCGTTCAGCATGGACAGTGCCGATATTGGTGATCACGCCAATCGAGGGGCGGGCGATCTCACACAGGAAGCTGATTTCGCCGGGTACATAGAAACCCATCTCCAGCACTGCCCGTCTGTGGCCTTCAGTTAGATTGAGGATGGTCAATGGCAGACCGATTTCATTGTTGTAGTTCCCTTCGTTCTTATGGGTGGGATAACGATAACTGAGCACGCCTGCGATCATTTCTTTGGTGGTTGACTTCCCCACCGACCCGGTGATTCCAATCACTTTTACATCCAGTTTGTTTCGCCAGAAACGGGCGGCTTCCTGCAGGGCATTGAGTGTATTTTCCACCCGCAGGCAGACTGGCAGATCCAGGCCTTCCAGACCATCCTCCGGCAGCGGCAGCCGCAGATCCAGCTGACGGAACTTAGCGGACATATCCTTCTCCACTAAAGCAAAGTCAGCTCCCTGATCGAATGCATGGCCGATAAAATCATGCCCGTCCACCCGTTCCCCTTTCAGAGCCACAAACAGGCAGCCGGGAATTGTGGTGCGCGAATCGATCACCGCCTGGGTAATCACATGCGTCTCCGTTGCAGGCCGCTGACCAGTCAGCGCCTCGACCACATCGGCCAATCTCAGCATCGTTCTTCTTCCTTACCTCAATCAGACATTCCAATCTGCTCTCGTACCAAATCAGGGGGCAGCTTCATCATCACTACCAACCGTTGGGCAATCTGTGAAAATATTGGTGCGGCAATTGTGGAACCCCAGGCAGTATCAGAGCCTTCGGTTGGTTCTGGTTCCTCCAGCCATACGTAGATTACAAACTGCGGATCATCCACCGGCCCCCAGCCAATGAAAGATGCATTCGTCTTGTTCTTCAGGTAGCCTTCATCCCCAGGTATCTGAGCAGTGCCAGTCTTGCCTGCCATCCTGTAACCGGGTACCAGCGCCAGAGAAGCTTCATTCTCCAAAGAGAGTGCCAGCGCCTGGGTCATCGCCTGGGCAGTTTCCGGCCGGATCGGGTTCCCATAAACAGTCGGCCCGAAAGGCACCTGCACGCCATTATCCACCATCGCCTGGGTGACATGCGGCACCATCGTTTGCCCCTCATTGGCCAATGCACCCGCCGCAGTGACTACCTGCAACGCTGTGACCGAAACGCCCTGCCCGAAGGTATTCGTCGCCAGGTCGGCGGGGTACCAGTCTGAATCACCGGGTTCTTTCATTCTTCCAGTGGCTTCATTCGCCAAATCTACGCTGGTGAAATGCCCGAAACCAAAGGCATCCATATATGTGTAAAACGCCTCTGCCCCCATCTCTGTGCCAACCCAGGCTAAACACACATTCGAAGAATGCTGCAAGCAGCCGATCATGTTCAACTTGCCGCCGGCCTGCCGGTTCCAGTTACGGATCGTGATCCCGCCGTATTCAAAGAATCCCGGATCAAAGAACTGTGTATCCAGTTCAACATCACCATTGTCCACTGCCGCAGCCATGGTAAATATCTTCATTACCGAACCCGGCTCAAATGTTTGGCTGATCAACCGGTTGAACGGCACTCCTTCAGGATAGACCTCTTTATAATGGTCGACATCATCCAGCCGGTTTGGATCCAGACGCGGTGAACTGGCCATCGCCCTGATTGCCCCGGTTTCAGGATCGAGGATAATTGCATTGGCCGACTTTGCCTTATATTCTTCTCTAGCCAAATCCAGAATATCTTCCACCATGGCTTGAATATCACGATCCAGGGTCAAGATCAGGGTCGCCCCAGGAGGCACAGAGGGCTGCTCAGCGGCTTGATTGGGATTGAAAGGAACAAACATTTCACTGACCGCGCCAGACAACTCTGAGTCAAAGCGCTCCTCCAAACCATGATAGCCGCGCTCATATTCACTAAAATCATCCATACCAACTAAACCAAGCACCTGCGACGCCAGATCGCCTTCCGGATAGGTCCGGGCCAAACGCGGGTAAAGCACCAAACCCATCAGGCTTTCTTTGGTTTTGCCTTCTTTGTATAAGGCCAGCCACTCATTATAGATCTCGATCAGCGCATTGGCCTCTTCAGATGAGACGGTTCTCGCCACTTGAGCATAGACCGCCTCAGGTGACGGAGGGATGCTGGCATAATAAAGCGCATCCTCATAGTTGAGGCCAATGGTAGCATTCAACACCTGGGCGATTGGTTCGGGTGTAACCACAGAGGGGAGATCGATTCCCACTTCGTAGACGATATGATTACCAGCCAGCAAATACCCATCCATATCATAGATCGGGCCGCGCGGTGGTTTGACCATCCGGACAAAGCCATCCATCTGATCGCCTCGCAGTCTGATCTCCTGAGCCTCCGGGATCAGCTGAAAGCTGACCGTCCAACCAAACACCAGCAGGCTGCTGATCAATAGGCCGGCCATCAACACCTGGATCCGCCAGGTCCTTACTTTGATCTGTGAACTCAGCTCAGTCATGCTTATTCCCCTCCCACCCGGCGCACCCGCAGTCTGGAGATCGTCTCTTGAAGCCACTCAAACAAAGAAGTGGTGTATTCCTCCGGCAAACCAGTCTCTTCAACGATTGCCTGATGTGCAGCATTTGGTGGCGGAGCCAGCGCAAGCGTCGGTTCAGGATAATACCCCTCCACTTCCAGATAGCGGACCCGGTTAGGGTCAACCGGCTGATACCCCATCTGGGTTGCGCGTAACGCCAGGTTCTCATTGCTGGTCAGATCAGCCAGTTCAGCGTTCTTATCCTCGATATTTTGCTGGGCTGCCAGTGCGGTGGCCTGGTATTCCTGAACTTTTATCCCATATGTGCCTGCCTGTGAGGTCATCCAGGTATATACCATCATCACCACGGCGGCCACCAGCCCCAACGCGGCCAACCGGCTGAGCATTTGCGTCTGCCGGCGCCAGGGAGTGTTGCGATAGGCTTGTAATATTTTCTGTGCTCTGTTCATGTGCTTTCCTCTTATATAGGAAATTCTGCAAGACCTATGCCATACAGAAGGATGAACCAATTTTTTAAGATTTCTCCAGCACCCGCAGTTTTGCACTTCGGGCACGTGGATTTTTGTTAATCTCTTCCTCAGTGGGCAGCAAGGGTTTCCGCTGCACCAAACGAGTAACTGCCGGGCGGATCACCGGCGCCATTGGGTGAGACTCATCTCGCAGGTCCCGGCTGAAATCCCGGAATAGATTCTTAACGATCCGGTCTTCCAGCGAGTGGAACGAGATCACCGCCAGTCTGCCGCCCGGCGCCAGGGCGTCCACTGCCTGAGGGATCGTATCTTCAATCGCCTCCAGTTCACCATTAACCGCGATCCGCAGGGCCTGGAAGGTGCGTGTGGCTGGATGCACCTTGCTGCCTGGCACAGAACCGACTACCCCGGTAACCAGTTCCGCCAGTTCTTTGGTGGATTTCAAAGGCCGGGCGGCACAGATCGCCGCCGCAATCTGGCGGGACTTGCGCTCCTCACCATATTTGTAGATCACATCCGCCAGCGAGACTTGATCCCAGGTGTTGACCAAATCTGCTGCTGTCAGCGGGTTGCCGGGATCAAAGCGCATGTCCAGCGGTCCATCTTGCAAGAAAGAAAAACCCCTTGCCGGGGTATCAAATTGCATGGAAGATGCACCCAGGTCTATCACGATCCCATCCACCTGGGACCAACCGACCTGATCCAGTTGCCTCTTCAGACTGGTGTGGCTGGCCTGTACGAGGATGACCCGCTCGCCAAACTCAGCCAGCCGTTCACCTGCCAGCACTATCGCCTGTGGATCAAGGTCCAAACCCAGGAGCATACCTGTGGGAGAACTCTCCTGCAAAATCCCCCAGGCATGCCCACCTGCTCCCAGGGTGGCATCTACATATTTTTTTTCACGCTGCGGATTCAATGCGTGTATAATTTGATGGTAAAGTACCGGTTCGTGCGGGAGACGATCCTCCCCTGAGAATGAGTTCATTCCTGGGAGGTGGAGAGGTCTAACCCGGCGAATCGTTGGGCATTGGCATCGGTATCCTGGAGGATGTTCATCCGCTGATCCCATTCATCCGGGGCCCAGATCTCGAAATAATCGCCCACGCCGACGAGGACAGCCTCGCCGTCGAGGTTGAACTGCTCACGCAGGAAGCTCGGGATCAGGATACGGCCGTTGCCGTCTGGGGTGACCCTGTCTGCCCCGGAAAAGAGCAGACGTTTGAGGTCTCGCGCGGTTGGATCGGTGATCGAGTTGGTACTGACCTGGTTGGTCATCACGCTGAAACTGGCTTCGGTCATCACCATCAGGTTGCGGTCAAAGCCCCGGGTAATGATGGCACCTTCGTCAAGAACTTCCCGGAAGCGCGCCGGCACTGTCAGACGACCTTTTGGGTCTATGGTATGCCGGTATTGCCCCAGAAACATGAACATTTGTGCTATCTCTCCTTTTAACAGCGGCGGGGGACGCTGCCAGGCAGCGCCCCCACTTTACACCACTTTAACCCACGAGTACCCACATTGTACCGAAAATGTACACTTAAATCAACCCCCAAACCCACCTTTTAGAGACTTTTGAGTTATCAATTATGCAAATTTACGCTAAAAATTAGAGATTAAGGGTCTATTTGCGCGAAATTGGCGGTTTTCACGTAAAAATGACCCCCACTTCGCACCGCAGGATTTTTTCAGGATCCCATCCGTGTAAAAAGAACTCTGTTGTGGTATATTTAATGCTAATTCTACTTCCTAAAAGGCTTTAAGCTTTTCTTTAGCTCCAACAAAAACTTCACCAGCAGCTTCGACCCAAACACAATAAACATCGGTATTTACCCTGACCGGTGTCGCCCAGTTTACGGACCAGCCCAACAGAGCGCTCCGTGGCAGCGTCCCAGCTTGAGGCAGGCCGCGCGCCGAGCTCTTCCTTACTCTGATCAGGCAATATCGGCGGCGCGGAGCGCAGGAATTGTGTATATAATCTATTTGTGATAAATATTACTTTATGACTTATGTCAATTACATTTCCCAATATCCTCGATATACTCAAAATAGATGAAACTAGGACGCACAGGTAGAGAGGAGGAACTCATAAGTGAGTCAACCAAATCCCACTAAGAAGAGACCGAAATGGCTCTATTGGATTGGTGCTATCGCCGCACTGGGCTTGATCTTCATCATCGCCTGGATGACCGTTGAGACTGGCATTGAAGTCACCTCGCGGGCTGATTTCTGCGGCGTATGCCATGTGATGGAACCGATGGTCGATTCCTACAAAGCGGCCATGCACGGCGGCAATAACCCGCGCGGCATCATGACCGCCTGTACGGACTGCCATGTCTCCCACGAAAATGTATTCGCCCACTTTGTCGGCAAAGCCCGTTCAGGCACCCACGATATTGTCGTCACCGCGTTCACCGATGAGCGCAACAATGACTGGCAGGCCCTGCGGGAAGAACGCGAGAGCTATGTCTATGATTCCGGCTGCCTAACCTGCCACCGCAACCTTGCGAATGTCGAGGGGGTCAACAAAGAGCACAACAACTATTTCGCCGGTCTGATCGAGGCCCAGTGCGTCACCTGCCACGAAGAAGTAGGCCACAACAACCTGAACAAATACCTGCTCTCGAACAAATATGAGAGCGAAAACTAAACAAGGAAGAGGTGAAGGATGAAAAAAAAGAAACTGATCGTACTCACAACTGTCTTGCTGCTGATCAGCTTTGTGTTTGCCGCCTGTTCGCAGCAAACTGAAACTGCCGAAACCAAACAAACCGCAGATTACTCAAAATTCACCGACGAAGCCAAGGAATGTCTGGAATGCCACGCACTAGAAACCCCCGGGATCGTCTCCGCCTGGGATGCCAGCGCCCATGCCATCGGTGAAGTCAGCTGCATCGACTGCCACCAGGTTGAGCCCGGTTCCCCAATGGAACTCAAAGGCATCGAAGACCACGAAGATCTGGATGTCAGTCTCTCGATGCTGGTGCCGGCGAATGTGTGCCAGGAATGCCACGAGGACCAGGTAGAGCAATTTCATGCCAGCGGCCACGAACGCGCCTACCTCCAGATGGAAGCCAAAGAAAGCATGCAAGCCCTGATGTACTACCACGAGGGACAGCAGAACGAAGAGCTGGGCGGCGCTCCCGCTGAGACTGGCTGCTTCCAATGCCACGGCAGCAGAATTGAAGTTGACGAGACCGGCCACCCCACTCCTGATACCTACCCGGCATCTGGGATTGGCAATGTTTACCCCAACGGGGAAATCGGAAACTGTGTGGTCTGCCACACCCGCCACAGTTTCTCGATCGCTGAAGCCCGTCGTCCGGAGGCCTGCGCGTCCTGCCACCTCGGCCCCGACCACCCGGACATCGAGATCTATGAAGCCAGCAAACACGGACAGATCTATCATTCAGACGGCGACAACTGGGTCTGGGACCGGGCGCCCGGTGAATGGGAACCCGGCGACTACACCGCCCCGACCTGCGCTACCTGCCATATGTCCGGCATCGGCGACCTGGAGATGAGCCATAACATCACCGAACGCCTCTACTGGAACCTGTGGGCGCCGCTCTCCAAGCCACGCACAGAGGCGGATGTCTTCGATACCTATTATGGTGACGGTGAGAAGGGCCGGGAGCTGATGACCCAGGTCTGCCTCAACTGTCACTCCTCCGCCCTGGTGGAAGGTCACTTCGCCTCAAGTGACAAGGCCGTGGAACTCTACAACCAGGAATACTTCCTGGAAGCAGACGCCATGCGCACTGACCTTGCCGAGAAAGGGCTGCTGAATGACAATCCCTGGAAGGATGAATTCGAGGTTGTGTACTATTACCTGTGGCATCACGAAGGCCGCCGTGCCCGCCAGGGCGCCATCATGGCCGGGGCAGATTGGGCCCACTGGCACGGTTTCTTTGAAATAATGCAGGACATTTACAAGCTGGAAGAGTTATATAAGGAACGCATCGAGACAGGTGCTGGCAACTAGCCCCCCTCAAGAGTGCTCAGCCAAAAATCCCCGCCAGGCTGGCGGGGATTTTTTATGTGTTTGTACCAAGAAACAAGGCAACCACATCACAGGCACTTACCGCTTCTTCTGTTTGTTGCTTCTGCTCCAATTTTCTCTCCGGCCAGAGCCCCGCCCCTTCTCCTGCCGGCCAGACCCGCCTTGCCCAGACCCAGAACGTCTCTGACCCCGCGGCTTGGACTCTTTCCGCTTGGCCTTGGTGCCCACCGCTTCCAGTTTGGGTGGGTGATGCATCCATTCGTGATAGGTATCATCCAGCAGCATCGCCAGCAAGCTAATCCCTTCTTCGTCTTCAGCAAGTTCTTTCACCAACGGGAGGAAGCGCTGCATACGCTCAATCTGCAGCCGGTCGCGGTGGCGCAATTTTGCCTCCAGCTGCCCGATCAGGCGCTGGGAGACCAGGTTCTCCACATCCTCATCCTGGGGCAGCTTCCTTTCGGTGAACTCGATCTTATAATGCGCCCCGATGCGGGTCAGTTGGCGTTCCTCATTGTAATTCACCAGCATGATCGCTGTGCCGCTGGCACCGGCCCGGCCTGTGCGCCCCGCCCGGTGGATATAGGCTTCCAAGTCCTCTGGCGGTTCGTACTGGATCACGTGCGAGAGGTCTGGGATATCAATCCCACGGGCGGCCACATCGGTCGCCACCAGAAAACGCAGCCGCCCCTCGCGCAGACGATTGAGCACCTCATCCCGGGCACTCTGCGAAAGGTCGGAACTGAGCTGGTCGGCATTGAAGCCGAAGCGCTGCAGCACGCGGGCCACGTAAAAGACCCGGTCCTTGGTATTGCAGAAGATGAGCGTCTGCTGCGGATTCTCCATCTCGATGATCCGCACCAGAGCGCGGTCCTTCTCCATCCCCGGCATAAGGTAAAAGACGTGCTCGGTATCCTCCACGTAGATCGTTTCGCGGCTCAGGCTGATGAACTCCGGCTCTTCCAGGAAGTAGCTGGTCAGGTGCATTACCTGGGCTGGGAAGGTCGCCGAGAACATCCCGGTCTGCACCGGTCGGTCGGGCAGGAACTCCTGTACCCGCAGCATATCCTCAAAGAAGCCCATCGACATCATCCGGTCAGCCTCGTCGAAGACCAGGATCCTGAGATCATCCAGTTTGAGATTGCGCTTGATCAAGTGATCGAGGATCCGCCCAGGCGTACCGACAACCAGCTGCACACCCTCCTTGAAAGCCTCGATTTGGGGCTTATAGCTGCTCCCGCCATACACGGAAACTACCCCAAAATTGGTACCAGCAGCCAGCGCCGTGGCATCGCGCGCCACCTGCTGGGCCAGTTCCCGCGTCGGCACCAGGATCAGCGCCTGGCAGGCCTTCTTGTTGGTATCCACCAGCTCGAGGATCGGCAGGATGAACGCCCCGGTCTTGCCGCTGCCGGTCTGGGCCTGCACCATCAGGTCCACTCCCGCTCGGAAGTACGGGATCGCCTTCTTCTGCACCGGCATCAGCTCGCTCCAGCCCACCTGGGCAACAGCCTTCTGCATCACGGCGGGCATCTGGTCTATCGTGATCTCTGGTAAGGGAGTTTTGCTCTCTTCAGTCATTTTATACCTCTGTCTCATTTTCTATTGATGCTATTATAGGACAGTTAACAGTAATCGGCAGGCAGTTGCCAGCACACAAAGTCCGCCATCGGCGGACGCCTTCTTTCAATTGTATTTAGCTTTTACATCAGTCCTTCAAGAAACGCGGCCGCATCCTCATTTAATGGCTGCGATTTTTTGGTTTCTCCATTCATCTGCACGATCACAGTTTTACCGGTGGCCACACAGCGCCCCTCCTGGAACAGCCCCTGTTCAAAGGTGACAGAGCTCCGCCCGATCTTCGCAACCCGGGTACCGATCTCCACCCGGCCCGGCCAGCTGATCTCAGCCAGAAAATCCAGCGTCAGGTTGACGATCACAAATGAACAGCCCTCACTGGCTAGAGCTTTTTCTGGATTGTAAAGCGCCTCAACCCGGCCGGTTTCCAGCATGGTAGCAAAAACCGCATTGTTGACGTGCCCCTGACGGTCGGTATCGGCATAACGAAGCTTTTCGTAGGTCTTCAGCGGGAATTGGTCGAGTGTGGGTGTTGTCTCCATACAATTCTCCTTAAAACCCCAATTATCTTCTCCTATCGTTACTAACACAGGATGAGGCAACAGATTCTCATCCTGCTAAACCGCAGTTCACCCTAATCACGAAGCGTCTAGGATCCGAATCCCTGACTTTTCTATCCGCGTCCAGCGTCATTCATCTATGGAGAATTCGCGATTCCTAATCACTCGGTGCCTGGCCACTAATCACTGTCGTTTAATCCACGGTCAGCGTCTTGCTCAAATTCCTCGGAAAGTCAGGATCATAACCCCGGCCCAGCGCCAGGTGATAGGAGAGCAGCTGCAGCGGGATGACTATCAACAGCGCTTCGATCTCCGGGCTGTCCACCTTCGGGATGGTCAAAAAGTCGTCCCCGTTAGCGCGCAGGCGGGCATCTTCCGTACCCACCACAATCGCCCGCCCGCCCCGGCAGGTGGCCTCATTGATCCCGCTGACGATCAGGTCTACATCCTCCTGACCGGCCACGAACACCACCGGGTAGCCCTCTTCCACTGCCGAAAGCGGACCGTGCTTGAACTCCGTTGAAAGGATCCCCTCACAGTGCTGGTAAGTGATCTCCTTGAGCTTCAATGAGCCTTCCAGCGCCACCGGGTAGGTCAACCCATAGCCCAGCTGGTACAGGTCGGGCACATCTACCAGCGCTTTGGCTAACTCGGCGGCCTGTCCATCGGTGGCCTCGATGGTTTGTTTCATCAGTTCGGGCAGCTCGTAGAGGATGTTGGTATCGTGCCCACCCATGCGCAATGCCAGATACAGGAATGAGAGCACCTGATTGGTGAAGGTCTTGGTTGCTGGCACGCTGATCTCATAGCCGCAACCCAGGGGGATATGATGGGTCGAGACGCGCATCAGCGTGGAACCGACGACATTCACCAGTCCCAGAACGCCAATTCCCTTTTGCTCCGCCAGTTCGATCGCGTTGAGCACATCCTTGGTTTCCCCGCTCTGGCTGACGAAGATCCCCACGTCATTTGGCCCCAATGTTGGGCCGTACTGCGCCATGAACTGGGTCGCCACCGCAGGGATGGTCGCTTTCCCGGCCAACCGCCCGAAATATACCGATCCCAGCAGGCAGGCGTGGTAGCTCGTCCCGCAGCCCACCAGGTAGACATGATCAGCAGTTTTCATCCGGGCCACAATCTGGTCCACATCCTCAGAATTATCCAGCAGGTGCAGTAGTTCCTCCGCCACCTTGGGCTGCTCGTGGATCTCTTTGAGCATAAAGTGAGCAAAATTTCCCTTCTTGACAGCTTCCATGGTCTCGGTAATCTCTTCAATCTCTCGCTCGATCACACCCCCATCAGCCACGCTACGCAGTTCGATCTTATCAGGGGTCATGATCACGATCTCGCCGTCCTCGACCCGTACAATCCGGCGGGTCAACGGCAGCAGAGACGGCAGGTCTGAAGAAACTACAGTAGCCTCTTCCGCATACCCGGCCACCAACCCTGATCCCTTCTTGATGGCATAGAGCACATCTTCATCATCCTTGCCGATCACAAAGGAAAAATCACCTTCCAAATCCCCAGCGGCTTTACGGATCGCCTCGACCATATTGAAACCTCTGTCCACATAGCGCTCGACTGCGTGGATGCAGGATTCACCGTCATTCTCACTGCGCACAGTCATCCCCTCCGAGATGAATTCTTTACGCAGTTCGACATTGTTGACCACATTGCCGTTGTGCGCTCCCACCAAGTCTCCATCCGAATCGAGGTGCGGCTGGGAGTTCACCTGTGATGGTGCGCCAAAAGTCGCCCAGCGCAGCTGGAGGATACCGCGTTTACCGGTCATCTCCGCAAAGTTATATTTTTCGGCCACCGTTTCCACCTTGCCGGCATCCTTGCGCAGATCAATCTCCCCTTCCTGGCTGATGGTGGCGCATCCCACAGAATCGTAACCGCGGTAAGAGAGCATTCTGCCTGCCTCGATTAAAGTTGGTCCAAGCAAGCGCTCTTCACTGGTGATGATCCCAAAAATTCCACACATGCAAGTCGTCTCCTGTATTTTGATTTGTGATTTCAAGCACCCTACAAGACCACCCCATGCTGGTCTTTCAGAATCTCCAATGTCCGCGTGATCTCATCCTGCTTGAATTCCGCGGCCCATCCAATCGCCTGGGCAGCCACCGCTGCCAGCTCTTCCAGCGCGTCCATTGTCAGCAGCCCCAGCTTGCCAATCATCGTCCGCCGCAGGATCAGATCATCCAGGTGGAGCACATCCTCGTTTTTCGCGATGTAAGCAATTTCCTCAGGAGAATATTCCTCAAGTGACCAGTAACCAGTGGGTGAAACCACCGCCTCCTGTTTTAAAAATTCTTCGGCCGCGGTGCCGTAGCGTTCAACATAGCGGGATACGAGCGATTCAGGCGCGCCGGTTTCATCCACCAACCTGGCCAGATACATTTCCAGCTCCTTCTGCTCATCAGGCAAGCGATTCGATCCGCCGATTTTCAGATCTTTGGTATCCAGCTTGCGTTCATATCCCAGTTTCTCCAGGATCACATCTGTGGTCTGCTCCGAGAAAGCCCGGAAACTGGTCCACTTCCCCCCGATCATTGAATAGATTGGGAACTGGGCATTTTCACTCGGCGGCAGGTATTCCAACTTGTGGTCCCGGCTGATCTGTCCCGTGAAACTTTCTGGCGCATATGGTAAGGGTCGCACGCCCGAAAATTGATACACGATCTGTGAACGGTCCAGTTTGATCTCCGGGAAAATATGGGCTACCATTTCAAAGAAGTAATCAATTTCTTCTTCTGTGCAGCGCACACTGTCCGGGTCATCCACCCGGATATCGGTCGAGCCGATCATTACTTTGTCGGCAAGCGGGAAAATCAGCACAATCCGGCCGTCCTTATTCTCAAAGAAGATCTCATGACCCTTGATCTCATTCCGCAGTTCGGGATGATCCAGGACCAGGTGCGAGCCTTTCGTGCCGCCAATAAACATGGTTTGAGTCCCAAGATAATAGTTAGTGAAATCAATCCATGGCCCGGAAGCATTGATCACCACATCCGGGATCACCGAGAATTGCTCGCTGGTGAGTTCGTCGACCAGCACCACCCGTTTTCCTTCCACCCGATCTGCTTTGACGTAATTGGCCGCGTAGGCCTTGTCAGAGGCTTTTAACGTATCCTGAAGCAATTCAATACAAATCCGTTCCGGACTGGGCATAGCGGCATCGTAATATGTGCCGGTAAACTGCACCTTCTTGTTCATTTTAGGGAATTTTTGCAGCGATTTGCGGCGACCAGCAAACACATGACCAGGGACGGTCTGCTGCTCACGGGTGAACATATCGTAGAAGCTCATCCCAATCTTGATGACTACCGCCCCACGCTCAGAGGGTTTGTCCAACAGCCCGAGGAATTTAAACGGCGCGTTCAGCAGCCCGGAAAACCACTTAAAAATCGGGAAGACTGTCGGCAGTGGTTTGACCAGGTGCGGTGTATTCTCAATCAGCCGGTTACGCTCCCGGACTGCTTCCCGCACCAGCCGGAACTCGCCATTTTCCAGATACCGGATTCCCCCATGCACCATGTGTGAGGATGCTGCACTAGCGCCGGAACAATAGTCTCCACGATCCACAATCAGCACATCCACACCTTGCAATGCCAGATCTCTGAACGTGCCGATCCCGTTCACACCTGCGCCTACGATCAACACAGTCACATTGGGGTTTTTGAGAAAATAATCTATTGTTGCTTCACGATCCAATGAATACATCTTTATCCTTAACTATTTATCATTGCTAACGTGGAACCACGATCCACATCGCTAAGAGTTTATCACCATTCCAGCAATTTTTGGAAATTGCCTCATAGCTTGCCTGAAGTAAGAGAAAGGCGAGCGCGCTAGTCAATACCACATAATTTTGATATTCTTTATCTTATAAATTACAATTTATTAATCAAGAAATTAAAAAGGAAATATAAAAATGGAATTTTTTAACCGGTTGATACACGCACTCACCCAAAGCCACCCCATCCACCCGATGATCGTGCATTTCCCAATTGCCCTCAGCGGAGCAGCTCTGCTGTTCATTCTAATCGCCTGGGTAAGAAAAGACCGCAACTTTGAAATGATGGCCTTCGCCAACCTGGTGCTGACAGTGTTTGGCACTCTCGCCGCTGGACTCACCGGATTGTACGACAACAACCGGAATTACCTCGGAGAGGCCCCTAATGCCAACCTGAAAATTGTGCTGGCAATCCTGATGCTGGCGGTTTCAGCCCTTACCGCATTTTTGCGCATGCGCAGTCCTGAATTGCTCTTTTCAAAAGGGAAACTTTTATATCTTGCCGGTTATCTGATCAGTTTTTTGCTTGCCATCACACTCGCCTTTTTAGGCGGCGTAATTCTATATGGCTTTTAGGAGACAACCATGAACTTTAAACATCGAATCATCACCCTTACACTGATTAGCCTGTTGGCCGTCTTAGTAGCCGGGTGCGGTGGGAAAACTGCTCCTGCCGCGAACCTGCCTGAAGAGAACCTGGCCTCTGATCCAGCGGAGATGCCCGTAGAAGAAGGCAATGTCAACCAGCCTGAAATCGAACCGGGGCCTGAACCAACGGAAGAACCAGCGCCCGCTGAAGAACAGCCCACTGTTGCGAGCGAAGTCAGCTTCGCGGCAGATGTGCTGCCCATTCTGGACAGCCGCTGCCTGAACTGCCATGGTGGCGAAAGAGTGGAAGGGGATTTTGTGCTCAGCACCTATGCCGAGCTGATGGACGGCGGAGAAAGCGGCCCGGCAGTGATTCCCGGTGATGCTGATTCCAGCTACCTGGCTGAACTGATTTTGGCACAAGAAATGCCCAAACGCGGCCCTAAACTAACCCCGGTACAGACCCAAACGATCATTGACTGGATTAACCAGGGAGCCCCGAATAACTGATCTAAAAAAATCCCCTGACGGAATGTCAGGGGATGATCGTGACTCCCAAAAAGCTACACCGGCTTTAGCACCGCTACCGCCACCCCATGGATGCGGATGCAGTCTTCTTCTGCAAGCATCTGCTTGGGGAAAGCGACCTCGAAATCCTTGAAGGATGGATCTCTGCTTTCCGCCTTTATGATGATATCATCCTGCTGTTCGATATAACGTTTCAGGGTGGCTGGCAGTTTGTTGTCCACGCCTTCTACCGGGATCAATTTCGTTAATCCTTCGCTGATCTCGCCCTCCAGGCTTTGCGAGGTGAGGTCAAATACCAGCGCGGCAATATCCATATGCAATGCAAAATTTTGCGCCCGGCAGACCACCAGATCACCATCATCGATCCCGGCAATATTCATGCTGGTCCCTCTGACTCGCAGGGCAAAATGCTCAGCGGATTGGGCCAGGTTGATCCGGCTTTCGCCCCGCTTGAGAGAGAGGACATCATATTCTTCCTCACCGATCCGCACCCGGGTGACTTCCACAAATTCATCCGGTTCCAGCCCGGGATGCACCGGATATTGAGCAGAGGGGACATAATCCAATAACGCCGAAAGTCCGGCAGGAATCTCCTCATAGACAGCAAAGAGTTCAAAAAAATTTTCAATCTTGATGGGAAATTCTGGTTTATGTTGTGAGGGCGATAGATCGGAGATCAGGTCTTCAGCAAAATCCAGTGATGTTGAGACCGTCACGCCAGTCCCTGGAATCATATATAAATGAGGTAATTTATCATTCTCAATGGCGTATTCAAGCGCTTTGACCATAATCCTGATCTGTGACCGGTACCATTGGATCTGATCCTTATTGGTCATGATGCTGGCGGCCAGGCTTTTAAAATGATTGATGCATTCCTGCCAGCGGTCGATGCCAACGTTATGCCTGCCGTGCGGCTGCAGCCACGATACAACTCCAAGCATCCAATTGACAACCGCAAAATAATGCACCTTCCCCCTGCCAATATCATGCATAGAAAAGTAGAACAGATCAGCCGCCTCGGAGATGTAGCCCAATTCCAATGCAATCTGGCCGCAGCGGCGCAGCGCCACCCCGCCCTCGAATTTATCCATCAATATCCGCTTGGATCTGATCCGCTCAATCTCCCGCCAAATCCGATCGGTATCATTGGATTTCTTTGCTTCTTCCAGGACCAGCAAAACTTGCTTGAGGTGTTCACTCAATCGGATTTTGTCGGTCACTAGGTCTGGGCTCCACCAGCGGGCTTCTGCAAATCCCACCCATTGATTGGCTATTTCCAGTTGGGTTGGCATTTCATTCCTTCCCTTTCGTATCTTTCCTGTTTGAATCCTTCTTTGGATCCTTCTTCTCTTCTCCCCCAGTCATCTCACCGCTGTACAAACCAGACCAGGCATCTAGGATCTGTGCAGTACGCAGTTGAATCAGGGTCTCCAAATCCTCCGCATCGTCAATCCGCAGATCTTCCAACGCATCAATGATCCCTTTGGTCATCTCTGCCTGGGAAATTGAACGCACCGCATCCTGACGGGCGTATTCGTAAGCTTTGCCTTCCGCTTCAAGCACCATAATCTCTCCCTGCTTGGTTTTTTTCCAGCGGTTGAACCAGAAATCTTCAATTTCTTGATCGTCGAATTTAAACACCGCGAATTCAACACTAAGCAACCGGGCCCCAATCTCCTTCAATTGCTCTCGCACTTCTGGTCCGTGCAACTCTTTGCGTAAAGCCTCCCGGGATGAAAGGGTGGCATCATGCGGGGTGAGAATTTGATCCACTGGCAAGCGATTGATATACTTTTTAATCGCCTCTTCGATAATCGTCTGGATCATCTCTGCCATCGTCAGATAAGATGTCTCAGATACAAGGCGGTTGGTTGCATATTTCCTGGCGGCCTCAACATAAGATTCGCCGCTGGCGGTATTCCCCCGGTCCTTGATCCAATCCGGCTCTCTTTCTCTCAGTTTAAATCTGAAGCGAACTCGGGGAACGATCACAGTGATCCCATCCATAGTAAGTGCCTTGATCTCATCTATCTCGTGGTAGTGATCATCAAGACTGAAGGTTTCCTGGATGAATTGATATCTGGTGATCGGATACTCGCCCTCCCCATAGACCTGGGATGTCCCCTCCAACTTTTCAAGAATAACAAGGTTTTGTGGAGAAACCTTCACATGCCCAGGACCGCCCATTTTGTCTATCAGGTTAACTTCACCGGCCTTGATCGCTTTTTTTCCGCGGTTGATCTTGATCGTTGGCTGAAGCGGGAAGGCCAATGTACAGTAAATGAAATATTCCAACGCCTCCCCCACCTTATCCAGCTCATACAGATCATTTAAATAACGGGCAGAACCGAACACAGAAACGCCCAAAGCGAGCAATACCACTGCCAGGTATCTTTCCAGCCTGAACCATGGCAACCGCTGCCCAATGGAAAAGAATGAAATTCCAATCGCGATGAACACGGCAACAAATACTAAAATCCGCACAAAATAAGCCCCCATCCGGTCAGAAAAGAAGAATTCAGGAATTGCGGTGGCCGCATTCTTAATAATAACTTTTACCCGGTTCATATGCTATCCCCTTGCTGCTTCTTCTCATCTGAAGAAAGTTTGAACCAAGCCCTAATATCTCCCAGCATCTTGACCATATTGGAGATTTCTTTATTGTTGGATCCTACTGTTGCCGCTTCCAGTGCCTGGAAGATCCGTAATATAAAGGCTGTTTTGGCTTTGTCGCTGGTAGTCAGCACATCACGCAGGGCATAGACAGTATCTTGCTGCACTCTCACTTTCGCCCGGCTGCGGATCAGGGCTGCCTCTTCCTGAAAACCGATCTCGGTCTTTGTAGCTTCTGAATTCCAGCGCGCTTTCAGGTTTTCAACAATCTGCGCCTTCACCTCTTGGTTATGCGGTTCAAGCGGACCAAAGCTGACGGATGTCACTGAAATTTCCCGTTTTCGCAGAGGACGAGGGAATTCGAGCCTGATCGGATTCTCAGTCAGCTCATGGAGATTGGAAATCCGATCCCCCACCTTGACTTCCCCACCCCCAACCGGGACAACCAGTCTATACCCCAAAAAGCCGGATAGTTTTACTTCTTTTATAAAATCACGGCGAAGGTTTTCAATCGGGATTCGCTTCTTCTCTTCTAGCAAATCTATCGAGGAGATCCTGGTTTGGGCATCAACTGCCTCGTCATCTTCTAAAGGTTGTTCCATGTCCAAATAATCGGGGGGCGGCAGGAAAAGATCATCGAATGGATACAGGGCGATCATGTTGCTGAACTCTTCTATCGCCACCTGGATTGGCAGTTCGTACCACATTACCATCTCACCGGTATCGGGCCGGCGCGGTTGATTCTTATAGCACTCCTGAACACGTTCCTGGTTGAACAATCCCGGGCTGTGGTAATCATCCAACTCAAGGAGGGTGATCTCATCCAGATTTCCCGCTCTTAATTTCCGTACCACATTGATAACTTCGTTAAGCTCTTCATCTGGTAAACCACCCTGAACAATATCGATGACCATATCCCCGCGCTCATCCAGCTCAAGGACACGCAAATCGTCCTTATCATCACCTTTTCCTGAGAGGGTCAGGTAAATGATCTCAGGCGGCGCACTGATAGAAAACTGTACCGAGATACTGGTATCAATCTCAATCCCATCTCGGGTCAGAAATGTCAGCGTGTCAGAAGTGCGGATCTGCTTACGCAGGTCCATGACCGCAGCAACCTTTTTCTTTGGCTGCCAGGTAAAGACCACCCCTGGACCATGCACCTTCGACCCAATCACCACCGCATTGTTGGAATACACCAGCGCCACACCAGGTCCTACTCTTTCTTTTTCACCCATGTGAGAGATGATCTTGCCGTCCTTCACAAAAATCAAAGGTCCGCGGTAGCCAATCATAAAGCCGCAAAAATTCAGGAACGCCTCCCAACGGTCTTTCCAGGAAGTTACCGGGAGCAGGAATTGAGAATTGAATAAATTGGCAACCAAAAGAGCCAGCATAAAAATCCCTACTGCAGTCCACCATACCAGCCGGTATTCCCGGAAGACCTCCAGCTGAAGCAGCGAAGCGGGATCCCGAATACTGCGCAGACTTTTTACCGGATCAGCAAAAAATATCTTGGAGTTGATCATCCGGATCAGATTGTAGCGTGACAGATAGATGACCTCTTTGCCAAATAGAATCAAGGCAGCGATGATCCCCCCAATCAGCCTGAGAATGAAATTCTTGATCCGCCGTATTCGTAGCCTTTTTTTCATCTAAATAGTACTATCACTAGAGGCGCGCCAGACAGGTTGGTATTTCATACCGAATCAGAATACCTGTTCTCATTTTAGGAAGATTTACCCCTTACGTCAATCAAAACCAGCTTCCAGTTCTCCCCCAGATAATTTACGAGACAAGCTTGAGCAGCGCCTGCCAGATGCGCACCATCGCCCAGGTGTCTAATTTGCAGTACGCCAGAAGGTGCTGCCGCATCTGATTATATGCAACTGAGTCCATTTCCCCAGACATCATCTCTGCCCAGGCCAGCATAGCAGCGTCCCCGCTGGAGATCACCAGCTCTTCATAGGACAGGTCTGGCGCCAGCACCGGAAGCACATTTTTAATCGAAGCGCTGCCATGGAAATCGGGGTGGAGATAATATCCTTTTGAAAAAACTTCCATCAGATCAAAAATCCGATCATTTGCCGAGTGCAGGCCTTCGGCATACTGGGGATGCAAAACCGCCATCTCCCGATTGCGTCCGGCCTCAAACGATCGGTTCCACACGATCACAGAGCCAGTAGGGCTTATCTTGTCCAGCAAATCAGCCGCCAGCCGCAGAGACGGGTCTTCTGGCTCCGTGGCCAGATACTCGTAATGAACTGGGGCAGACCCCAGCGCTTCAAATAGATGCAGCGAGTATTGGAACACGATATGCTGGTGAGGTGCGTAGCCATCATACCAAGGTACAGCCGGGTTATAGGTCTCGTAGTCCAGAAAGGATAGCGGGAAAACCATCTGATCCAGCGCCGCGATCAACTGATCATGGTCAATTACCGGCATTCCGGCCTTGACCACATCCGCGTGGCGCGCCTGGATTACGGTCAGATTAAAATCGGAGGGGATATCGACAATCGCGGTGATCCCGGCATCTCGCAAGGTTTTAGCCTTGCTCCCAATCCGAGGAAGATTATAGATGGAGTGGTTTGGCAGGTTTGGGTGACAGAGTTGCGGGCAAGGGCATTCTTTGGGTTTTAAACAGGTCTCAATCCCATCGGGAGAATCCGCCTTCGCTGTCTGCCAGGCCGCCTCCCGCCCTGCCTTAAGTTCCTCGCATAGTTCGATGATTGGGCCACTGACCTTCTCAATCACAAAAAGCGCGTCAAGTTCTACTTCTCCCTCCCGCCGGTACTGCTTGTTTAAGTGCAGCAAATAGGTATCCCGCACTTTGAAATTGGCTAATGCCACCAATCGCTGAAAAGCCGCATCCAGCAAGTGCTCCTTTCTGATCGAACTGCCGGACTTGATCTCATAGATATCCCATGCATGCTCATCAGGATAATATACTGCCGCATCCAACCGGGCAAAAAAATGCCGGTCACCTAATTCGATCTCAAAATGCACCTGTGCATCGGGGTAGTCCTGACTGATTTTATTGCGCAAATAAACCTGGGCGCAATCCTGCACAGCCCGGCCCTGGGCCCTTAGATGCTGGTCAAAGGCTGAGGGTTCAACTTCTTCAAGCCGGTCGTGTTTTTCCGCCCACAGGTGCATGGGCGAGTCTAAATACAGCAGATAATCGGTTTTGGTGAGAATATTAGCCTTGTTCAAATGCCGCTATCGCCTCCCGCCAGGATTCTGGCACTGGAATCGTCAGATCGTCTTGATAATCATATGCCACCAGCACGGTTTCAGCCGAGGCGTACAACGTCTTCTCCTCTAGGTCGACGATGCAGTGTTCAAAGGTCAGCGATTTGTTCCCGATGTAAGACACGCGTACCCCGACCTTGATCTGATCGTCCAGAAAGGCAGGTTTATGGTAGGTGATATGGATATCTACAATGATCACCCCGACATTGACAGACAGCCCCAGGCGCTTCCCATAGGCGATGCGGGCATCTTCCAGGAAGCTGAGGTATCGAGCATTGTTTACATGCTGACGCGTCCCCAAGTCAGCATAGCGTATGGCAACAGGATGGAAAAATTTAAACTCAATCACAATATAGATTATACCTTGATCAATCTCACAACCTAGCAGCCTGATGGTGCTGGGACAGACAGCTGGTCTGATCCTCCTGCTCAATACCCGCGTTGCTGGGGTTCGCACTCTGGGGATGGCGACAATCACCTGGCTTTTCACCTGCGCCGACTGTTTATTTGCCGTCTGCTTTGCTGGATTGCTGAAAAAACGTGGGGGTGGCGCCCGCCGAACCCCCCACAGGTGCTGGTATTCATCATGGCTGCAATGATTCTATCCTGCACCTTTCAAATTTGTTAAGCCAGGGTTGATCACTGCCTACTATAATAATCTATGCAGAGGGGGCATTTCTCTCAAATCGGGATTTATTCTGTATAAGCCCTCCCGTCTGACAAAACTATACGCAAATAATAGTGGAGGCAAGCCATGAACGAGTTTGAACAGGTTGATGCACTGGTTGACCAAGTGAGAGGGAATTCATATTTCCTTCAGAAGATCCTCTTTGGAAGGGTGACCTTCATTGCACTGGGGATCGTTTCAGCTGTTTTTCTCATCGCTGCAATATCGACCCACTGAAGTTATCACTTAAGTTATTCAACATTTAGATTTACCATCCATTGTTGGGCAGTGAAACATGACACACCCCAAACTTAAACTTTGGGGAAATGAAACGCACTGAGGTGATTTTCAGTGCGTTTTTTTGTATTTACAGCTTGATGCGCAGGTGCTAAATGCCCTGGTATAAATGTCAAGGTACGAAAAGGTTACAAAAGGTTACACTTTTTTATTATTTCTTGAAAGTTTTAAGCGGGTTGACTAACACCAGGCTGGCTTTGTGGAATCCGGGGATTGAGGTTTGGGATTGGAAAGGGGCAGGAATGGCTGGCGATGAGGGATCCCGAACCTGATCCATATGCTGGTGGCGGAGAATCCATTGACTACATAACCCAATTTGCCACCTGAATACAAGCCTTAGCGATCCACCTGCTGCATCGGCCCCTCCCCCGAAGAAACTGGCATGCGCTTATGAACCATCTCCGGGGTGTGGGGTTGGGGTAAATCATGGGGCTCTCGCTTGTCTGGGATTAAATTCGGGGTGGGTCATGTTTAAATTCGTCTTAAAACTCCAAATAAAACAACTATAATAGGAAACATTGGACAGCAGCCGGCAATCAGCTTGCGGGTTCAATCTTCCAGCTAAAGTGCCCACAGCCATTTTCCTCCGCGCGAGGACAAATACCGAGTTAAGCATAATACTATGGATGAACAAAACCTGATCATTGAGACTTTCGAAGAACTTTCGCCACGCTACGAGCAGGTTGTTGATACAGAGTTAAGCCTATTTTGGGGATGGCGTTATCAAGACTTCGTGGAGACACTGCTTCGTGAAACTCCGATCACACCAAATGACCGCATCCTGGATATCGCCACCGGGACTGGCATGATCCCCAGAGCAATATCCCTGAATGGCTGCCCAGATAAACCTTTGCACGGCCTGGACATCACTTTCGGGATGCTCAATCGTGCCCGAAAGAAATTCAGCCAAGTAAATCCAGACGCCTCTTTCCAGTTGACCTGTGCATCGGCAATGGAAATGCCTTACGCGGCCAGCACGTTCAACCTGGCGATCTGCGGACTCGCCACCCACCACATGCATGTTCCAAGCCTGTTGTCCGAGATGTACCGAATTCTGGAACCTGAAGGCCGGGTTGCGGTTGCCGATGTTGGCAGCTCTCCCCTTTGGAGAATTCCTGGGGTGAAACTCTTGCTCAGGATCGGTGCGCTGATCTTTTTCCTGATTAGAGAAAATTGGGAGCGCGCCTGGGCAGAAGCGCTGGCCGTTTCCAATATCCGCACCGGCGAGGAGTGGGCAGCCCTCCTTGCCGAGGCTGGCTTTACCATGATTTCAATTCAACGGCTGCAGTCAAAACACAGGTGGATCCCAGATCCATTGATCATGCATGCCCAAAAACCAGGGAGTGAGAAATGACCGAATCATACAAAATGCTTCGCGAGGGGAGAAAACAAGAGCTGTGGAACAAACATTGCGGCTATGTCACGCTGAAACCAAAAGATTTTTTGGAAATTCAAACCCGCTTGTTGCAAGAACAGTTAAAACTGATTGGGGCATCACAGCTTGGACAGACGATCATAGGGGAACACCCACCGCAAACGGTGGAGGAATTCAGGCAAACAGTTCCCTTCACGACATATTCCGATTACGAAGATTTGCTGGCTGAGAGAAATGAGGAAATCCTCCCGGTAAAACCTCATGTCTGGGCGCGCACATCCGGCAGGACCTCTGATAAAGGGCCCAAGTGGGTTCCCTACCCAAAACTGATGTACGAACGCCTAGGTGATGCTGTTGTCGGGGCCATGTTGATGGCCTCCTGTTCCTTTCCCGGAGATGTGCGGCTGGAACGCAACGATAAATTACTGCTTGCCACCGCACCCCCGCCCTATACTTCAGGCTACATCAGCCGCGCCTGCGAAGAGCAGTTGGAGGTCCAATTCCTGCCGCCAATTGAGGAGGGCGAGAAGATGGACTACGGCACCCGGTTGGCGGCCGGCTTCCAACTGGCTATGCGCCATGGCCTGGACTACTTCATGGGGCTGGCCAGCGTGCTTGCCCGGATGGGCGAGCAGTTTGAATCAACCTCAGGCAGCACGACCAAACCCTCAAAGGACCTCCTCAACCCGCGCGTGCTGTGGCGTTTACTACGCGCCCTGATTATCACCAAAATTCAGAACCGCAATTTACTGCCAAAAGATATCTGGAAATTAAAAGGGATCATGTCGGGTGGAACGGATACAAACATATATCGGGACAAGATTGAATATTATTGGGGCTTCAAACCACTTGAAGGGTATGCCACCACCGAATTCGGCAACCTGGCAATGCAGTCCTGGAATTTTAGGGGGATGACATTTTTCCCGGATGCCGCTTTCTTCGAATTTATTCCTATAGAGGAGCACCGGAGGAACAAGGAAGAACCCAACTATATTCCAAGGACAGTCCTTTACACTGACCTGGAACCAGGGATCTATGAAATTGTGCTGACCAGCTTCCATGGCGGCGTATTCCTACGTTACAGGATCGGTGACTTTTTTGAAGTCATATCAATCGGAGACGATGAAATTAACTCCTCACTGCCTCAGCTCTCCTTTTACTCCCGGGTTACTGATATCATCGATATCGGCAATATTGCCCGTTTCACCGAGAGGGATATCTGGAAAGCGCTGGAGAATGCAAACCTGCCATACACAGATTGGATTGTTCGCAAAGAACACCTGAATGCACATCCCCAACTGCATATCTACATCGAACCCAAGGCAGATGCAGCGATCGATTCAGTTGAAGCTAAACAGAAAATCGACAACCACCTTGGCAATCTGGTTGCTGAATATGAAGACCTAAAAACCATGTTTGACTACGACCCGTTGGTGGTCAGCCTGCTGCCTGAGGGAGCTTTCCAGACCTATATGGCGGCGCAGGTGGCAGCTGGTGCTGATCTTGCACACATTAAACCGCCGCATATGCAGCCCTCAGATCAAGTCATGTCGAGACTGAAAGAAGTCAAGGATTGATCTACATTGATTAGCTGGTCGATAACAACCATCATTCCACTCATTGCGTCGATAATCTATGGGGGATTATTCGTCATCGTCCTGCTGTCTGTTCCGCTAAACCGCCAGCGGCGGATTTTTGTTGTCTACCTGTTCTCAATGCTGATCTGGTCGACCAGTGCCTTTATGACTGTCTCTGGCCTTGTGAGTGTGCTGCCCTGGTTCAGGATCATGAGCACCGCTCCTATCCTGATGATGATCGCGATCTTTTTCTTTGTCCAGGAGATCTTTGCCAAAAAGCGCACCTGGACCACATGGATCGTTTTGTATGCGATGATTACAACGGTTCTCTTCCTGGGCACCAATCTTGTGATCAAATCTGCCTCATTAGCGGAAGATTCAACCCTGGTATATGAATTTTCTAATTGGGTCTATCTGATTGCCGGCATCGGCTATGCCCTGATCGTAATCAGCCAGATCGAACTCATCCAAGGTCTAAAGGAAACAGATAACCCCCTCCAGCGGACCCGCCTGCAATACCTGGTTATCGGCCTGTCAATCACCATCCTGGCCTCACTGGTAAATTTTACCCCGCTTGGCGTTTACCCCATTGATATCGCTGCCAACGGGATCACTGCAATTCTGATCGCTTACTCAATCACGCGCTATCAACTGCTTGAGATCCGAGTGGTACTCCGGGCCGGTTTGCTTTATACCATAATGACCACCCTGCTGGGCGCTATGTATTACCTGATCATCTATTTCTCTATTTACCAATTTAATCTATTGTCGGGCCAATCGGTGCTCTCGATCTCGATCTTGATCGCCTTGCTGACCTCACTGACGCTGACACCACTCAGAAACAGGTTCCAGAGCGTTATTGACCGGGTGTTTTATCGTCAGCGTTATAATGCCGGCTTGATGCTGGAAAGGCTTAGCGAAGCCACAGCATCCATGCTGCACCTTGATCAGATCACCTCGGTGATTTTGGATGAGGTCACCGAGACGCTTTTCACCAATCACGCCGCCATCTATGTGAAAAAGAACTCCCCGGGTAATTACAAATTAATTGCAAGACACAATCTCAATCCAAAGGCACCTGCTGTATTGCGCAGCGACCACCCGATCATCCGGCAGCTCTCAAGCAGCCCGAACATTATCACCCGCTTCGATCTATACAACCTGCCCACCTACCGGGGAATTTGGGCTGAAGAGCGAGAAGACCTGGAAATTCTACAAATGGACCTTTTTATCCCGCTGCAGGCCAAAGGAGAACTGGTTGGGATTCTAGGAATCGGGCCTAAACTTTCCAGGCAGGAATACTCCCAGGAAGACCAGCGAACCCTGACCACCCTGGGCAACCAGATGGCAGTAGCAGTAGAGAACGCCCGACTTTATGAGGAACTGGAAAAAACCTTTGTAGAAACGGTGGTCGCCCTGGCAAACGCCATCGACCTGAGGGACACATACACCAGCAACCACAGCCAGCAGATAGCGACGATGGCACGGGAAGTTGCCCGGCAACTCGAGCTTTCTGCCCAGGAAATTGAGGCGGTGTATTGGGGCGGGCTGCTGCATGATATCGGCAAGATCGGGATCCCCGATTCAATCCTGCAGAAACCGGCCAAACTCGATGAGAGTGAATGGAATCTAATCAAGACTCACCCTAAACTGGGTGCTGACCTGGTCGCAAAGATCCATAAACTTGAGCATATAGCTCCCTTAATAGAATTCAGCCATGAACGATTCGACGGTACCGGATATCCCCACGGTGTAAAGGGGGATGAGATTCCCATCGGCGCACGGATTGTTGGTGTGGTGGATTCATTTTCCGCCATGATCGACGAACGCCCGTATAAACCTCCTCTCAATGAAGAGGCAGCCCTTGAGGAAATAGAAAGGAATGCCGGCGTACTTTACGATCCCAAAGTGGTACAGGCGTTTTTCAGAGTATACAATTCCACCAGCATTTAACCCCAGCCCACGAGATGTTATCCCCGTTTGAGGGACCGGTATTTACGGCTGCCGCCCTGCCAGGCATCCCCGTGCATCTTGCGCTGGTATTCTTCGTAGTCTGTCCAGTTTCCCAGCACCAGGTCCAGCTTCCCATCCCCCTGGAAGGCAAGGATATGGGTGGCGATCCGGTCGAGGAACCAGCGGTCGTGGCTGACCACAATGGCACAGCCGGCGAAGGCATCCAGCGCGTCTTCCAGGGCGCGCAGCGTGTTTACATCCAGGTCGTTGGTCGGCTCGTCCAGCATAATCACATTCCCGCCGGCGATCATGGTCTTGGCCAGGTGAACCCGGTTGCGCTCACCGCCTGAAAGCGACTTGACCTGCTTCTGCTGGTCGGACCCTGTGAAGTTAAATGAGGCCACATAGGCCCGAGAATTGATCTTTCGCGCCCCCAGAGTGAGGATATCGGAGCCCTCCGAAATCTCCTCCCAGACGGTCTTCTCCCCATCCAGGTTGCGGAACTGGTCCTGGTAGGCCAGCACAACCGTCTCGCCGACCTTGATCGCGCCGCCGTCCGGGGTTTCCTGCCCGGCAATCATCTTCAACAGTGTGGACTTTCCCACCCCGTTCGGCCCGACCACCCCGATGATGCTGCCAGGCGGGATGGTGGCGGAGAAAGTGTCAATCAGGGTGCGCTCGCCGTAGCCCTTGGTGACCCCATCCAGCTCGATGACTGTCTTGCCCAAACGCGGCCCGGGCGGCAGGTAGATCTCCAGGTCTTCCCGGCGGGACTCAAATTCCTGACCGAGCAAGGATTCATAGGCATTCACGCGGGCTTTACCCTTGGCCTGCCGCGCCTTGGGTGACATCCGGATCCATTCCAGCTCGCGTTCCAACGTCTTCTGCCGCTTGGACTCCGATTTCTCTTCCAGGCGCAGGCGCTCTTCCTTTTGCTCCAGCCAGGAGGAATAATTCCCCTTCCAGGGGATGCCGTAACCGCGGTCTAGCTCGAGGATCCAGCCAGCCACGTTATCGAGGAAGTAGCGGTCGTGGGTCACGGCGATCACCGTGCCGCGATAGTCCTGCAGGTGACGCTCCAGCCAGGCGGTTGCCTCGGCATCCAGGTGATTGGTGGGCTCATCCAGCAACAGGATGTCCGGTTCGGTCAGCAGCAGGCGGGTCAGCGCTACCCGGCGGCGTTCCCCTCCCGAGAGTACCTTCACGGGGGTATCCGGCGGCGGGCAGCCCAGCGCTTCCATCGCAATTTCCAGGTGGTTATCCAGGTTCCAGGCATCCAGGCGGTCGATCTCCTCCATCAGTCTACCCTGCTCTTCCAGCAGGGCATCAAAATCGGCATCTGGGTCGCCAAAGCTGGCATTGACCTGATCGTAGCGGCTCAGCAGTTCCACAATTGGCTGCACCGCTTCCTGGACAGTCTCGTGGACGGTTTTGGTCTCGTCGAGCTCTGGCTCCTGCTCCAGGTAGCCGACCGTGTAGCCTTTGCTCATCGCAATCTGGCCGACATAGTCGGTATCCACGCCAGCCATGATCTTCAGCAAGGTGGACTTCCCGGCCCCGTTGAGACCCAGCACCCCGATCTTGGCCCCGTAGAAAAAGCCCAGCGAGATATCTCGCAATACCTGCTTGTTAGGAGGATAGATGCGCCCCACCCGCACCATCGAATAGATCACTTTTTCATCGTTCATGGGGTCAATTGTACCGTGAAACTAGCTGGGAGAAATTCTTGATTGACGGCGGTTGATCAAACTGATATAGTGATTGTATAAAATCATCACATCCCTCTCAACATTCCTGTTTCATCACCGAGGCACCCCTCACCCACCAGATGGAACTTATCCTGAGAAATCTCTCAACAACCCAATTACCTCAAAAGGAGAAAATCTATGCGACCTGTTTATGCTGTGTCAGGCGGGGTCTCTAAGTTTGCCAAAGCCCGTCCCGACAAAACCTTCCAGGCGATTGTCAAAGAAGCCTACGACTATGCCATAGCAGATATCGGCCTGGATTTTCCAACCTTCACCTCCCTTGTGGATGGATCGGTGGCCTCCTATTTCTCGGACCATTTTTCCCGCCAGCTGATGGCCGCCATCATGGCGCAGGATTACCTCGGTCTGATCCCCAAACCCAGCCACCGCGTGGAAGGCGGCGGGGCAACGGGCGGCTTGAACTTCCAGGAAGCATGGAAATCTATCGCCTCCGGACACATGGATATCTGCGTCTCATACGGTTTCGAGACTATGAGCCATGTGGAGACCTGGAAAGGCAACGAGTTCATCGCCCTGGCCTCAGATGCCTCCTGGGATTATCCGGTTGGTGGGTTTTACTCCGGCTACTACGCCATGATGGTCACCCGGCACATGAAAGAATTCGGCACCACTGTCGAGCAGATGGCGCACGTCTCGGTCAAGAACCACATCAACGCCTACCATAACCCCTACGCCCAGAAGCGCAGCCGCTACACGATCGAGGACATCCGCAATTCGCCCATGGTCGCCTGGCCGCTGACCCGGCTGGATATCTGCGTGATGTCCGACGGCGCGGCGGCCACCATCCTGGTCTCGGAAGAGGGTTTGGAGAAGCTTGAGAAAGCTGGCGCCAACATCCCCCGCCCACTGGTTCTCGTAACCGGGATCGGGCGCGGCACGGATGCCATGCGCATGTCCGACCGGCCGCACGCGGATTACGACACCTTCATGCGTGATTACGCCACAGAGCAGGAGCGCGGATCGGATGAAACCAGAGCCTACTACCAAAAGCTCTGGGATCACGGCACCCGCTACCCCGGGGTGCACTCTTTCCGTGCCGGGCGCACCGCGGGCAACATGGCCTACCAGCACGCCGGGATCAGCGACCCACTGGAAGAGCTGGACTTTGTCGAGCTGCACGATGCCTACACCTCCAGCGAGATCCAGACCTATGAAGACCTTGGCCTGTGCCGGTACGGCGAGGGAGGACCCTTCGCCGCTTCGGGGAAGGCATTCATGCCCGGTGTGGACTACGGCCTGGACCTGGAGGATGATCCGGTCTGCCCGGTAAACCCCTCCGGCGGGTTGATCGCCTGCGGGCACCCTGTGGGTGCCACCGGTTTGATGCAAGCCGTCTTCGCCATCTGGCAGTTACAAAATTCAATTGAGAAACATTTCCAGGACAGCACACTTCAGCTAAAGGATGCCCGCAGAGGGGCAATCCATTCGCATGCCGGCACCGGCACTTACGTCACCGTCTCCATCCTGGAAAGGGAGGAGTAGTCATGGCCAAGCTGACCAACAAACGCGAAGAAAACCTGGGCGGGTATATCGTTCACGGCATCCCGTTCCCCATCGAGACCGACCCGGACTCGCTCGCCTTCCTCAAAAAGATGGCGCCTATCCAGATCGAGCAGCCGTATGCGATCACCTACCTGCATTCCTACGGCCAGGACAGCCCCTGGTTTGCGGCAGTATCGAATAAAAAATTACTCACCACACAGGATCCGGAGTCTGGCTACACCTACGGCACACCACGCGGCCATGACATGTACAGCGGCAGTGAAACTGTCTGGATCGACATCACCGACCGCCCTGCCAAAGTTCATGCCTTCACCGTCTGCCACTTTGGCTCGGAGGAATTCCTGCCTGAAACGCCGTTTGTGCTGGCCCTGGTGCAGTTCGAAGGCGTCAATACTCTCTTCCTGACGCGTCTCTTGGGCGTGGACCCGGATGAAGCATCCCTGGATTGGATCGAGATGCCGGTAGAACCCCGATTTCTGCGCAACAGCAAGCTTAAACCAACCGATGTTTATTTCGTCCCGGCCAGCGGATGACCAGATGATCTAAAAATTTGATCCCCACCCTGGCGAGGTTCACTGCCAGGGTGGAAGGTATTGCTGCACATCGCAGTCCTCAAGAATAAGTCTGATAGATCATGTGATGCAGGCAATCAAGGATAGAAAGGGTTAACAAAATGGATGATGAAGACGACCGGGTTGTATGGCGTCCCTCTGAAGAGCAGATCGCGCACGCCAACGTCACCGCCTTCTTGCGGCAGATCGGCATCTCTGACTATTTTGAGATGATTGCCCAGTCCGCCGCAGACCCCGCCTGGTACACAGATCAATTACTAAAATTCCTGGATATCCGCTTCCGAAAGCCTTATCGCACTGTCCTTGACCTGCAGGACGGGATTGAATGGCCGCGCTGGTGTGTTGGAGGCGAGATAAACATCATCGACAACTGCCTCGACAAGCGCATGGAGACGGATACCGCCGATCAGCCCGCCCTGATCTGGGAAGGGGAGAACGGCAACACCCGCACTTTGACTTACCGCCAGCTTAACCACTTGGTCAACAAAACAGCCAATGCCCTGCGGAAGCTGGGTGTAAAAAAAGGGGATGCTGTCGGGCTGTTCCTGCCCATGGTCCCTGAAGTGGTGATTGCCCTGCTGTCTATCGCCAAGATCGGTGCGGTGATATTGCCGCTTTTCTCCGGCTACGGCGCAGCCGCGGTGCGGGACCGCATGGCGGATGCCAAGGCCCGCGCACTATTCACAGTTGATGGGGGATATCATAACGGCCGGCTGAACCCTCTCAAGGAAACTGCAGACCAGGCCCTCGAGCCTCTGGGTCATGTAGAGCATGTCATCGTCGCCCGGTATGCAGAATGCTCAGTCACGATGCGGGCAGGGCGTGACCACTGGTGGCATGACCTCGTTGATCCCCAGCCAGATGAGGCTGAAACTGAAAACACCTCAGCTGAGGATTTGATCATGCTGATCTACACCTCCGGCACCACCGGTAAACCCAAGGGAACGATGCACACCCATTGCGGTTTTCCGGTCAAAGTCACACAGGATGCCGCCTTCAACCAGGACGTTCACCCCGGCGAAGTGGTTTACTGGATCACCGACATGGGCTGGATGATGGGCCCCTGGATTGTGTTCAGCACCCTGCTGTTGGGGGCGACTATGTTCATTTACAGCGGTTCTCCCACCTACCCCGACATGGGGCGTATCTGGAAGATGGTGGAAAGACACCGGATCAATATGCTGGGCCTATCCCCCACCTTTGTCCGCGCCATCCGCCCCCACGGTACAGAACCAATCCGCAAATACGATCTCAGCAGCCTGCGCATGTTCTCCTCCACCGGCGAGCCGTGGACTCCCGAGGCCTGGAACTGGCTGTTCTACGAAGTGGGCGAAGGTAAACGCCCAATCATTAACTATACGGGCGGCACCGAGATCGGCGGGGGCATCTTGATGGATAGTCCGGTGCTGCCGATCAAACCGGCATCGTTTGCCTCTCCCTGCCCGGGGATAGATGCAGATGTGTATGATGAAGACGGCAAACCGGTGCGCGGCAAAGTTGGAGAACTGGTCTGCAAGTCGCCCTGGATCGGGATGACGCGCGGCTTCTGGAATGACCGGCAGCGCTATCTGGAGACCTACTGGACGCGCTGGCCTGGCGTGTGGGTGCACGGCGATTGGGCGCGCCTGGACAAAACCGGCACCTGGGAAGTTCTCGGCCGCTCTGATGACACCATCAAGGTGGCCGGTAAGCGGCTTGGCCCCGCCGAAGTGGAAGCGGCCCTGGATGGACATCCGAGCGTGGTCGAATCTGCTGCCATCGGTGTGCCGGATAAGATCAAAGGCTCAAGTGTGGTCTGCTTTGCTGTGCTTACTGACCCAGAAGAAGGCACAGAGGAGCTGCAATCAGCCCTTAAACAGCTGGTGATCGAACGTCTGGGAAAGCCTTTGGCGCCGCGGGAAATCATCTTCATCCGGAAACTTCCCAAAACACGCAACGGCAAGGTGATGCGCCGCATGATCCGGGCAGCCCACCTTAAGTTTGATCCTGGGGATACCTCAGCGCTGGAGGATCCCGCCGCACTGGCAGATATTCCCCCAATATCTAATTGATTGCTAAACCAAAGAATCAGGGAGTAAAAAAATGGATTTTGAACTCAACCAAGAACAACGCATGTGGCAAAACACCGTCCACGATTTTTGCGACCAGCACATACGCCCCTATGCGGCGGAATTCGATGAAAAAGCCGAACCGATGAAAATGACCTTCAGAAAAATGGGGGCATTGGGGTTACTGGCGCTGAATATCCCTGAAGAATTTGGCGGCGCTGGTATGGATGCGGTCAGTGCAGCGATTGCGATAGATGAACTGGGGTACGCAGACGGCGGTACTGCCCTTTCGATCGCTGCCCACAATGGATTGGGGTGTGCCCCAATCTCAATGTTTGGCAGCCAGATGCAAAAAGAGGAATGGCTGCCCGGCCTGTCCAGTGGAGAAAGCGGACTGGGAGCCCTGGCCTTGACTGAACCGGGTGCTGGGTCTGATCTTGTCCGCGGGCTGTCTACCCGGGCAGAACTAGACGGCGATTCCTGGGTGATCAACGGCAGCAAGGCCTGGATCACCAATGCCAGCCTGGCCCCGGTGATCATCACCCTTTGCCGGACTGATCCAGAGGCTGGCACGGCCGGGTTCAGCCTGATCCTGGTTCCATCCGGTACTCCCGGCCTGCATATCCATCCTTCTGAGAAAAAAATGGGGGTCCGCTCATCACCCACCCACGCGCTCACTTTTGAGAATGTCCGCGTCCCTGCAGCAAACGTGCTCGGGGAAGCCGGACAGGGGCTCTACCAGACCCTGCAAATCCTTGATGGAGGGCGGATCAGTATTGGGGCGTTATCGCTGGGAATCGCACGCGCGGCGCTGGATGAAGCGATCCGCTATGCCAAGGAAAGGGAACTGTTCGGCAAACAGCTAGCCGATCTGCAGGCCACCCGCTTTAAACTCGCCGATTGCCAGGTCGAGATCGATGCTGCCCAGCTTCTGGTCTACCGCGCTGCCTGGCTAAAGGAAGAAGGAAAACCTTTCACGCGTGAAGCCGCAATAGCGAAACTGTATGCCACGGAGATGGCTGAACGCGTCTGCCGGGAAGCAATCCAGATTCTCGGCTCTTACGGCTACAGCCGGGAATATCCGGTAGAACGGATGTACCGCGATGCCCGTTTAATGACTATTGGTGAAGGCACCAGTGAGGTGCAGCGGATGGTTATTGCCAAGCGGGTAATAAGCGGTTAGTTGCCAGTCAAATCGTCTATAAGTCAGCCAGCCTTTTGGGCTGAATGAAGAATATTCATTCAGCCTTCCGGCTGTCGGACTAATTCATTCTGCTTTAAGATCAACAGCAGAAACAAAACAACATCCACCAGCACTGTGGCATAGTCCAACAAGCCCGCCTGGTCAGTGAAGGTGGCAATCATATTGATCACCAGCAGTACCAGGGCAAACAAATATCCCCAGATGGTGCGTTTGCCAAGCCACCAGGCAGCCAATCCCATCAAGACAGCATTCCCCAGCACCATCAGGGCGATCAGCAGTAAGGCGGTAGAATCTGCCCCACTATCCAGCCATACCAGACTGAACAACCCAATGACCAGCCAGATAACCATATTGAGCAGGAAAAGCCCCTGCGCTATTCTGACAACCCTGTTTCTGGTATCTTCAGCCATGCTATAAGATGCTAACTAGTTAATTTTTCCATATTGAAACAAATAACATCACAATGAGAAGTGGAGAAAATCCGCAACACACAGAGTAAGTATCGGAGAAAATGGTATCTTTAAACATACCACAGCCTGCCAGAGTTACAGATAACCCAACCACGAGCAGAGTTGTTGTCAACAAGATTTTTAGTTTTTTAGTCATTCAAACTCCTCCTCAGACTTGGTGCCATTTTTATGGCACCCAGCCTTCCGCGTAATTACTGTTTATTCTCGCTGAGTTTCTATTCACACACAGCAGATCGATATCCCAGAACTCCTCATCACCATGGGTGCGGAAATTGGTATAAACATGCCAGTTATTATTCTTTATGTAAGGGTATGCCTCAAGGATATCTCCGGTATCATTCTCATTGATGTCGCCGTACAGGGCTTCCATTCCAACTATCCCGCAGGCCCACTGGGAAGCGTTCATCCCCGTGTCACGGCTGACCCCGCCGCGGATCATTTCCAATCGGACTAACCTGAACACATTCGGATCATTGTGGACGCAAAGCACATCTACATCCCAGACCTCCGCATGATCCCCATGGGTGTTGAAATTTGCGGTCAGTTCCCACTCGCCATCACTGTTTTTAGATGTAAATGCCTTAATAATATGTTGCCCTTGCCCATCTTCATTGATATTCCCATTCCAGGCACCAATCCCCACCACACCGCACAGCCGGTTATCGGGTATTCCGAGGCCGCTCAGACTGACTGTGTCGCTCCCATTTGGTTCTACCCGCACCCGCCGGTAGATATTGTACCCATCGGCATCTGCCTTGCGCATGCACATCACGGAGAAGTACCAGGTCTCTGAATTTTTGTGTGTCTTGAAATCAGCGTTCAGATACCAGGTATTGCCTTCAGGGAGCAGATTGGCATAGATGATATTGCCAAACCCGCCTTCCTCGATATCTCCATGCAAGGCAGCCATGCCAACGATGCCGCACTCATGTTGCTCTGATGAAATTCCAGTATTCAGATGAACCGGCGGGTTTAAACCCGCGAAGGTAGTGAAGACAACCGAATTTGGTGGGAAATCGGGTGTGGCTATCAGAAACATTGGAGCCATCTCCAAGATTAACGGGGAAAGAGGGATATACACCAAAGGCTGGTCAACGACAACCTCTCTGCTTGCCAAAGAAAAGCCCAGATCATTCTCCACCTTCAGACTGACTGAATAAGTTCCGGCAGTCTCGAAAGCATGATCTGCATCCTTGGTAAATACCGGCAAGCCTTCTCCGAAATTCCACGTCCAACGCAAGGGGTCACCCGAAGACGTATCCACAAAGGAAACTTCAAGAGGAGCATCTCCGGTTTCAGGCAGCATCACAAAGCTGGCTTCCGGCAGCGGGCCCGGGATCGAGACCACGGGGACAGGGATTGCATTCCGCGTGACAGAACTGGCCGGCACCCAAGCTTCTGTCCCATCATAATCAATCTGGAACCAGCTGCCGTCCCCGTTCTGACCAAGCACCTCATACTGGGCGCCATTCTCCGCGCCGCCAATCACGTGATAGTTTGTTCCCGGCCCTTTGAGCACATCCACCGCAGGGGTATTGATCGTCAGCATGGCCACTGGCACTGCGGTCGGGATGATCTCTTGCCCGGGGAAGACCACGGAAAGCGCATTGGTGATCTCTGCACCAGGCCAGTGGAATACCACCCTGGACCGTTCGGGGACAGTGGAAAAATCAATTCCCTGCAAGTTCAGCTGTATCTGGTAGGGGCTGGTCAGGAAGGGGTACAGTGCGGCTGTTTCAACCTGGTTGCCGGCTTCATCCACGATATAGGCGGTGGGCAAATTGGCCTGCTCATAGTTGTAGCCGCTGATCTTGATCACCGCGTCGGTGAAGACAATCACCTCTCCCACCTCTTCCAGGTTGACCTGATCGGGGATGATCTGGCAAACCCAGGGTACAGGAACGTCATCATCCGGGCTTTCACCTGATATGATCTCCCGCAATTGTCCCACCAGGGTGCGGCCGATAAACTCGTCCACCGTCTCCCCGGCACGCGCCCCGAGAAAATCCACGTTGCAGCGGAACTCGATGCCAACTGTGGCTACCACCTGTTGAGAATTTACCCTGGCATCTTCCATCAGCGCGCTGACCTCATCAGCGATATCCGAAGCTACATTGGAGGTCGAAGTCTCCAACACCTGGATGATCTCGGTCATTGTATCTTCCCACTGGCCAGGCATATCTTCGATCGTATCGATCAGGCTGTTGACGGTGGCATTCGTCTCCGGGTCTAGCCCCAGCTTGATCCCCACACCTTCCTCAATGATACCCAGCAATGCGTCCACCCGGTCGAGAGTATTCTGCTTAAATCCAAACTCTAAACCTTCAGCAATGGTATCGTTGAGTTCCTCGATCATCGCCCGGGTTTCAGGGCCGATCTCTACCCCTCGGTCCAGCATCTCGTTGATGTCGTCAATCCGGCTGAGGGTATCTGGACCCAACTCTGATGTGGTTTCGATCTCAAAATGGCTTGGCACAAGGTTGCAGGCTGTGGTTATTGCCAGGATCAACAGAATGGTGACAACTCGGAAAAAGATTTTCTCTCGCATCGGTGATTTCTCCCTTATCCCCAGAAAGGAACTTTGTGGTAATGATAATTGTGGTGTCTTTTTCACATCATACACCAAATTTTGGTTGATTCTATAGTTCTGGAGTCAGGAATTGACATAAAACGGTGTGATAGCACTTACCCAGGTTAAAAAAATAGGGACAGGTTCCAACCTGCCCCTACACCTGTAAACCAGCATGGATTGCCTCACCCAGCCAATTTGGCCCTGATCCAATCCTCGATTGCAGCTTCCAGGGTCTCCAGCGGCATACTGCCGTTATTCAGGATTACCGAATGGAACTCGCTGAGCACAAAATCATTCCCCAGGGATTCCTCGGCCTTCTCTCGCATTGCCATGATCTCGATCTTGCCCACCAAGTAGGCTGTGGACTGTGCCGGGTAGGCAATATAGCGCATGATCTGGTTTTCGGAAAAACCGCGAGAGAATCCTGAATTTTCCACCATATAATCGACCGACTGGCTGAAATCCCATCCCATCATGTGGATGCCGGTATCCACCACCATGCGCACCGCCCGCAGGGCTTCGTACTGCAAGCGCCCCAGGTCACCGTAGGGGTCATCGTCATACCACCCCAGGTCATAAGCCAGGTACTCAGCGTACAGCGCCCAGCCTTCCACAAAACCGGTGAAGTTCATCAAATTCCTAAAAAGCGGCAGGTCCGCCATCGCTGCCAGGGTGATCTGGTAATGATGACCGGGAATACCCTCATGATATGCCAGCGAGCGCATCTTATACACCGCTTCCGGTGCAGTAATCAGGGCATAAAATTTTCCAGGGCGGGAGCCATCCATCGAGCCGGGAGAATAAAACGCGCCTGCATTCCCACCAACGACCTCCAGCGCCCCTGCAGGGCGGGTCTCGAAATATGAAGGTACAAGCTGGTCAGCTTCTGCCAGAATGCGCTCATACTCAGTTGTGATCGCATCACCGGTTAGATAACCAGAGTCATCTGCAAGCCGCTGGTAGAGCTGTTCAATACTCTCATTCTCCGGGTAGCCCAGGGCGACAAACCTCTCCCGCATTTCTTTCTGAATGCGCTCAACCTCTGCCAGTCCCCGCGCATGGATCTCCTCAGCGGTCATCTCAGTGGTGGTAAAATGACGCAGCTGCCGCTGGTAATACTCCGCGCCGCCATCGTAAGCCGAGATCCCCAGAACATCAGGCGCCTGAGACTGAAGCGCAGCCAGCTTCTCATCCAGCCGATCAAAGGCAGGAAAGACTTCCTCCTCCAATGCTTGAATCAACTCCTCTTCCAACTTTGAATAGGTATTATCATCGAGCACAGATGGGGCCTTTTGCGAAAAGGCATACTTGAGCGGGGACGCAAGAGCGCTTCTGCCTAGCCATTGTTTGAGATCCGAGCGGCCATATTCCAGTACAATGCGCGGCGGGATCACCCCGGCATCTTCCTGCACCTCAATCTGGGCGATCAACTGATCAATCTTTTCATCCAGCAGGTGGATCCGAGCCACATACCCCTCGGCATCTTGGGTGGAATTGAATGGATGTGAATCAGTAAAAAATATCAAATACAGCTGCGGGGCGCTACGCACACTCATCGGGCTGACAAGGTATTTAAATTTGGCATCCTGATACAACTGGATGGCGTCTTCCAGATACCACTCAAATACCTGATAAGAAATTTGGTCCTCCGGTGTGAGAGATGCAAAATCATATTCCCGCAACAGATTCAATAATTCCCGGTTGATCTGGTCATCCACAGCCAGCGCTTGCGGGCTGACATCCGTCAATACCGGCTCCGAAGGACCGATCCCCTTCAGACCCAACTCCAGCACCAATTCCGGATCGCGCTCCAGGATGAGGTAAAATGCCTGCTGGTAAAAATCCCCAATGCTCAGCCCGGCCAGATGAGCAGTTAGTTCTCCGGCAACAGAGATCTGTTCTTCACTATCCTGACTGGATTGGTTATAATTTTCCCCCGGCACCTCTTCACTGTTAGGAGCAGGCGCACCGACCAGCTGACTGCTGCAACCAGCAAGCAAACCGAACAGGATCAGGATAAAAAGTGATTTCTTCAGCATTTTTCTCCTCTCAGACTGCCCCGTAGTGACTTGGTATATTCATCTTAGAGCACAAATACGGCGATCAAATTAATAATCTGATTAGAGTCTGGATTGATGCAAATGACAGACACCCCTCCAAAGGGGGTAATGTTTTTTAATTATCTGTCAATAATACTAACGTGACAGAAATAACCCACACCTTTGTTCCGGGTGTTGAATGAAGGATTGCAAGTAATGAATTAAAGCCCATTGAACTCGATCAACAAAGAGAAAACCATGGACATGCAAACGGTCTACAACTTCGTAAGCCAATAAGATGCCCAACACAGCCAGGAAGGCGTACAGAAGATGGTGGATGCAGGACAATCTGCAGAGAGCATCTAGCAAAATACGTTTATCGCTTCCGTGATCGGATCAATTCTCGCAAACCCTTGAAGAACCGCCCGTTCAACATCTCCAGCACAGATACCAACATTCCCCGGCTGATTTTATCCCCGCCAGCCATTAAAATCCCACGCAGGGGCATTTCCGCCATCATCGCTTCCATCAGTAAGGTTGTGGGGGAATCCTGATCATCGCCCATTTCTTTTTTACCAAGACTGCTGATCAGATTGAATAAGACCCGTCCGATAAACGAATCCTTCATATCTTTCAACGGGGTGTTCATCGTGAATTCACCCTTCCTGGGAAGTTGATTCACTGGCAGCGGCCGACCCAACAGGGCTTGAAACGCCTCCTGGCTAACCGGCGCTCCTTTGGGGAAGTTGTAATACACAGACAGATTATCTTTGTCCACATCTGGCGCTTCTGGTTGGGAAGATACTACTTCCACTTCGCCTTTGAGGCGCAGATCCCTTGAAGATGCGCCTATCAGGATTTCGAAGCTACCCGATTCTACATGCCAGCGGTCCAATTCGGTGTTGTAAAAAGCAAACGCTCGTTGGCTTAGTTCAATGGAAATCTGTTTTTCCTCCCCTGGCTCCAGGCTGAGCTTGGCAAATCCCTTGAGTTCCTTTTCGGGGCGGAAGACGGTCGATTCTACATCCCGCACATACACCTGCACCACTTCCTTCCCGGCCAACCCGCCGGTGTTCTTCACCTTTAGACTGACGGTCAGATTTTCTGTGTCCGAGATCTGCGGACTGCTCAAAACCAGGTCACGGTATTCAAAAGTGGTATAACTCAGCCCATGCCCAAACGGGAAGAGCACTTCCTCGTTTACACTATCAAAATAGCGGTAGCCCACATAGATGCTCTCGCGGTATTCTACGGTGGCGGGCCCCATAGGGAAGTATGGGTGTGAGGGGTTATCTTCCAGGTGAATGGGAAAGGTTTCCGCCAATTTGCCGCAGGGGGTGACCCGGCCAGTTAAAATATCGGCCAGCGCACCCGCCCCGGCCTGCCCGCCGAGATAGCCTTCCAGGATAGCTGGCACATCGTCGACCCAGGGCATCTCCACCGGCGCCCCGTTGCTCAGCACTACCACCACTTTCTCAAATTCGGCTGCCAGCCTTTCGATCAAAGCATCGTGCCCCGGCGGCATCTTCATGTGTGTGCGGTCCAGCCCTTCGGTCTCATACAGATCGGTCAGTCCAGCGCAGACCAGGACCACATCCGCATCTCTGGCTGTATACACCGCCTCGGAAATTAAAATTTCGTCCGGGTAATCCGCCCTTTTGGTGTATCCCGGCGCATAGCTGACCTGCTCCTCGCCGACCAGCTTGACCAGTTCAGCGTAGAAATTATCCAGCCGGGACGGGTTCATCAGCGAGCTGCCCGCCCCCTGATAGCGTGGCTCTTTGGCAAACCGCCCGATCACGGCAATCCTGATTCCCCCCTTCAGAGGCAGTAAGCCACCCTCATTTTTCAGCAGCACCGCCCCTTCCGCAGCCACGATACGAGCAAGCCGGTGATGTGTCTGGGCATCATAGACATAATCTTCTGACAGCGTCTTTTGTGCCTTGAAGATCATCGCAAGAATGCGTTCTACGGCTGCATCCAGCACGGATTCATCCAGAATCCCAGACTTCACCGCATCAACGATCAATTCATCGTTGCCGTTGTTTGCCCCGGGCATCTCCAGTTCCACCCCGGCTTTCAACGCCGGCACGCGTTCGTTCATCGCCCCCCAATCGGAGACCACCAGGCCCTCATGGCCCCATTCCTCCTTGAGGATCTCAGCCATCAAATGGGGGTGCTCGCAGCAGTAGGTGCCGTTCACGCGGTTGTAAGCGCCCATCACCGTCCACGGCTGGGCTTCTTTCACCGCGATCTCAAATCCCGCCAGGTAGATCTCCCGCAGGGCGCGCTCATCGACCAGTGCATCGATCGACATGCGGCGGGTTTCCTGGTTGTTGACCGCATAATGCTTCAAAGATGTCCCCACCCCCTGGCTCTGCACCCCGTTGATATAACTCTTGGCCATCTCTCCGCTCAGGTAGGGATCCTCAGAGAAATATTCAAAGTTACGACCGCATAAGGGCGATCGTTTGATGTTCGCCCCTGGTCCAAGGATCACCGACACCTTCTCCTGGCGGCATTCCTCTCCCAGGGCTGCACCCACCTGATAGAGCAGGTCTCGATTCCAGGTTGCTGCCAAAGCTGATGCTGTCGGGAAACAAGTGGCAGGCAAGCTCTCGTTAAGGCCAATATGATCAGCCTGATCCAGTTCTTTACGCAGACCGTGCGGCCCATCGGCAACCATCACCCGAGGAATACCCAGCCGGTCAATCCCTTTCAACTCCCAGAAATTCTTACCAGAACAAAGTGAGGCTTTCTCCTCAACTGTCATCTGTGAAATAAGTCCTTTGATATCCCTCATCTTCTCTCCATGGTTTTTTTAAATTATCCCACAACTTTCAGCTCACATTCTGAAGGATCATATAAACACGAGGATACAGATTTGACCGAAGCACTTGCCTTGATTAAGTAGATCACAGGTAATTTCATGGCAGCTGAAAGCGACTATTTGCTTGGTATGACCAGTGCTTATGTGCACATGAAAATTACTAATCACCATTATCGTTTAGGAGATTTCAAAGTGAAAGTTAAAGGTAAAGTATTTCTGGTAACAGGTGGGGGAAGCGGGATAGGGCGCGCACTGGTTATCGATTTAGTCAATCGAGGAGCAGAAGTTGCCGCTTTGGATATCAACGCTGACACCCTGGAGGAAACTAAAGCGCTGGCCGGAGAACTCGGCGACAAAATTTCGACCCACATCGTTAATGTCTCAGATCGGGAAGCCGTGGAAAAGCTGCCTGAAAAGATGATTGAAAAACACGGCGCCATCGATGGGATCATCAACAACGCGGGGATCATCCAGCCTTTCGTACCGGTAAAAGACCTGGATTATGAAACCATTGATAGAGTGATGAGTGTGAACCTTTTGGGCCCACTATATGTGACCAAGACGTTCCTCCCCCATCTCCTTGTAAGGCCTGAAGGCCATATCGTGAATGTATCCAGCATGGGCGGGTTCTTCCCATTCCCCGGTCAAACCATCTACGGCGCGACAAAAGCAGGCGTGAAATTACTGACTGAGGGCTTGCATTCCGAGCTGAGTGATACCAATGTCAGGGTAACGGTAGTTTTCCCAGGTGCCATTGAAACCAATATCAACAAGAATTCAGGGATCACCATGGAACGGCAATCCGAGAATGGGTCAAGCGCATTGAAACCGCTGCCGGCTGAAGAAGCGGCCAGGATGATCATTGATGGAATCGAGGTAGATAAATACAGCATTCTGGTTGGGAATGATGCCAAAGTGATGGATAAGTTCTATCGCATCAGCCCACGGCGCGCCGCTGGTTTTATCAACAAACAAATGAAGGGTTTGATTGCTCAATAAGCTGAGTCAATCTGCTGAGATGGACTAAAAAGCGGACAACCTTGGCCAGGTTGTCCGCTTTCATTAATCTGATTCTTTCCTGCCCGATTACATTTAGAACTTAATTCCCATCGTCAGAATGATCACTTACATGGATCTGGTAATATCATCAAGAAATTGTGAAACAACGATTGGATAAACAAACATGGCAGATGATATTTATCTGCAGCCCTGCATTATAGCTGGGTTAATGTTTCCAGATGAATTGCTCACTATAATGGGGTCATGGCTTTCTCAAAGAAAGGAATTGTCGGCGATGATAAAAAACTCCCTAACCCCCTGCCCCCTTCCCCAGCAACTGTGTTGATGAGTGAGCGGTTGCAAGTTTGCCGGGGAAGGGGAAGGTAAGCGTGAGGATGATATCTGATACACTTGGTGGATGTGGGTTCTGAAACCAGATGAATTTCTCGATAGTTGTCAAGCGACTTTGCGAATGCCATAATAACAGGGTAACATCTTTATCTACAATCAGGCGAAATGATCAAATATAAAGGATTTCCTATGAAAAATCGGCTCTCTGTAATCCTCTTATTGATATTGACACTTACAGCCTGTATCCCTACTAACAAGAACCCAGAAAATGGTGCCAACCCGCCACCAGACAAATCACCAACCAATCCAATCAAAACTCAGCCGTTTGGTACACAAGACACATCCCCTGCCGCCCAGCCAACAAATATGGGCGATAGCCTTGAAGTTTCCTGGGTCAAATCCTTCACCGGGCCGGACTATGGCGCTTTCTTTGATCTGATCCGGGCAGAGGACGACAACCTGATTGTCGTCGGGGCCACAAACCACCGCCATATGCCGCCATATTCAGGCGACTCGCTGATCCTCAAACTCTCACCTGCAGGAGAAATCATCTGGGAAAAGACCTGGGGCGGAGAGGGATATGAGCAAGCATGGGAAATTTCTCCGGCAGAGGATGGCGGCTATCTGATCTTTGGCGAGACAGATTCCTACGGCGCCGGTGACCGGGATTTCTTCCTGCTGAAAACAGATCAGGAGGGCATTCAAGAATCGTTTCGCACTTACGGCGGATCCCTTCGCGAGTGGCCCTTCGGGATGCTGTCTCTCTCTAACGGAGATCTGCTGCTCTATGGTCTCACAGAATTAGATGATGGAACCGGCAGGAACGAATATGCTGTCAGAGTGGGAAATTCTGGCGATGTGATCTGGGAGCATATTGGTGAGGGCTTGGGAGAAGAGCTTGTATTGGATGCCCTTGAGATCAGGGAAAACGAGATCATTCTGGTTGTCAGTGCAGATGAAGACGCCAAACTGGTCACCCTGGACAAAGATGGACATTTGCTGCGGGAAAACCTATTTGAGATCCCCGGATGGCAGTACTTTTCAACAATTGCACCAATCGACGGGGGAGATTTAATTCTAGCTGGATTCTGGATGAAGGACGGACCACCGCGCCAGGCAGATACCTGGCTGATGCGCTGCACTTCAGATGCAAAAGTGATCTGGGAGAAGACGCTTGGAGATCCGAAAAATGATGATTATGCCCAGTCGCTGATCCGCCTGGCGGATGGCAACTTCCTGATCGGGGGATTGGGAGAAGGGATGCCTCTGACGCTTGTAGATGAGCATGGGGGAATCCTCTGGCAGCAATCGCTGTTGGGATCAGGTGTTTATCTCGCTGATGCCCTGCTTGAACAGGAAGCGGGATTTCTGGCAGCCGGGTTTGTCCAACTGATTAACGGGCAGTCCTACGATGCTATTTTGGTTCAGATGAATTTGGAAGAGAAGTTGGGAGAGTAAACCAACCCGGGTAAATTTCTCATTGATCCCACCCCACCCAATTAGCATCCCTCGTGACTCGCAAGTGGCTGCCAATCAGTACGGCGTCTGAGAACATAAAAGCCAACATCATCCGTCACAGGGTGCCTGCTTTCTAAAACCCATTACCTTCTGATCCCATTCGTACAAGCACCTCATTCTGATCCACAAGCTTGTCTGCGGGGATCAGATTATCCGCCAACGCTTCGCCATTCAGGGTAACCGATGCAACTCCTTTGCATATACCTTCCGGATTCTGCACCTCAATATGTACCCACTTGCCCCGGAATCGGCGCACCGCCTTGAATCCCTTCCAATCCGAGGGGATGCACGGGTCAATCCGCAAGCCGTCAATCTCAGGCCGGATACCGAGGATGTACTGGGTAGCTGAATAATACGCCCAGGAAGCCGCACCGGTCAACCAGGAGGTACGAGCATTCCCCGCCCGCGGCGAGAAAGTTGAATAAGTCGTTTGGGCCTGCACGTAAGGCTCGCTCTGTCGCACCTCTGCCCGGTGGTTGTAGGCTGCCGGCATACTCGCCCGGAAGTATTTATAAGCCCGGTCGCCGTTTCCGGTGATGCACTCTGCCATCACCCCCCAGCCCTGGGTATGGTTGAAGATCCCAGCATTCTCCTTGATCCCAGTGAGATAGACCACAGAGCGCATCACATCCACCGGGGTCGTGACGAAAGGCGGCGCAGCCAGCATCAACCCATACGGAGTGAAGAGTTCATCTTCCACCACCTGCAGGCATTTTTCAGCCTGTTCCGCCGTAGCCGCCCCGCTGAGTACTGCCCAAACCTGGGTATTCAAGTAGATCTGGCCCTCTTCATACTCTCTTGTGCCGTAAACCGTGCCGTCGTCTCCAATCGCCCAGATGAACCACTCCCCGTCCCAGGCAATCCGCTGGATAGCCGCGTCCAGCAAATCGCGTTGGGCTTCTGCCCAGGCTTTCTCCACCGGCTTATCCAGCCTCTCAGCAATCCCGGCATACTCGGTCAGCCCCAGGCGAAGCTGGAAGGCCACAAACAGGCTTTCACCATAATACCCCAGCCGCAAACAGTCATTCCAATCGGCCGAGAGGCCGCAGGGCAGACTGTGGGCGCCCATCCGTTCCAGGTTGAACTCCAGCGCCCGGCGCAGATGTCCAAAAACGGTATCCTGGCCCTGATCGGCATACGGCAGCACCTTGTTGTAGAAATCAACATCGCCGGTTTCTCCTACCAATGCTGGCACCGCGTTAAAGAACCATAAGCAGTCATCCGAGCGGTATTCTTCCAACATAGGCGGTGATTCTTTACCTGGGGTGTGTTCAAAAGGCCTGATCACCGGAATCGCCCCGCCGTTGGCCAGCTGCCCGGTGAACATCAATTCCAGGCGCGCTTGCGCTTCTTCCGGAATAGCCGCTGCCACCCCCAGAATATCCTGCACTGAATCCCGGAAACCGAGCCCGTCTCGCTCGCCGTTGTACACCAGGCTGGCTGCCCGTGACCAGGCAAACGTGATCAGACAGTTATACACCCCCCACACATTCACGGTGTGATCGAAATCCTCATCCGGCGTCTCCACCGACAGGCTCTCTAGTTTGGAATGCCAGTAATTTTTCAACCTGTGAAATTCTTGCTCTGCCCTTACCAGCGAACCAAACTCAGCCATCTTCAACCTGCCAACCGTTCGGGCCTCGCCGACTCCCAACATCACCAGCAGCTGGCGGGATTCTCCGGGCTGAAGTTCTACATCAGCCTGCAACGTGCCGCAGGCATTATCCCCATATGCCTCGCTGTTGGTGCACCGGCCTTTTACCACCACCTGCGGGTTGTGATAGCTGCCGTAGATGCCCAAGAAAGCTTCCCGGCTGATGTCATACCCGATCAGGTCAGCCCCTACCAGACCCATCCAGGTTTTCATCACACTATCACCCGGGTCATCCTCGTTAGAGGAGAGATGGTCGTGGATACCTATCCGGATGAGGTTATCCTCCATCTTACCGCGCACAATGAACAGCGAATACTGTAAGTTGACCCGGTCCTGGAATGTGATCCACTGATTGGTGAACTCGCAGAACGAGAATATCGAAAGCTTACGCCTCACGTCGCTGGTATTGGTAACCTTCAAACGCCAATATTCAAAGGACTCCCCAAGTGGAACAAAGTAAGTGCTTTCAGTTTCGATCCCGGCAAAGCGGCTCTCGATGATTGTGTAGGCGGTGCCATGCCGACAAACCGACTGATATTCCTCCAATGGCTTGCCCACCGGCTGCCACGAAGCAGACCAATAATCTCCCGATTCCTGATCGCGCAGGTAGAAGTACCTGCCCGGCTGGTCCATCGGGATACTGTTGAAATTCAACCGCAGGAACCGACCGCGCGCCCCTGATTTATAAAACCCGTATCCGCCAGCGTTGTTCGTGATCACTGCGCCATACTCGGTGGAACCCAGATAATTGCTCCATGAAGCCGGGGTATCAGGCTGGGTGATCACATATTCCTTAGCCTGGTCATCAAAGTGTCCGTATTGCATTCTCGACTCCTCAAGGTGGGGGAATAATAATCTACCCCAATTGCTGAATGTGAACATAAAAGCCAGCATCATCTGTCACGATGTGCCTGCTTTCTAAGATCCATTACCCTCCGATCCCATTCGTACAAGCACCTCATTCTCATCCACAAGCTTGTCTGCGGGAATCAGATTATCCGCCAACGTTTCGCCATTCAGGGTAACCGATGCAACTCCTTTGCACGCACCTTCCGGATTCTGCACCTCAATGCGCACCTGCTTGCCCCGGAATCGGCGCACCGCCTTGAATCCCTTCCAATCCGAGGGGATGCACGGGTCAATCCGCAAGCCGTCCACCTCCGGCCGAATACCCAATATCCATTGCGTGATCGCCACATAGTTCCAGGCAGCTGTCCCGGTCAGCCAGGAATTTTTGGCCTCACCATGTGTAGGCGCATCGCTGCCGGCGATCATTTGAGCGTAGACATACGGCTCACACTTGTGCACCTCACTGATCTCTTCACGATTTGATGGATTGATCCGGCGGTAATAATCAAATGCCATCTCCGCCCGGCCAGCCACCGCTTCAGCGATCATGATCCACGGGTTGGTATGGCAAAAGATACCGGCATTCTCTTTATACCCCGGCGGATATGACGAGATTTCCCCATATTCCAGGTAATACCGGGTATATGCCGGCTGGTGCAGCACAATCCCGTGCGGCGTGGACAGATACTTTGAAACTGAATTCAAGGCCTTTTCAGCCCTGCCGTTCTCCAGCCCCAACCCTGCCATGATGCAGATACCCTGCGGCTCAATGAAAATCTTGCCTTCTTCACACACTTTGGCCCCAATCGGTTTACCAAAATCATCGTATGCCCGACGGAACCATTCGCCGTCCCAACCAGCCGACCAGACCGACGCTTCGATTTCATCTATCGCCGAAGACAGCTTATTGATCTGGTGTTCATCACCCACATGGCGGGCGATCTGAAGCATCTCCTTGCTTGCCAGCACAAACAGCCCGGCAATGAAGACGCTCTCGGCCACCTTGCCGTCCTTGCTGGTCACCGTCTGGAACGATTGTCCTGGCTCAGAAGAAAAACAATTCAGGTTGAGACAGTCATTCCAATCCGCCCGGCCGATCAGGGGCAGGCCGTTTGGCCCGCGGCGGTCAATTGTATATAACAAAGCCCTTTGCAAATGATCATAGAGCGGCTGCTCGCTGCCGGGTTGGTTATCATACGGCACCGGCTCATCCAGGATTGACCAATCCCCGGTCTCCTTGAGATAAGCCGACACGGCTAAAACCAGCCACAGCGGGTCATCATTGAAATTACCGCCCACATCATGGTTGCCGCGCTTGGTCAGCGGCTGGTATTGGTGATAGGCACCGCCGCTTTCCAGTTGGGTGGCCGCCAGATCAAGAATTCGCTCCCTCGCCCGTTCAGGGACCATCTGCACGAACCCCAACAAATCCTGGTTGGAATCCCGAAAACCCATCCCCCGCCCGATCCCGGACTCAAAATATGAGGCCGAGCGCGACATATTGAAAGTCACCATCGTCTGGTAGGCATTCCAGATATTGACCATCCGGTTGGTGTGTATATCAGGCGTTTTCACCTGGAAGATATCCAGCAGCTCCGTCCAGTTAGTCCTAAGCTCATGGAAAGCCGCTTGTACTGCCTCTGTTTGACAATATTTCTCAATCACCGGCAGTACGGTGCGCTTGTTGATCGTATTGCTGTTGGGCGGATCAAATTTCTGATCTCTGGGGTTCTCATGATAGCCTAAAAGGAAGATGATCTCTCTAGCTTCCCCCGGCGCAAGTTCAACCTTGATCTGCTGGACACCCACTGGCTGCCAGCCGTGAGCGATTGATCCTCTCAATTTGCCTTTTTCCACACCCAGGGGCGCGTCCCAGCCCTGGTATGCACCCAGGAACGCCTCCCGCTGGGTATCAAAACCGATTACCGGTGTAGAGCAGGCCAGGAAGGCAAAATGGTCCCGCCGCTCACGGTATTCAGTCTTGTGGTAGATAACCCCATCCAGCACTTCCACCTCGCCGATTGAATAATTGCGCTGGAAGTTGGTAGCGTCATCCATCGCATCCCAAAGGTTGAACTCAACCGCCGAGAACACTGAAAGCAACGCTGGTTCTGCCCGCTGATTGGTCAGCGCCAGCTGCCAGATTTCTAGGTTCTCACCCAGAGGGACAAAATAGCGGATTTGTGCCTCGATCTTCTTGTGGGCGGATTTTATTGTTGTGTACCCCAACCCGTGGCGGCATTCATAATCATCCAGTTGGGAACGCGTCGGCTGCCACGTTGGCGACCAGAAATCCCCCCCTTGGCTTCGATCGTCTCGGAGATAGATATACCGCCCGCTGCTGTCCAGCGGCGCATTGTTATAGCGGTAGCGGGTCAGGCGGCGCAGTCTGGCATCTTTATAAAACGAATACCCACCTGCGGTGTTTGAGATCAACCCAAAATAGGATTCAGAACCAAGATAGTTAATCCAGGGCAGTGGGGTATCCGGGCGTTTGATCACATACTCACGGTTCTTGTCGTCAAAATATCCAAATTTCATCTTGGTTCCTTCCACCTCACTGAGCGATCACTTCCATTTGCAGCCAATTATACAACCAGGCTCTCCAAGATGCGCTTATTCAATCGCCAGGTTTACACAGATGCAATCTGATTTAACTTTTGATACCAATTTGAGGGTAGATATATCCGATAAAGCTGCCAGATTGAAAAACGGCTTGTGAATTACACGGCTGGATGGCAATCAAATCAACTACTAATACCCAATATTCAACTGAAAATCATCGGAAGAAAGCGTCTTTTTATCGAACAGGTCGGTGTGCAGGCCGCATTCAGTCTTGCCCTTGCCTGCCCAGCGACCAGCCCGGTCATCTTCACCAGGCTGCACCGCCCGGGTGCATGGCTTGCAGCCCACACTGGGATATTGCTCCACCGGCAACGGATGCTTAGGCAGGTTATAGTGATTGATGTAGGCGTCAATTTCAGCCCTTCTCCAGTTCAACATAGGCGCCACTCTGATCAGACCATCGCGCTTGATCTCCAGAATTTTCGCACTCGCCCGCTGATCTGTCTGATCCCGCCGGATACCGGTGATCCAGGCATCCAAGCCGGCGGTGGCGATCTGCATCGGCTGCACCTTGCGGATGTAGCAGCACAGGGTTGGGTTGGTCTCCGGCAAATCCTTTCCAAAGCGCTGCAGGAAGGTATTCCAGCTTAAATCCCGCCGAAGATCGACAATGTTCAAGCCCCAGAGCTGCTCCAGCTGCTCCCTGAACATCAGAGTGTCCCAAAAATGATATCCCGTTTCCAGAAAGAGAATCCGCATCTCTGGATGGATTTGTTTCACCATATGGAGCAATGGAATACTATGGGTCTGAAAGGATGAACTCAAGGCCATATTTGAACAGAAAGTATCCACCGCCCATTGGAGGATTTCCTGCGGGGAGGCAGATTCAAACTCATCTGAAAGATGGTCAATCTCTTCAGGGGTGAATTTCATCTTGATTTCAGGCGTTTCAGTACTTAAATCTAACATCCGGTCGATTATACTCTTACTTTATTACCATCCTGCTTGCGTTTTTGTAAATAATTCATTTCAAACCTGGTACCAATGGGTTTATACTAAAATTCTAAAACCCAAGCCGGAAATATGCATCGAGTTCTCTACTGCAAGGATCCCGCAGGAACCTATGAACAAAAACCAAAGCTCCCCAATCCCTTCCACCCTGCTAAACCAGGGCATCGCGCAAATCGCCATTTTGGTCCCAGACCTGGACGAGACTGTCCACAATTATTGGCATTCCTTCGGTATCGGTCCCTGGCATTTCTATACTTATAAACGCCCTCTGTTAAAAATGAGCCGCTACTACGGAAGTGAGGTGAACAACGCCATCCGGATTGCACTTTCATACCTGGGCCCAACTCGAATTGAATTGATTGAAATGAAAAGCGGCGAATCGATCCACGCCGACTTCATCGCCAAGCACGGCTACGGCATCCACCATTTTGGCATCCTGGTGGAAGATATGGCTGCCGCCCAGGCAGAAGCTCGCGCCAATGGATTCGAGATCATCCAGGAAGGCAGCGGGTTCGGACCAGATGGGGATGGCCATTACGCTTATTTGGATACCGAAGAAAGGCTCGGCGCGATCTATGAACTGATCGAGCGTCCCAAACGCCGCCACCCGCCCGAAAAAATCTACCCGTCTGAATGAATCACCCCATTGGCATTTATCTGTGAGTTTTCATATTTCTAATTGGGCTTACAGCCGTTCAATCCACCCGCACAGATTCCATCTTGCTGCCAGGACAACCGCCTCAGCAGTGATCCTACCCGGTTCGTGAAACAGGTTATGACCAGATGAAATCTAAATCGGAGCCTAAAGTTGATAACAGGATCTACGACAACCTGGCGCAAAGCTGGTGGGCGGGAAACGGAGTCCTCTCGCTGTTGAGAGCTTCTGTTAACCCCTGGCGGGTGCCGTACTTCAGCCAGGTGATCGCAGCCCATTCTATAAAACAGCTGCCCGGTATTAGCCTGCTGGATATCGGCTGTGGGGGCGGGGTGCTGGCAGAAGAACTGAGTCAGATCGGCTGCCGGGTGACAGGAATCGACCTCTCCGAAAAGTCCCTTCAAATCGCCAGCCAACATACTGCAGAAACCAAGACCGCCATCCGCTACCTGGCTGGATCTGCCTTTCATTTGCCTTTCCCCGATAAAAGCTTTGAAATTGCAGTCTGCGGAGATGTGCTGGAACATCTGCCTGATTGGCCTGTTGCACTTGGAGAGGTCAGCAGAATACTGAAACCTGGTGGCATCTTCCTGTTCGATACCATCAACCGCACCCTGGCCAGCTATCTGACCCTGATCCTGGGCGCTCAACTGATCCCCTTCACCCGCATCTTCCCTCCAAGAACCCACAACTGGCGGATGTTCATCACCCCGGAGGAAATCAAGTTTGAATTGACGGCGAACGGGCTTCAACCCGGCGGACTGGCAGGCAGCCAACAAGAAGGCAATCTGTTGATGCTGCTGGCTTCGATCTTTCTATTGAAAACGGGCCAGATCAGCTACCAGGCATTTGGCGAGAGAACCAGGCTGCAACCGGGGAATGATCTGCGCACGAATTATCTGGGGTTTGCCATAAAAGAATGATCCGGTGATTGAATATGGGGGGAGACAGAATGGCAATTTGATTTCTCAACCCGCTTGATGAATAGCAGCACAATCTCCGGGGCATAGATCACCCCTGTATTTTAACGCGGCTAGTCCCTCACCCGTGGATAAGGGACTAGAACACAATTCAGCTCCATAGTTCTATGGGGTATTGCACACCTGTGCAGGGAACAATCTTGAGGGCAGCCTACCCAAATCATATCGGTTAGACTATGATAATGAATGGGACACATTTGGGAATCAGGTCAGTTGCGGTATATTTAGCGAATCGTTCCAACTCTTGTCGGATGATTGAAATTTCTTCCCTCACGAAATGTTTCCTTCCACAGCCAATGAAAAACTTCTCCCTACTCAACCACAGTGCAACCGATCGTGCCTATAGGGTGTTACAGGATTACTGATTATGGCAAACAAATTACTAAACCGTGTAGTACAACCATGGCAGGAGTTTCCCAGGCACTTTCAAATATTAATGGGGGCCTCGTTCATCGACCGGTTGGGCGGGGCATTGCTGTTCCCTTTCTTTGGCTTATACGTGACAGAGAAATTTGGTGTTGGGATGATCGAAGTGGGGATCGCGTTTGCCATTTGGGCGGTGACCAGCCAGATAGGGAGTGTGATCGGTGGGGCATTGGCTGACAAGATTGGCCGAAAGACGATGGTTGTTTTTGGTTTGGTGATCAGCGCAGCCAGCGCCATCGCGATGGGAGTCATCACTGACCTGACTCTTTTTTATCTTGCTGTAGCGATTGCCGGAACCCTGGGAGATATCGGGCAGCCGGCACAACAAGCCATGGTTGCAGATCTGCTGCCGGAAGGAAAGCGATCCCAGGGATATGGGGTCTGGCGGGTAGTGGCAAATCTGGCAGTGATGATCGGCCCATTGATCGGAGGGTGGATGGCAAACAGTTCCTACCTTTACCTGTTCATCACTGATGCAATCACCAGCACAATTACCGCGGCAATTGTCATGGCGACGCTGCCAGAGACCAAACCGGAAACCACTGAAGACAAACCAGAGGAGGGTCTGTTAAAAACCTTCTCAGGATACTTGAAGGTATTTAAAAATTTAATCTTTGTAGAATTTATCATTGCATCGATTCTGGTAAATACGGTCTATGTTCAAATGAACAGCACACTGCCGGTATTTTTGCGTGATGTTCACAATACCCCACCGAGTACATACGGGATTATCCTGAGCATCAATGCTGGAATGGTAGTCGTCTTTCAGTTTTGGCTGACGCGAAAAATGACCTCAATCCCTCCGATGATTATGATGGTTTTAGGGACATTTTTCTATCTGGTCGGTTTTGGAATGTATGGGTTTGTCGGCGGGTTCTTGATGTTTGCACTGGCGATGGTAATTCTTACCATTGGAGAAATGATCCTGATCCCTGTTGCGCAAGCTTTGGTAGCCCAGTTTGCCCCTGAAGATATGCGCGGCAGGTATATGGCTGTGTATGGGATTGGATGGTCGATTCCCTTTGCGATCGGCCCTTATCTCGCCGGGGTGGTGATGGAAAAAATTGACCCCAACTGGGTTTGGTACGGCAGTATGATGGTTAGCTTCCTGGCAATTTTAGGATTTTTACGGATGCACATGTCTGTGGGCAAAACTCTGAGAAATCCGATGATTGAAGAGAAAAATTCCCAATAGGATTTCAATTGATAATTGATCTGGAAATTGATCAGTTGAATACCTATCATCCGGTTACATCAGAAAAATAACAACCAGCAAACTTATATTAAGGTCATCAATTGTAACGCCTTGGGGCCATCTCAATTCCGCATGGTTTTCTCAAAGTCAGGAATTTAATATTGCGAGTGGAAAAGCTAAGGAATTGTCGGCGAAGATAAAAAACTCCCCAGCCCCCCGCCCCAGCAGCTGTGATAATGAGTGAGCGGTTGCAAGTTTGCCGGGGAAGGGGAAGGTAAGCGACTTTGAGAATGCCATACCCATCTCCGCGACTAATCTTGACCCCCCATATCTACTGGGATATGATATTTCATTGTGGTCACGCATCCCAGAGATGCATCCCGACCCGCAAGGAGAAACCTTATGCCCATTATCGAGATCCAGAACCTGTCTAAATACTACGGAAAAGCACGCGGGATTATCGATGTCTCCCTAAATGTTGAGGAAGGTGAAATTTTTGGCTTCATCGGTCCCAATGGCGCGGGCAAATCAACCACCATCCGCTTGCTACTCTCGCTGATCTACCCCACCAGCGGCAGTGCCAGGGTTTTTGGCAAAGACGTGATCAAACACGGACCTGAGATCCGCCAGGAGATCGGCTATCTGCCTTCCGAAGTCTTTTACTACGACAAGATGAAGGTGATTGATTTGCTCAACTATTCCGCCAGCTTCTACAATAAAGACTGCTCTCAGCGGATCAAAGAGCTGGCCAAGATCATGGAGCTGGACCTCAAACGAAGGATTGACGACCTTTCCTACGGTAACAAGAAGAAGGTTGGTATCGTCCAGGGATTGCTCCACTCACCCAAACTGATCATCCTCGACGAACCCACCGCCGGGCTGGACCCACTGATGCAGCAGCGTTTCTTTGATATGATCCAGAATGAAAACGAGAAAGGCGCTACCGTGTTCTTCTCCTCCCACATCCTCAGTGAAGTGCAGCGCCTGTGCAACCGGGTGGCGATCATCCGTGAGGGCAAGATCGTGACCCTTGAGGATATCAAGACGCTTCAGAAAAATAACTACAAGAAGATCGCTGTGGTTGGTGACGGCCTTGACCAAGCTAGGTTCCAGATCAATGGTGTGACCAACCTGCACCAGGTGGATGGTGAGATCAAATTCTTCTTCAAGGGCGATATCAACCAGGTTGTCCAATTGGTCAGCGCTCAACCGGTCTCGGACATCCTGATCGAGGAACCCACGCTCGAAGAGATCTTCATGCACTACTACGCTTAGACGGAGACCGATGAACATCTATCTACAGGAACTCAAAATGAAGTTGAGGTCGATCATCACCTGGTCGATCTCGGTTGCCGGTCTTCTATTCTTATTCTTCTCTATCTTTTCCACGATTGTTGATGAGATGGAAATGCTCAATGCGGTGATGGCTAACTACCCCCCTGAACTGCTGGCCGCCTTTGGCTGGGATAATATGGATCTGAGCACAGTGCTGGGTTTTTATGCCTTTACTTTCTCATTCATCCAAATCATGATTTCTCTCCAGGCTGCCAACTACGGCTATTCGCTGGTTTCTATCGAAGAGCGTGAATTGACCGCTGATTTCTTGCTGGCAAAACCGGTCGGGCGGGCAAAAATCCTCACCAATAAGCTCCTGGCTGCGTTGACCGGCCTTCTGATCACCGATCTGGTGCTCTGGTCCACCAGCTTTTTTGCCGTTCGAACTTATGCCGGTGACCGCGCCTACAACAGTGAAATTCTAGCAAAAGTGCTGATCACCGCCTTCTTCCTGCAGTTGTTTTTCCTGGGGGGTGGATTGGTAATCTCCCTGCTGCTGAAGAAAGTTCCTTCTGTAATCGCAATCTCGTTAGGGTCTGTTTTCGGGATGTACATCCTGGCAGCCTTCGGAAGTTCATTCAATGAGGATAAATTTGACTACCTGACCCCATTCAAACACTTCGAAGCCACTAAGATTGTCAACACCGGGGAATTTGACCAGCCAAAAATGGTGATCAGCATCCTCGTGATCATCATCTCGATGATTGCCAGCTATGTGCTTTACCAACGCCGGAATATTCCCACGGTGTAAGGAGCGATCACGATGAATATCTTTCTCAGGGAGCTCAAAGCCAACTCCAGATCTCTGTTCTTCTGGTGCCTGTTCATTGTTTTCTTTATCTATATGGGCATCTCAAAGTTCTCAGCTTTCACCGCTGTTGATTCAGATATTATGGCCATGTTAGAAGGGATCCCACCAGTGGTGCTGGAAGGCTTGCAGTTAAATGCATTCAATCTGACCACGATTACAGGTTATTATGGCGTGATGCAGTCTTATTTTGCCCTGATGGCGGCCATCTTCGCTGTCCTGCTGGGAAACGGGATCATTGCCAAAGAAGAGCGGGACAAAACGGTGGAATTTTCTCTCACGCTGCCCATCCCGCGCCACAAGCTGATCACCGGGAAAGTGGCTGCTGCGCTGGTCAACTGTGCGATCTTTGTCCTGGTCATGTGGGGCGGATCAATCGTGGCAGCCCAGCCCTATCAGCCGGACGAAGCCTTTTATCAATTCCTGGGCATGTTGATGCTCAGTTCATTCTTTATTGAATTGATCTTTCTGACGATTGGCGTGCTGTTGGGCGCAGCGATGAAGGAATATAAGCGCTCTGGTTCTGTGGCAGTTTTCATTCTCTTTGGCACATTTATTTTTTCAATATTGTCTGCCTTAAGCGAGGATTTGGAATTTTTAAAATACTTCTCACCCTTTGTTTATTTTGACCCGCTCAAGCTCCTCAATGAATCTAAATTTGATCCTGGCTACCTGGCAATTTCTGCCGCAATTTGTATCATCAGCCTCGGGCTGGCCTATTTTTCATACGCAAAGCGCGACCTGTATATCTAACACACCAAGCAAACTGGGCTGGGAATCAACACTCCCAATCTTGAGCCATAAAAGGAAATCCTCTTGAACCCATCAGCTACCATCATTATCACCCTTGCCCTCGTGTTTTATACCATTGGTGTGTGGAGTGAACGGATCCAGGGTCGGCTTAAGCCCTGGCACCTGGCTTTCTTTATCCTCGGACTGATCTGTGACACCTGGGGGACTGGTCTGATGTTGGATTTTGCAGGCGGTCTGACCTTCGATATCCACGGGGTGAGCGGGGTAATTGCGATTGTACTGATGGCGGTTCACGCCCTCTGGGCATTGGTTGTACTGCTGCGCAAAGACCAAAAAGCGATTCAAAATTTCCATAGATTTAGCCTGGCCGTGTGGTTCATCTGGCTGGTCCCATACTTCAGCCCGATGGTCTTCGCTTTGGGGTAAGATGGCCAGCTTCCGGACCCGTCTCATCAAACTGGCGATATCCCCTTTTTTCTCCAGGTGGCACCAGGGCACAATCCAAGATCAGCGCGCCCGTCAGGAAAAGATGACCCGACTGGTGGTGCCCTCATCTGAAACCACAAGCCGGATAGAGAGAATCGATCACCTAAAGGTGGAGTGGATCATCCCGGATAAGCCTGCTGGCACAATCCTCTATCTGCACGGCGGCGCGTACACCCTTGGGTCGATCAAAACACATCGCTCGCTGGCTTCCATGCTGGCAAATCACACCCAGATGCAGGTACTCCTGCCTGAATACCGCCTTGCGCCAGAGGCTCCCTTCCCTGCCGGTTTGGAAGATGCTGCTGCCGCCTACCGCTGGCTGTTGAAAAACGGCATCTCAGCAGATGAACTGATTATCGCTGGAGACTCGGCTGGAGGTGGGTTGGCCCTCGCAACCTTACTCCAACTGCGCGATACAGACCGCCGCCTTCCAGCCGGGGCTGTACTGCTCTCCCCCTGGACTGACCTGACAATGAGCGGAAAATCAGCCCGAAGCAAAGCACATCTGGACTTCATCCTAAACTGCAAACACCTCACCCGCATGGCCCAATTGTACGCCGGCGGACAAGACCTGCATCACCCGCTGATCTCTCCTGTTTTCGCCGACCTCAGCGATCTGCCGCCGATCCTGATCCAGGTGGGCACCGATGAGATTTTATTGGATGATGCCACCCGTCTGGCGGGCCGCGCTGAAAAGGATGGCTGCGAAATAACCCTGGAAATCTTTGATGGGATGTTCCACGCCTTCCACATGTTCCCATTTATCAGGGAAACTCGTCAGGCATTCCAGTCGATCGCAATATTTAGCCATAAAATCACCAGGCCTGATTAGGCTCCCCCCACAAACCCCAGGGACTAACGATCGGGGCAGCAGCCACTAGGAGGCTGCCGGTTTAGCGGATTCAAAAAGGCTTGGAAAAGCACATCGATGACAGCCAGGGGAGGCAGCTAAATCACCGCATTCAAGCGGCGCACCACCTGCTCCAAAGCCAAGGCCACATCCACCAACAACCCATAATCCACCAGGTCCAGATCATCTGCGGGAGTATGGGTCACCTCGGTTGAAAGGCGCATGAACTGATCTGAAGTAATGGCTACTGCCGGGCATCCATTCTGGATGAAGACTGAGTGATCGCTCTGGTACCATTGCTCCCCTTCCTGAAAACTGGCAAACTGTCCCATCACCTCCCGAACAAGCGAGGAAATCTGATCTGACACACCGTACAGTGAGAAAGCTGAATTTCCTTGTACATAACCAGCCACATCTGTATTGATCGCCAGCGCGATCTGGCTAAATTCTGTCAGGCGGCTCTTGAGGTACTCTTTCTGTCCCTGGGCGCTGTAATGATCCTCGCCATTGAAAGCCAGCAGCTCCACCCCCAACGGGCCAGAATAATCGGCCAGCAGTTCAGCCAGCAGAGCCAGCGTTACCACTCCTGTGCCGTTATCCAGCGCGCCGGGGGTGTTGTCCTTGGCATCGATATGGGCGCACAGCACCACTCGTTGGCTATCCCCGGCTGGCTTGCGGGCGATCACATTGCAGCCTTTGGCTTGGATGCGGGTTGAATCAATGGTCAGAGCAATCTGCTGGCGAGGGAGCTGGGCTAGTTTTTCGCCATCCACATCCTTCATGTAAACCGATGGGATATCAAAATCGCCATCCTCGATCATGGGAAAGGGATACAGCCCCCCTGCCAGTTCCGGATTGCGTCCGGTGGCGGTGATGATCGCCAGAGGGGCTTTCTCCTCCAGCAGGCGAACAATCTGCTGGTGGTGCTCCGGATTGTAGAACGGGAAATTTTTAGGCATGACCTGCTCAGCGGCAATCTCCCCGCTCAGCATCAGGATCATGCCTGTCAAATGACTTGCGGCCAGTTGATCCACTGTGCGAACGACCACCAAAGGGGCCAACACACTGCATCCCAGTGTGTACGGGCTGCTGAAGACCTCAAATACCTCTCCATTCAGGGCGAGAAGGTGGGCGCCTTCATCCTGCCAGTCGATGCAGTTGAACCAGGGCATCTCCACTGCAAAACCGGCGGCTCTCATTTTCTCGGCAAACCACTCGGTCGCCATGCGGTTGCCCTCCGCCCCCACCCGCCGGTTAGGAATCCGGCGGCACAAGTGAGTGAGGTACTCTTCGGCTTTGGCTTCAAGCTGCTTCCGCTCCATGTTATCTCCTCGCGCTGATTGACAGGTCTATTTTATCCTCAATTCCTCTATAATAGAAATGATGAACCCCAACCCTGAGATCCTTCCTGTAAAACGATCCAAAGACCAGGCACGCACCAGCTACAACCGGCTGAGCCGCTGGTATGATCTGCTGGCTGGCATTGCAGAGAAAAAATACAAACTCGCCGGGTTGGGAATGCTTAACCCTCAGCCTGGAGAGCACATCCTCGAGATCGGATGCGGCACCGGGCAGGTACTCATCCCTCTGGCGGAAGCGGTTAAGAGAAGCGGGGTAGTTTTCGGGATTGACCTCTCTCCCGGTATGCTGTCTGTGGCGGGAAAAAAGCTGCAACGCGCCAGTCTTACCAGCTTTGTCTCCCTCACCTGTGGGGACGCTGTACACCTCCCCTACCCGGATGCCAGTTTTGACGCCATTTATGCTTCTTTCACATTGGAATTGTTCGACACTCCAGAGATTCCGCTGGTGCTGGCTGAATGCCGCCGCCTGCTTAAACCAGAAGGCCGCACCTGCATTGTAGCGATGGCCAAACGATCCCCGCCCAACCTGATCACCCGGCTGTACGAGTGGGCCCACACCCATTTCGAAGCCTACGCCGACTGCCGTCCGATCTTTCCGGCCCAATCCCTGGCTGATGCCAGCTTCCAGATCAGAGCCCAACGCCAGATGTCCATGTTCGGCCTGCCGGTGGATGTCGTATTGGCGTGTTGAAAGCAAGCCGGGCTGGATTTTCCATTCAAGCACAGCATCAGTCCACAATTTACAAGACAGTCAGGCAGCTCACCAGCACGGCCTTCAGGGTGATTACCAGACTGAAGAGAAAGAATCGGCTTTTGTTCCACCAGACTTCTTTGATGTCAAGATATACACACGTTTCTACCTGAAGAATTCAATAATTTATCGACAAACCATTGACAAGACCGGCAAATAAATCTGCTTAATTGATACTTGTCAAAGTATATTGTATTATTTTTGGGCAATTTATTGACAATATTGTGGGTTTTTGCTAAAATTCTGGATAAATGATCTAGTTAAGGAATACATTATGACAGATGAAGAGACCACCCTTTACTACAATCTGGGAGCGGTAACGCGCGAAACAGGCTTGCATCCCGACACACTGCGGGCTTGGGAAAGACGCTACCAACTACCCCAACCCACCCGCAGCGACGGCGGCCAGCGGCTTTATTCACAGCGTGACCTGCAAATTGTCAAATGGTTGATCAATAAACAGGAAGCCGGTCTGCGGATCAGCCAGGCTGCAGATCTTTGGCACACTCAGATAGCAGCGGGGATTGACCCCCTGGAAGAATTGGAAGCGGCCGCCTCCCAACCCGCGCCGCCTATGATTGGCGGGGACAATATGGCCGCCTACCGGTCAGCATGGGTAAAAGCCGCATTGTCGTTCGATAGTGCTGCAGCTGACTATGTAATCACCGAGGCCTTTTCCCTGTTCCCTCCCGAAGCGGTCTGCCTTGAGATCATGTTTGGCGGACTGAATGAGATTGGCGAGCAATGGTATCACGGTAACGCCACCGTGCAGCAGGAGCATTTTGCTTCCGCCCTGATCTCCCGCCGGCTGAATGCGCTCATCGCAGGGACAGCCTTACCCTCCCGAAAGGAAACGATTGTCCTCGCCGCGCCGCCTGAAGAAGACCATATGCTGGCTTCATTGCTGATCAACTACCTGCTCCGGCGCCGCGGATATGAGGTGATCTTCTTAGGGGCTGATGTGCCCGTAAGAGACTTCCGCTCCACGATTGAGGAACTCAATCCCACCCTGGTGATCTTGATTGCCAACCTGCTCCAAACTGCGGCCTCGCTGCTTGACCTTGCCAATCAGCTTGCCGGCCTGCGTATAAAATTGGCCTATGGTGGACCAATCTTCAATCGAGTTCCGGAGCTTCGCGAACGGATTCCCGGGCACTTCATGGGGGAAGATTTAGAACAGATCATCCCCTCGATTGAAAAAATCTTAAAATTACCGGACGTGGAACTGGAGGAAATTAAGGCTGAAGTCCCTGACTACCTGGAAAAGCTGCGTCAATCCCTCCCAGAAATCGAAAGACATCTAGCTGAAATTGCAGATAACTATCCGGTAATTGTCTCTGCACCTACTAGCCTGATCTCACGCTACCTTCTTTCCGCCATCAAATTGGGTGACATCCGGTATTTGGAAAGCGACCTGGAATGGGTTGCCGGGCTGTTATCCAACTTCCAGATGCCAGAAGATCTTTTGACTAGATTCCTCACTGATTATGCCCGCACGCTTCAGGATGTGGTTGGAGATCCAGCTGCCGAAATCATCACCTGGCTGGATGAAATCACCTATCAAATCAACCACGTGGAGAACGGCAAATGAAAATCTTGATCTCAGGCGGCACCGGTCTGATCGGTAAACCGTTGGTGAACTCACTGCTGGAAGATAAGCATCAGGTCTCTGTGCTGACTCGCAGCCCGGAAAGAGCCCGTCTCACCCTGCCCCAGGGAGCGATCCCAGTTGGATGGGACGGAAGAACTCCCGATGGCTGGGGTGAAGTGATCAACGAGACAGATGCAGTTATTAATCTGGCCGGAGAAAGCCTAACCGGTGGAACAATCACCGCCATCCTCACCGACCGCTGGACCAGCCAGAAGAAAACCCGCATCATTGAAAGCCGGGTGAATGCCGGCAGAGCAATCAGTGAGGCGATCCGCGCCGCCAAAACGAAACCTGAAGTGCTTATTCAATCCTCCGCTGTTGGCTATTACAGCCCCAGCGGCACCCGGATACTGACCGAAGACAGCCCCGCAGGGTCGGATTTCTCGGCCCAAACCTGCCTGCAGTGGGAGAAATCCACCAAAGCTGTTGAGGAGCTTGGTGTCAGGCGGGTCATCCTCCGCACCGGGTTAGTCTTCACCATGGAAGGCGGGGTCCTCCCCCTGATGCTGCTGCCCTTCCGGTTATTTGTCGGCGGCGCTCTGGGAGATGGAACCCAACCCCTTCCCTGGATCCATATCCGGGATGAAATCGAGGCGATCAAATTCCTTATCACCAACCCGCGGTTACAGGGTGTCTTCAATCTGTCAGCCCCCAACCCGGTTGATTACAACCAATACGCCAAAATTGCAGCCAAAGTGCTTAAACGGCCCAACTGGCTGAGGGTTCCTGCTTTCGCCCTCAAACTCGCCCTCGGAGAAAAAGCAGCCCTTGTTTTGCAAGGACAACACGCCCTGCCCGAACGCCTGCTCCAGTCCGGTTATAAATTCACATTCAAAACCTTAGATGCAGCCCTCACTGACTTGATAGAAGGAAACGGTGACTAAAAAACAAACCACCAACCTGTTTCTGACCAGTGTTTTCGCTGCAGTTGCCATGACCGCCATTATTTGGCTGACTGCTGGAAGCCTTGCAAACCGCTTTGATGTGGTCAACGAAAAGTTTTTCAATTTCTATTACCCTTGGCAGACTCGCCAGCCGGCCACAATGGCCTACATCACCGCCTGGGTGGGTTACGCGGTACACAACCTGCTGGTTTGGGTGGTGATCTACCTTGCCCGCAGAGAAACGCCAAAATACAAAGAGAATTTCCGCTGGTTCAACTGGGCCATGCTGGCCATTAACGGGGTTTTCATCATCCTTCACTGGGTGCAGACCCAAGTCTGGTACGACGGGCTGGCGATCGCCGTCCCCGAGGTTACCTCGCAGGGTTCTGTGATCCTCATGCTGGTGTTGATATTGATCCTGGAAACGCCGCGCCGCGGGCTGATCCTCGGCCATAAGGTTAAGTTCCACAAGCAATTTCTCAAGATCATCCGGGAATATCATGGCTACATCATCTCCTGGGGGATAATTTACACCTTCTGGTATCACCCCATGGAGGACACCCTTGGACACCTGGCCGGGTTCTTATACATGTTCCTCCTCATGGCACAGTCGGTACTGCTTTTTAACCGCGCCCACCTGAACAAATATTGGAAATTCACCCTTGAAGCCTTTGTACTTATTCACGGCACTCTGGTAGCCATCTTCCAGGGGAATAATCTCTGGCCGATGTTCGCCTATGGCTTCGGCGCTATGACCGTGCTGACTCAGATCTACGGTATCGGGCTCAATAAATCCGCTCGGCGGGTGATTTCCGGTTTGTTTGTGGCCGGCGTAGTCCTGTTCTATGCCCTCAACAGCAATCTCGCCGGTTTGAACGAGGTCATCCGCATTCCGGTGATCGAATACGGGCTGGTATTTGTCTTCTACCTGGTGTTCCTCGGGATCTACAGCCTGTCCAAACTATTTAAACAGGATAAGCCCCAGCCGCTGCTGGCAGAGTAAAAAGCCACGATGATACACAGACTTACCCGCACACAAACTGTACCGGCACCGATTGATCAGGTATGGGATTATTTTTCTAAGCCTGGCAACCTGAACGAACTCACCCCGCCGGACATGCACTTTAAGATTGTGGATAATGATGCCGAAGAAATGCATCCCGGCCAGCTGATCGAGTACCGGGTCAGGTTCATGCCGGTGATCCAATCCCGCTGGTTGACCGAAATCGCCCACGTGCAACACCAGGTGTATTTTGTTGATGAGCAGCGGATCGGTCCCTACCGCTTCTGGTACCACGAACACCGCTTTGTGGAAGTGCCATCTGGCACTCAGATCAGCGACCGGGTCACCTATGAATTGCCCTTCGGGCCGCTGGGCGATCTGGTTCACACTATCTGGGTCCGCCAGCGGCTGCAAGGCATCTTTGACTACCGGACTGAAAAGATCAAGCAACTATTTGGATCCATCTGATTGGGTCAGAAAGGGAATTAACATGTTTATCAAAATCTTGCAGATCATTGCCGTTATCGGCACCATCCTTACAGGGCTTTATTCTCTTGTCGCCCCTACCCAGATCGAAGGTTTCACTGGCATCCGGCCTATCGGCGGACGCGGCATTACCGAGATCAGGTCAATCTTTGGGGCACTCTTCATCGGGCTTGGGGTTGCGGCTTTCATTCTGGATAAAACTGTTGCCTATCCTATGCTTGGGATTATGTACCTGTCCATAGCTGCGGTTAGAATTATTTCCATGTTCATGGATAAATCTATCGAGCAATCCAACCTGATCAGTATAGCCGCCGAGGTGATCTTTGGCGCGATTCTGATGCTGAAACCTGAATAAAGGTCAAAGGAAACCACTCTTTTACCATGAAGAATAAACCGCTTTTTGCCATCTTCCTGATCGTTTTTATTGACCTGCTGGGCTTTGGGCTTATCCTGCCGCTGTTACCCTACTACGCTGAGACTTTTGGTGCCAGTGACACGGTGATTGGTTTGCTGGTTGCTTCATATGCCGCCGCCCAATTGATCGGTGCGCCGCTCCTTGGCCGTTTCTCAGACCGCTGGGGGCGCCGTCCTGTGCTGGTCATCAGTCTGGCCGGCACCCTGATTGGCTTCCTCCTGCTTGGGTTTGCACAATCGCTGCTGGTGCTGTTCCTGGCCCGCATTCTGGACGGCCTGACCGGTGGCAATATCAGCGTGGCCCAGGCCTACATCACCGATGTCACCGATGAAAGCAACCGGGCCAAAGGCCTGGGCTTGGTTGGGGCAGCCTTTGGGCTGGGTTTCATCCTGGGACCAGCGACCGGCGGCGTGCTCAGCCAGTTCGGATTTGCTGTGCCAGCCCTGGCTGCAGCCGGATTGGTGACGATTAACCTGTTGATGGTGATCTTCTGGCTGCCCGAATCGCTCTCCTTGGAGCAGCGGGAACTGATGGCCGCGTCAGAAAGGCCCAGCGTGACGCTCGCGGCCCTGATCGCTGCCCTGCAGCGCCCCTTCACCGGGCCGCTGCTGATTACCCGGTTTTTCTTCGGCCTGGCGTTTTCCATCTTCCAGACGATTTTCTCGCTGTACGCCTTGCGCCGCTTCGATCTAGATGCCCAGCAGACCGGTTTTGTCCTTGCGTATGTGGGTGTTCTTTCCGTGATCGTCCAGGGCGGTTTGATCGGCGTGCTGACCAAACGCTTCCGCGAGGATGTGCTGATCATTTTTGCGGTTGGGCTTATGGCGATTTCCCTGTTTGCCTGGGGATTTGCCCCCTCAGTGGTTTTCCTCTTGCTCATCCTGGTACCAGTTGCCTTATCCGGCGGGATCCTCAATACAGTGATCTCCAGCTCGCTGTCCAAGGCTGTCCAAAAACAGGAAGTCGGTGGATTGCTGGGGCTCTCTGCTTCTCTGGAAAGCCTATCGCGGGTGGTGGCCCCAACCATTGGCGGCATCCTCCTCGGCGGCTTGGGAACCTGGTCGCCGGGAGTTTTCAGCGCCGTGGTACTGGCTGCCCTGTTCATTTATGTCTGGAAAACCATTTTTCGCCCCACGCCACAAAAATCTACCGCTGCGACTTAAAAAACACGATCCACGATACTAATTGCGGGGTAAGTCTGGCTGAATTTTTATCTGCTGCGATACAATAGGGGCATGAACAAACTTACCCTGATTGCGATCAACACTTTTGGCCTGGAAACTGTGGTAAAACGCGAGCTGCTCGCCCTCGGCTTTGAGGATCTTAAGGTCTTCAACGGGCGGGTGGAATTTCAAGCTGAGGCTGACCAGATTCCCATTCCCAATCTCTGGCTGCGCAGTGCCGACCGGGTGCTGCTCAAGATGGGCGAATTTGAAGCCAAGACCTTTGAAGACCTCTTTGAGCAAACCAAAGCCCTTCCCTGGGAAGAGTGGATCACCAGGGAAGGGGAGTTCACCGTAACCGGGAAATCGGTCAAATCCACTTTGGGCAGCGTGCGTGCCTGCCAGTCGATCGTCAAGAAAGCCGTCGTCGAAAAATTAAAAGAAAAATATCAAACCGAAGTGTTTCCGGAAACCGGTCCGAAATACACCATCCAGGTCTCCCTGCTGCAGGACACCGCCTCCCTGACAATCGATACCACCGGGCAGGGACTCAACCGGCGCGGTTACCGCAAGCAGGCCGGGGAGGCATCGCTCAAGGAAACCATGGCTGCTGCGTTGGTGCTGTTGAGCTTCTACAAAAAAGACCGCCTGTTGATCGACCCGATGTGCGGCTCCGGCACGATCCTGATCGAAGCTGCCCTCATCGCCCGCAATATCGCCCCAAACCTGTACACCTCATTCGCCTCTGAAGAATGGCCCCAGATCCATTCAGAGGCCTGGACGCAAGCCCGCGAGGCCGCCCGGCAGGCTATCGACCGACAGAGTGAACTACAGCTCTTTGGTTACGACATCGACCCCGACATGGTGCGCGCCAGCAAGGCCAACGCCAAAGCCGCCGGCGTGGACAAGGATATCCACTTCGCACAGCAGGATGTCAAAAACCTGTGGATCGACCAGCAGTACGGCATAGTGATCTCCAACCCGCCTTACGGAATGAAGATCGGAGATTTTCAGCAGATCAATCAAATCTATATCGCCCTCAACAAGATGTTCCGCAAAAAGACCGGCTGGTCGGTCTACATCCTCACTGGTGATAAGAAATTCCCCGACTACTTTAAGCGCGGCAAGCCCGACCGGGTGCGCAAGCTTTTCAACGCCAACATAGAGGTGAACTACTACCAGTATTTTGGAGAAAGACCTGCAGCATAGCAATCAAGCTGGATTGAGGAAGTTTTCTTCTACCATCTATTAAGAATTTGTTGATTTGAAACTAAACGAGGGCTGTCTCTGCCCCTGTCACTTCCTCTATCTCACGCATAAATTCCTCCAGGCTGGACAATTTGAAAGCACTCAACTTGCCAGCCGGGCGTCCAAGGACAACCAGGGTTGCTTTCTCATCCAACGCTGCCTGGATGATTTCTTTCTGCACCTCACCTTTACGAATTATTGTGTGAACAATTACGCCTTGCTCTGCAGCGCGTTCTTCAGCCATCAACAAAAAGAAACGCGCCATTTGTTCCAATTCGTTTTCAATGTCGACAACAATCGGGGCAGAAGTTTTATCTAAAAAGTCGAGATTTACAATATAAAGGAACACAATCTCATCGCCGCGTTGTTTTGCCAGAGCAATTGCAGCCTGCTGAGACCCATAGCTGGCCTCTCCTCCCCGAGTAGCGCAAAGTATCACACCCATATTCGCCTCCTTTAGTAACGAACCAGCAAATAGATCGTGGCAATGATCAATGTGACCAATGTAACAGGAACCCCATCCTTGGCGAAACGGGCAAATGTCATGCGGATTCCCGCTTGAGAAAGCAGGCCCAATGCCACGATATTAGGGGCTGACCCCAGATAAGTGGCATTCCCACCCAGGTCTGCTCCGAGGATTAATCCCCAGTAAATGATGCGGCTTTCCAAGCCGCCTGAGATATTGGCAGTCAAATAGTCAGCAATCGGAAGGGCGGCCACAGTGAAGGGAATATTGGCTACAATTCCCGAGGCAATTCCAGAAACCCATGTAATCAGCATAGCAGCCCGATCCAAACTATCACCCGCAAATATGTAAATTCGAGAGGCAATCCAAGCAATTGCTCCTGTTGATTCCATGGCCCCGACCACAATAAAAAGGCCAATAAAAAATAGCAGAGTCGTCCAGTCCACTTCGTGAAGCATGCGGTGCATATCAGGGCGCACCCAAACAATTAGGAAAGCTGCACCGCTCAAAGCTACAACCCCAGGCGGCATATGATTAAAACTATCGGAAATAAAGAAACCAACAAATGTGAATACTGCAACAACCAATGCCTTGATCAAAGTTGACCGATTGGTGATCCGCGCATCTGATGCCAATTGTTGGGTTAGCGTATCAGAGACTTTTCGTTTTGTGTCTGCGTATGTTGTTTTATACTGAAACCAATTCATAATAAGGAGAGCAATCATACAAAGTAAAGCTACAGGGGCCATATTTGCCAAATAATCGCCAAAACTGATTCCGAGGTGTGAGCCCACAATTGTGCTGGGGGGATCACCGATCAGAGTAGCAGAGCCACCGATATTGGATGCCAAAACCTCTGGGATAACAATGGCAAGAGGATTTAATCCAATCGCTGAAGCTATTTGAATAGAGAGGGGCACAAGCAGCAAAATAGCGGTCACGTCGTTTAGAAACGCAGAAGTGAATCCCGTCAGAAGGATTAAACCCGCAGAGATCGCCCAGGCATTTCCCTTTGCCCCCTGATATAGGCGGAATGCCAACCATTTAAATGCATTGGTCTCGCTTAGAATCGCCATGAATATCATCATGCCCATGATCAGAAAGATGACATTCCAATCAATCACCAGCATCGCATCCTCAAATGTGAGTAATTCTAAATCCTGATTATATGTTCCCCCAACATAGGTGATCAAAAAAATGCTAACCGCACCAATCAAAGCTGCCGCGGTCTCATGCAACAGGTGAAATGAGATCATCAAGAAGACAATGACAAAGATCACCGAAGAAAGTACAGCGCCAATTCCATCAACCATTTCAATTACCTCGAAAGTAACATCCTACTGGTAGAAAACAAAATTTTTAATGAACGTGAAATCAACCTTTACTCAATCCATTATGATTATCTACAAGTTTCGAGCAAGGGTCAATACTTTTGGCTGCACATCCATGTGTCTGATCAGAAATATACCCCTCAAGCAACCTAAATCCAATAAAATATTGGTAACCCAAATTTAACAGGTCTCGCAGGAAATAAAATTCAGAGAATTTCAGAAGAACTGCCAGATTTACGTTTCGCTCAAAAAGATGTTCAGCAAAAAGACAGGCTGGTCGGTTCACACGCTGACCGGCGACAAGAATTCCCCAACGACTTCAAGTGCGCCAAGCCCAAGCAGGTGGGCAAGCTCTCTAAAAAACAACGTAGAAGTCAATGACTATCCATATGATAGGGATCAGCCTACCGAGAATAAGTGCCTTGATTGCTTACTCCAGCGCCAATATCCTGCTTTGTGCGATAAGATATCCCCGGTTTTTCCCAATTGTAACATTTACTTTGTAGCCCCCAATGATCACCCAGCGTAC
>JAFGDK010000104.1 GCA_016932165.1 Anaerolineales bacterium
CGATCCAAAGTTCACCTTTCCAGAAGATGCCCGCGGCGGTCCGCCGCAATTCGACCAGTCGGTGAGAGATTTGACCTTTCAAAACCTGGCCCAGCTGGATTTACGCCTGGAGCTGGCCGCACTGCAACAACATGTGTTATTGATGATCGGCCGCGACGACCCGTTCGGCTTGGAGATGGCTGAGGCAGTCCGGGATGCGCTGACCCATGCCACCGTGGAATATGTTGTGATTGACCAATGCGGCCATTTCTGGCACGAATGTCCCGATCAGTTCTTTCCAAGAATCCATAATTTCCTCAAAGATCCTAGATAAATTGTTAATTGGATCATTTTGAACCGAACCTGTTATACCTTCCTTTTCTCGGTACTCTTCTCCAGGGTATATAACCGGACGAGAGGGAGCATTTTAGCACCAGCCTTGTTTCATAGCTCCAGGAACTCTTTGGCAATGAACTCTCCTGCACCAAGGCAAGCACAGTGCTTTAAACAGCTCTGGCGGTTTTGGCCATCCTCTTTCAGAAAGGACAACGTATGAAATCCATCTTTTCACTCAGCGGAACACCCTGGCTCTTTACGTTTCTCTTCATGCTTTCCTGGGTCGCCTGCAGCATCTTAATCACCATGGCATGGGTCTTGACCTTGCGACTGAAAAGCGGTTCACAAATCCCAACACCTTGGGTGCCGGTGTTGGCTCACATCCTGACGCTTTTCATCGTTGTACCCTTTGTGTTGGGTTTCCCTGGAAAATCCCATTCTTACACCGCTTATCTTTCCGAAATTCGCCTGACCAAAGTCCAACCGCTGCTAGGCCTGATCCTGCTGGGGCTGACCTGCTACCTGATCATGGCGCTGTCGCAGGCAGCAGGTGTGCTGGTTTACCGTCTGACTCAAGGCTTACCCATCGATGGGAGTTTCATTCGCAGCTCATTCGTACTTGCGAACGAGTTGCCCCCACGCTCTAACAGCTGGCTGCAGTCGGTAATCTCAATTTTTGAAGAAATGTCCTGGCGTGGCGTGGTCCTGGCATTGTTCCTGCGCTTCTATGACCAACCCAAAGCCATCTTGTTCAGCGCCCTGGGTTTCGGCTTGATGCATACCTTGACATTGCTGGATGGGCGCCCACCGGCTTGGACGGCAGGCATGGTGGTGTGGGCTACCATCTTAGGTCTGTTTTACGGCTATGTCACCGTCAAAACGGGTAGCCTGCTGCCTGCCATGTTGGTGCATTACCTGGGAAATCTCTTCATCGCTGCCATCAATGCCTATATCCAGAAGAACGCCTCGCTCCCAGTGCAGGCGGTTTATGGGGTCGTGTTCACACTGGGTATCATCCCGACGGTCTTGATGATGTTTTGGACGCGCCTCTTCACGACCTGGTGGCCTCTCATCCAGAAACCATAGGAGAGAAATGATGAACACTTCGAATCTGGTCATCGACACGTATGGACTGAGCAAGAAATACGGGGCAATTCGTGCCCTCAAGCCACTCGATTTGAAAGTTGCCCGGAATTCGATCTTCGGCTTCCTGGGCCCGAATGGCGCTGGCAAGACCACCACAATCAAGCTTTTACTGGGGTTGACTCGTCCGACCACGGGAGGCGGGACCATGTGCGGATTTGACATTGTCCATGACAGCCTGGACGTGCGCCGGAAAATCGGCTACCTGGCGCAGAATCCGCATTTTTACGAGCACATGACCGCACGCGAGACCCTGCGCTTCCGGCTCCGCTTCTTCTATCGGGGCCCAAAAGCCGAGATCGAGCAGCGCATCCAGGAAACACTTATTCTGGTAGGGTTGGACGATAAGGCTGATCGACCCATCCGTAGTTTTTCAGGCGGTGAGCTGCAACGATTGGGGATCGGTCTGGCTCAGGTCAACTACCCGGAATTGTTGATCCTGGATGAACCGGCTGCCAGCCTGGACCCACAGGGGCGCAGGGATGTCCTGGAGGTGATGAACCGTTTGCGCAAGCATGCCACCATTTTCTACTGCACGCATATCCTGGATGACGTGCAGCAGGTAAGTGACTCAGTCGCAATCTTAAATCACGGCGAGCTGGTGGCTCAAGCGCCCTTGCAGGAGCTGCTGACAGGGAGCGAGGGCCCGATCTACCATATCGTGATGGAGGGGGATGCCCGCGCAGCCCAGACTCGCCTGGAAAGCCTGCCGTGGGTGGCGGAAATCAAAGTGATGCTATCGGAGACGCAAACTGCCTGGCAGGTATTGGTGACGGACGAGGCAGCAGCTAAATCTGAGCTGTTGCCGATGTTGGTGTGTGAGGATCACCTGTGTGTTCTCGAATTCGGACGGAAGAAGTACGAGCTCGAAGATATCTTTTTGAGCATTGTCGAAGGAGGCAAAGATGTCAAGCAGTAGCACATTACAACCGGTGGTTGAGCATGGCTGGCGCAACGGTCTTGCTAACCTACTCAGGAAAGAAAACAGCCTGTGGTGGGGGACGCGCAAGTGGTTGGTGCAGTCCCTGATCTGGTTATTCTTTTCCAATGGGATCCTTGCTTTTCTCTTATGGATCATCCCGTTGATCGATCCTTCTGCAAACAACGATCTAAGTGCCTCTAATATCCATGAGCTGGTCAAAGTCTTCCTCCAATTGGAGCTTTTCTTTACCACCTTTGGTGTGATCGTACTCGCCCAGGGTCTGATCGTGAACGATAAAAAGTTTGGCACAGCCGCCTGGGTGCTTTCCAACCCGGTCAGCCGAAGCTCCTTTATCACCTCCAAGCTGATCAGTCATGGATGGGCGATATTCTTGATCCTGGTCCTGATGCAGAATCTGGTGATGTATGTGCAGCTGGTCTTGAAATCACATAGTTTTTACAATCCAGTGCCGATCGTCTTAGCAATCGGAGTGATGAGTTTATACTTGCTGTTTTACCTGACCTTGGCACTGATGCTGGGGACGCTGTTCGACTCAACCGGCTCGGTAATCGGTATACCGATCGCCCTCCTGATCGGGATGAGCATCCTGCCCCAAATCCTGGGTAACCTGCTCCCCTGGCTCGTTTTGATCCTGCCCAGCCGCCTGACGGATCTGACCATGGCGGTTGGTGTAGGGCAAAGCCTGCCTTCAAGCTGGCATTACCCGCTGGTCAGCACAGGGATTCTCATTGTGCTCTTCATCACCCTGGCTATTGGGAGGTTTAGCAGAGAAGAATTCTAATCCCTTGGATAGGGGAAGAGAAACGCATACCCACGGATAGGCGTATAATACCCATTATCCGATGGGCGCCCCCCCTTTACATCATGATCATTCTCGCCGTGCAGTGGGGTGTCTTTGCCTTGCTGTTCCACTCATGAGGAACAGAGCACCTTTCCTGCCGTTGCGCTACAACCTACCACAAATGGACATCAGCCCATCAAATAACCGTTCAATCAACAACAAAGGAAAACATTTATGGACGTACTAGAGGCTATTTACGCACGCCATGCGGTGCGGGACTTCGCTCCCACATCCGTACCCAAAGAAACCGTCATAAAGATCCTCACGGCAGCTACCCGCGCCCCGTCAGGCGGGAACGGGCAGCCCTGGGAGCTGTTCGTTGCCAGTGGGGCCACCATGGAGGCGATCCGCAAGGGGTATGTGGAACGCGCCCAGGGCGCTCCCCCCAGGCCGCCTTCGCCCAGGCCCGAAAGCACCTCCGCGGCACAAGCGGCCATCCGTGAGCGCATGACCGCCATCCGCATCGAGCGCATGAGGCTGCTGGGGCTGGACCCGGATGACCCGGAAGCTGGCAAGATGTTCCTGCAGATGGGTGCGCGGCTGTGGGGCACGCCGGTGCTGGTGGTGGTGTGCATGGACCAGACCCTGTCCGCCAACATGGATCTCGGCATGCTGGTGCAGAGCATCTGCCTGGCAGCCCAGGGGCATGGGTTGGAATCGCTGATCGCGGCGGGATTGGTGACGCACCTCGATATCCTGCGCAAAGAACTGGAAATCCCCGAAAACCTGAACATCGTGATCGGTATCGGGCTGGGCTACGCCACTGACCACCTGATCAACACCTACCGCAGCCCAAGGAGGCCGATCGAGGAAGTGGTGCGGTATAAGGATTAACACAAATTGACCAACCACCATTTCATCCCCCCCTTCCGGCGCGCCCTGGCACGCCACCACCCCTCCGCCTTCCTGCTGGCGGCGCAGTTAATCAGCCTGGTGCTGTACGCCCTGCTGGAAGGCTCCACCAGCGGTCGGGCGGTGATCAGCGCCTTTGGCGGGCTGGTGCTGGCCCTGGTGATCTGGGTGGTCACGCGCAGCCCGGCAGTGAACTGGGTGGCCTGGGTGCTGGCGATCCCTGCCTTCACCCTCTCGCTGGCCTCTGCCCTGACCGACCTGCCGATGCTGGTGGTGGCAGCAGCGCTTTTGGAAGCGGCCCTGTACTTCTATACCGTCGCCAGCCTGATCGCCTATATGATGGCCGATTCTCGCGTAACCACCGACGAGCTATATGCTGCGGCATCCACCTTCACCCTGCTGGCGTGGGGCTTCGCCTTCCTGTACCAGGCTTGCCAGGCGGTCTTCCCTGGCAGCTTCGTCGGCGGCCTACACCCGGACCAGGCGCATACCTTCCTTGAGCTGCTGTTCGTCAGTTTCACCAACATCACCGCCACCGGTTTTGGGGATATCATGGCGGTCTCCTCCCCCGCCCGTATCCTGGTGATCCTGGAGCAGTTCACCGGCGTTGCCTACGTCACCATGGTGATCTCACGCCTGATCGGTATGACGATCGGGCAGAGCAAGCACAAAGGAAAATAAGCCCATGCAAATCTTACCCTACACCGGCCCAACCCAGCTCGTTACCATCGGCTTTGCCCCGGGCGAGATGCTGCTGGAATCGATCCAGGTAGCCATCCAGCAGCAGGGCATCCGCAACGGGGCGGTGGTCTCGGGCATCGGCACGCTCAAGACCTGCCGCATGCACTACATCACCCACACCGGCTTCCCTGCCGAGGACCGCATCTTCACCCTGAA
>JAFGDK010000105.1 GCA_016932165.1 Anaerolineales bacterium
AGCACCTCCTGCTGGATTAATGGATCAAGGCCGAAAGTCGGCTCATCCAGCAGCAACAACTGCGGTCGGTGCATCAGCGCCTGGATCAGGCCCACCTTCTGCTTATTACCTTTGGATAAGTTCTTAACAGCCATGCCCACATCAAGGCTCAGCCGCTTTGTCAGGTGAAGCACAAAGTCCCAGTCCGTCTTCCCGCCCCGCAGCTTGCTCAGAAAACGCAGCACCCCTTCTACGTTCAGGTTGTCTTCCATATGCAGCTCACCCGGCAGGTAACCAACCCGCCTGCGCACCGCCACCGGATCTGCCTGGGGGTCTAAGCCCAACACCCGTAGGCTGCCACCGTTCGGACGGATCAGATCCAGCAGGCAGCGAATCGTCGTGGTCTTGCCAGCCCCGTTTGGTCCCAGAAAGCCAAATATCTCACCCGGCCGCACCTGTAAGTCAACACCTCGCAAAGCCTGCACATTCCCATATGATTTCTGTAGCCCCAGGGTTTCGATTGCAAATTCCTCTACCATGAAACGCTCCTATCGTCTTGCTTGACCAAAGACCGAGATATCCCGCCAGGATTAATAAATGGTCGATTTCAGTAGGATCAACCAGGCTAACTGAACATATTGTAAACCCAAACCAGGCCGGTCATTGCAGAAATACAGGGCAACTCTATCAAAGGAGTACCCACACACCCGCATCATACCAGCATAAAATGATAGAATTGAAGCAGACATTTACGCAACCAGCTAAAAGACCGGCGCACCCGTCTTTAGAGCTTTTTATATTCATCAAATCTAGAGGAAAGTAAATCCGTATGACTTCACAAAACGACAAGGATTACCGCCCGGTCTTGGTTTTTGACGTCGGTGGTGTCCTGCTGGACTGGAATCCCCGCTATCTTTACCGGAAGTTTTTCAATGGCGACCATGAAAGCATGGAACAATTCCTGGCTGAAATAAACTTCAACGAGTGGAACTTGCGCCAGGATGCCGGGCGACCGTTTTCTGAAGCCGTCGCATCACTTACCGCCCAACATCCTCACCGGGCAGAGCTCATCGAAGCTTACCATAGTCGCTGGGAAGAAACCATCGGCGGGGTGATTGAAGGAAGCGTGGGCATCCTGGCAAATCTGCGCAGAATAGGCTATTCCCTCTACGCGCTGAGTAATTTCTCGATCGAGAAATTCCAGCTGGTTCGGGAAACATACGACTTTTTTGAATGGTTTGACGACATCTTTCTATCTGCTCAGGTTCAGCTGGTTAAGCCAGACCCGAGAATTTTTAGGGTATTTCTGGAGCGCATCCAACGCAAACCAGCCGAGTGTTTATTGATCGATGATTCCGCTCCAAATATCGAAACGGCCCGCCAGTTGGGCTTTGATACGATACACTTTCGATCTTCTGGACAGCTAAATGCTGAACTGATGCAGCGGGGGATTCTTTGAAACTAGATCTTCGTATACACGGTGAGACATGCTGAGAAAAATCGTCTCACTTTTCGCGCGGGACCCAAACAAACGCTCCATCGAACAGTACAGCCCGATCGTAGAGCAAATCAACTTCATAGAAGACAGGTACGAGGGCCTGTCTGATCAAGCCCTGCAGGGAAAGACGGCTGAATTCAGGTCCCGCCTGGCAAAGGGTGAAGGTCTTGACGATCTCTTGCCCGAAGCTTTTGCGGCAGTTCGAGAAGCCAGCAAACGCAGGTTGGGCTTACGCCATTACGACGTACAGCTCATCGGTGGGATTGCCCTGCACGAAGGCAGCATCGCCGAGATGCTCACCGGCGAAGGCAAAACCTTGGTGGCAACCCTGCCCTTATACCTGAACGCCCTGGCTGGAGAAGGTGCTCACCTGGTCACCGTAAACGATTATCTGGCACGGCGCGACGCTCGTTGGATGGCGCCCATCTATACTTCCTTGGGGCTTTCCGTCGGCGTATTGCAAATGTCCGCTTCAGGGGATAATAGCCAACCAGCTTTCCTGGTAGATCTGGCAGCCGAATCCACTCACGAAGCCGGGCACCAGCTTCGCCAGATACCGCGCCGGGAAGCCTATGTAGCCGACATCACCTACGGCACCAACAGCGAGTTTGGCTTCGACTACCTGCGCGACAACATGGTCATGCGGCCTGATGAAAGGGTGCAGCGCGGATATGCCTATGCCATCGTCGATGAAGTGGACAATGTCCTGATTGACGAGGCCCGCACACCGTTGATTATTTCGGGACCGGCCTCTGAAGATACCGAGTGGTACGAACGCATGGCCCAAATCGTCAAAAAGCTAGGGCGGGTGCACGTGGACGTCGATGAGCGGAATCAGGCTATCTCTCTGACCGAGGCTGGAGAAGCTCGCCTGGAAAGGCTCCTGGGCTATCCCTTACGCAATCCCGCTCGTCCAGAAGACCTGACTCATGAGCAAGCCCGCCTGACAGGTTACCTCGAGCAGGCTCTCCGCGCCGAATTCCTGTACCGGCGGGACAAAGATTATCTGGTAATGGATGGTGAGGTTATCATCATCGATGAATTCACCGGGCGGATGATGCCTGGACGGCGCTGGTCCAGTGGCTTGCACCAAGCCGTAGAGGCCAAAGAGAGCGTGCCGGTCCAACCTGAAAACATGACCTACGCCACCATCACCTTGCAGAATTATTTCCGCATGTATAAAAAGCTGGCTGGCATGACCGGCACAGCCCTGACGGAAGCTGAAGAATTTGACAAGATCTATAAGCTGAATGTTGTCTCCATCCCCACCAACCTGGAATATCTGGCCTCCCAATCTTCCTCATCCCTAATCCAACTGGAGGATCGAGATGAGCAGGATTTCACTTACAGTTACTACGCTAACAAGGACGACCCCACCCGCCAGCCGCTCTTCTGGAAGCGTAAGGATTACCCCGATCTAATCTATCTCACCAAGGAAGCTAAATTCCGCGCAATCACCACCGAGATCCTGCAAAACTATGCCCTTGGGCGGCCCGTGCTGGTCGGCACGGCTTCCGTAGAGATCTCCGAGCACCTGTCACGCCGCCTGGGATCTGAGCTACTGAAATGTCTGGCCCAAACCCTGCTCATCCGGCAAGCCTGGCTGGATAAAACCGGTCAGGGCGTGCATGGAACAACCCCCATTCCAGAGCTAAAGCCACTCGCTTTGCCATTGGAAAAGGCC
>JAFGDK010000106.1 GCA_016932165.1 Anaerolineales bacterium
AATGCCCTCAAATTATTTGACAAAATTTACCATTTCGGCTATACTATTGTCGACGAACGTCAGGGTGCCCCCCTCACCTTGGCGTTTGTCATTTTAACCACCATTTGACGAATTGCCGCACCCACATTACACTGCACCTATGCACTGGCGAAAATTACCCAAACGCGTTATCCAGATCATCTTCTTTGGCCTGATCTTCCTGTTTGCCCTTGGCCCTGCAGCCATGCCCTTGAACGATCCCGAGGAAAAAATCCGTGCCTATACCCGGGCAGAGGAATTTGATTATGTCACCTGGACAATCGATGCCCTCAAGGTCAAACTGGGGCGCGCCACTCTGCAGACAAATAATTACCTGACTCTTGCTGACCAAAAACAAATCGTGCTGGACTATCTTGAACTGATCCGCACCATCCAGCTTACCGAAGCAGAACTCAGTTTGGTCTTTACCGATCCAGAGATCACCGATACTGAAAATGCTGCGGCCCCGATCCGGGAGAGGCTGGCACCACTTTACGACCAGCGCGAGCAGCTTGGTCCGCTGGCGGAAAGCATCTTGCAGGAAATGCTCAGCGCCACAGTGGCTAAAATGGGCTTTACCCTCGGCGGGCAGCCCATCCCTCCGGTGATGTACCACAGCACCCCGCTCCCCTGGGCTTTGATTGTCTCGCCGCGTGATGAGATTCGGCAGGAAGCCAATATCTCTCTTGAAACCCGGTTAACCATTGAAGACCATATCCGCATAGAGGACCAGATCAGCCAGGAGATGGATTATTCCACCCTGGTTGTGCCGGTCGGCGGGGTGGGCACTTACCCTACCATGGTTGCCGAGAGCACCAATCTCAACTGGCTGGCGGAAGTCATCTCGCATGAATGGGCGCACAACTACCTCACCCTTCGCCCGCTGGGCGTCCGCTATGATCAGACGCCAGAGCTGCGCACGATCAATGAGACCACTGCCAGCATCTTCGGCAATGAGATCGGTGCGATCATCATCGAGACCTATTTCCCTGAACTTGCCCCGCCGCCGCCCGCCCTCGCAGACGACACAAGCCCACAGCCTGCGCCAGAGCCGCCCGCCTTCGATTTCCGCGAGGAGATGCACCAGACCCGTATCCGGGTGGATGAACTGCTTGCCTCTGGCGATTATCTCGAAGCCGAAGAATACATGGAGCAGCGGCGAAAAGTCTTCTGGGAGAATGGCTACCGCATCCGCAAGCTCAACCAGGCTTATTTTGCCTTCTACGGCGCCTACGCTGACCAGCCAACCGGTTCCGCAGGGGAAGACCCGGTCGGGGCTGCCGTACGCCAGTTACGTGCCCAATCCAACTCGCTGCTGGAATTCATGCAGGCGGTCTCGCAAGTCAAATCTTATCAGGAGCTGCAGGGATTGCTGGAATGAGGGGCAGCTGGCAGCAGGTAGTTCAAAGCTGGAAGGCTATCAGGGAATCGTTAATAAAAATTCGTGACAAAGGCATGACCTAAACCTGATTATTCATAAAGGCAGCCATAGGAATTCCTCAAACTATCCAGGAAGTTTTGATACCAGGCTCGCAGCGGAGATTTCGATGAAGACCCAGCACTTAGGTATCCTTCTTTTATCCCACTCTTCCTCCAAATTTCATACGGCTACTCTGGTCTGATAATCTTGATCAGTTCATCAACGTTTCCGAGGATGGCGGAGTTCATCATGAGCACATCCAGCACGTCGCTTAGCTGCCTAAAATCATCAGAAACTGATATTACGCCGCAATTCAGGGTCACATTCCCGCCAACCAGGCATTCAAGGTCTAAATCCCCATAGATGGTCAATATCTTATCCAGGGATTCGGTCACGAATGTCCCTTCAAAGAGAGCATCAGTATCATATTCCTGCCCAAACACTTCCATCGTCGGACCATTTTTCTTCACCATTGAAGTGAGATGATCGTTATACAGGAGGTAATAATTCGTTGACCCATGGAATCTTCCACCTTCATCCACATCAAACGAAAATTCCCACCCCGGGCTGGTAACTATCATCTTCTCCTCCTCAGTCCAGGTGATTGTAAACCCCCTCAGTGGATCAACCGTTTTTACCGCTAAATCGCCATCCTTCCCCTGATCCCAGGAGAGCATTTTGACGCCTCCTTCGCCCCGACCCAATAATTCCAGATATTCCTCGTAGGTGCCTTTAAAAACAGTATCTTTGCTGAAGCGATAGTAATTTACATACAACCAGTAACCCGCCATAGCATCCACCACCTCAGGCGCAAGTACCAGACCTGATATCGGGTTTTCTTGATTTTCAACAACTTCCCTGGTCATCCCGATATAAATTGGGATCTCAAAAATATCCCCCTTGGCTGTTTCCACCTGCCCTACAAACGCACTGATGGTTTCAGCAGGATATTGTATTGAGGTTTCCCGGGAGGGGATCAAAGTAGGCGTTACCGTAGGGGGAACCAGTGTGGGAGTGTTTGATGGTGTTATCGTAGGTCCTGGCGATGACTGCGGGGGAGGTTCTGCTGTGAAGGTGGGGAGTACGCTGGTTGCATTTGAAGTACCGCAGGCAGTTAGCCAGAATAAGAATATAGCAACGAGGATGATATTGCTTCTGGGCATCACGCTCCTCCTGTAGAGATGTGGTGTCTGGTCTGAGAAGAGGCTGTCACGGTTTCATGGCAGGCTAATTCTTTTATCCACTCTCCTGATTAAATATTATACAGGAAGAGTAGCCATGTCAGTTCTAGTTTGTGGAATGCCCGGATGCCCGATTTCACCCCAAAACGGGCGTTTTTGTTTGTGGTGGAGGGTTTTCCGAGAGCACAGCCTTGGGAACCCTATTTTTAATCAAGCCTGAAAATATTTAAGCGGGGAAGCAACCGCGTTGCGCTCCCAAAACCCGCCCCTACAGGATGAAATAACGTCACGCATGCTGCCAATAACCTGCTGTCCACTACCTACTTCCTACTGTCTCCCGCCTGCAATTCTGGTAGAATACTAAACTGTGTCATCCACATACACATCGAATGGCAGGTTCACTCGTCCGAATGTGGTTTTAGGTAATTGCCATGAGAAAAAAACTCTCAATCTTATTATTGCTGACTAGTACCGTTTTGCTGCTTCTCTCTGCCTGTGGTTCCCAACAGAATCTCGGAACCAGTGAATCTGCGGTCGCCACTGAAGACACCCTTGCGCCCCCTCCCGAAACCACAAGCCCTCCCGCTGTCACCTGTACGGTGCAATCGCAGCAAACCCCAGACCTTGCCGAGCCCAAAGATCACATCACCGGCAAATTGGATGATTACGCCGTTACCATCATCGTCTACAACGATTTCAGCTGTGAAGGCTGCTTTAGCATGGCGCAGACATTAGCCACCACCCTTGAGCTCTTCCCGGATGATGTCCGTCTGATCTTCCGCTATTTTCCCATCCTTGGCAGCACAAATGATAACGGCATCATCGCTGCCAAGGCTGCTGAAGCAGCCGCACGCCAGGGTAAATTCTGGGAAATGCACGATCTGCTCTTCTCCACCCAGCAAGAATGGCGTAATCTGGACCCGGCTGCCCTGGGTGAATTCATCTGGAACCTGGTTTCGAATTTAGGACTGGACCCGGAACAAATGGATGAGGACATGAACGCCCCGGGCATCTCTGAGCTGATCACCCAACACTATGATCAGGCCCGCCGCTTCAACGCCGCACCCCCGCTTGTACTGGTGGAAGGCTCTGCCATTCCTCTTTACATCAATACCGTGGAAGATTTTCTCATCTGGCTGGACACGCTGATGATCCCCTATGGCCGCCATGTCAAGGATAACTTGTTCAACCAATGCCCACCGATGACCATCAATGAAACAGATCGTTATACTGCCACTCTGCATACCAATAAAGGGGATATTGTCCTGGCCCTCTATCCCGATGTGGCCCCGGTCACGGTAAATAACTTCATCTTCCTGGCTGAGAGCGATTATTATGACAATACTCCCTTCTATGCTGTGATCGAAGGCTATGTTGCCCAGGCCGGCGATCCTTCCGGTACTGGATGGGGCACCCCTGGCTTCTTTTATGACCTGGAAACTTCTCCAGCCCTGACCTTTGACCGCCCGTATATGCTGGCTATGGGAAGCTCCGGACCGGGCGCGTCCAACAGCCAATTCTTCATCACTTTCAACCCGCTCAGCCAACTAAATGGCCAGCACACCATCTTCGGTGAGGTGCTGGACGGTGTAGAGGTTCTCCAGATTCTAACCCCGCGTGATCCCGAAAAAGACCCTCTTGCCCCCATGGACGACATTCTACTGGATATCACCATTGAAAAATATGATTAAACCACTCGACTCTCCTTCCCAATCCAACACCGGGGCGCCCTCTAACCGCCAGTTGCATTGGCCTTCCGCCCTGACCGTTCTGGGGGGGATATTGGCCTTTTGGGTCTTCCTGATCGGCTCTGGGTTTTTCCTTTTTTCTGGTTTAGCCTCATTTCTTACACCCGGAGCCGTGGAAACCAGCGAAGCCGGGATGTTGTTTTCCTATGCAGCAGCCAGTTTTGTGCTCGGCCTGCTGGTTTTTCCCGCGGTGATCCTGGCTGTCAGACGACTGAACAATCGTGCTCCAACCAATGGCATTTTGGCTGCCCGGTTGACACGCAGGCAGATTGTCTGGCTGCTGGTGGTTTATCTCATGGTTCTGATGGGCGGGATTTTGCTCTCCAACACGCCGCGGCTTGATTGGCTGTTTATGCCCCTTCTGAATGTGCTCGGTTTGAGCCTCCCGGTGATCTTTTTATTCTGGCTGGGCGCTAAAAACCTGCCGGTCTCCTCCACCCAGCGCAACTGGACTGTCTTCGGCTTCAGCTTTACGATCAGCCCATTGATCATCGTGGTCATCGAGCTGCTGGTTATCTTTACCGGAATTATCCTAGTCTCGGTGTTGCTGGTATTCATCGTCCCTGACTTTCCCTCACGGATCGAAGAATTTGCCCGGATGATGGAAACCGCTCAGGATACCATGCAGTTGCCCCAAGAGGAGGTCGCCAGCTTGCTGCAATCCCCGCTGGTGATAGGACTTCTCCTGTTTTTTGCTGCCGGACTCGTCCCCCTGGTTGAAGAAAGCATCAAGCCGCTCGGGGTATGGCTGTTGGCCGGACGTAAGCTCACCCCGCAAGATGGTTGGCTGCTAGGCCTGCTCAGCGGAGCGGGTTTTGCCCTGATCGAAAACCTCGGCAACCTGGCGATCGGCCAGGGATGGACTGCCCTGGCGCTGGCCCGCGGCGGCGCTACCGCTCTGCATATGTTCAACAGCGCAATTATCGGGTATACTTTTGTGCTGTCGCGCCAGCAAAAACGCTGGTGGAAAGTGATCCTGGCCTTTTTGGGTACCATAGCGCTTCACGCTGTATGGAACGGCATTGCTGTAATGGCCATGGTCTCCACTTTCCAAGATCTGTCTGCTGCTGAAATGGGTTGGCCTATTGGCTACCTGATCTTGCTTGGATTGGCGACTACCGGCACCATCTGGGGCATTCACCGGGTGAACAAAAAGCTGGTGGCAGAAGCTCAGATAGAAAATCTGCCAGAAGTTGCGGCAGAGGCAGTAACATTAATCGAAAGCGAGAAACAAATCAATGATTGATCTGATCTTACAATTGGTTGACTTCATTATTCATATTGATGTCCATCTGGGTGAAATTATTGGCAACTACGGCACCTGGACATACGGCATCCTCTTCGCCATCGTATTTGCAGAAACGGGCTTTGTGGTCACCCCCTTCCTGCCCGGCGACTCATTGATCTTTGCCGCCTCAGCCTTTGCCGCCAAAGGCTGGCTGAACCCCTGGATCATTTTTGTCACCATTACCGCTGCCGGCATCATCGGGGATGGCGTCAACTATGCCATCGGCCACTATATCGGCCCGCGGGTCTTCACCGAGGATGTCCGCTTCCTCAAGCGTGAATATCTGGATAAAGCCCACGATTTCTTCGAGAAGTATGGCGGCAAGGCTGTCATCCTGGCCCGTTTCATGCCCATTGTGCGCACCTTTGTGCCCTTTGTGGCTGGCGCCGGATCGATGACCTATTCCAAGTTTGCCCTCTACAATGTGATCGGGGCGGTCTCCTGGGTTGGGGCTTTCACCATGCTTGGCTACTTCTTCGGCAATATCCCCGCAGTGGAAGAAAACTTCACCATCGTGATCATCGCCATCATCATCATCTCGGTGATGCCGCCAATCTTCGAGGTCATCAAGGAAAAGCGCAAAACCGATCGAGAAGCTGCTGCTGAAGGCACCAGCGAAGCATAAAAATCACAAACGAATAGTTTAAGAGCCGGGCTGAAACCCGGCTCTTTTTTTTCAGTGTCTATCCGTGTTCATCTAGGGCTGATCTAACTTTTTCTCCGCCGCTCTCTAAACACGCCCGCCACCCCCAGCAGCACCAGCGCTGTACCCCCCACTGTCCACCAGGTGATCGTTTCCCCAAGGATCAACCAGCCCAGCAGCACGGCAATCACGGGGTTGATGTAAGTATAGGTCATCACCAGCTGGATCGGCAGCGTTTTCAAGGCAATCACATAGGCAGTAAAGGCGGTAATTGAGCCAAACACCACCAGGTACCCCCAGGCCAGCCAGGCATCGGTGCGCGGTGCAGGGAACGGCTCCCGGTTCAGCGCGGAAAACAAGATCAGTCCAACACCGCCAAACAGCATCTGGTAGCCAGAGCTGATGATCGGATCAAGCGAGACCGGTCTACGGCTCTGGCGCGCACTGCCCAGCGCCCAGGTAAAGCCCGCTAGCAGCAATGCCAGAATTGAAAGCACCTCTGCCGGCTCACCCTGTATCATCCCTGGCACAGCCAGCAAAGCAATTCCCCCAAACCCCACCAGGATTGAGCCAGCCAGGAGCACAGAAGGCAGATTCCTGTCCTGTGCAGCCTCGATCAGTATCGTCCAGATCGGGACAGCTGCGACCAGCAAGGCAGCCAGACCCGAGTCTGTCCGCTGCTCAGCCCAGTTGACCATCCCGTTCCCAAGGGCAAGCATCAAGACACCCGCCAGCGCCATGGTAAGCAGTTCGTCCCGGTTGGGCTTCATCCGCCTTTTAGCCAGCACCCCCCAAACGATGATCAGCGTGCCAGCAGCCAGGAAGCGAGAACTGGCTGCCGCAAAAGGGGGGAAACCGCTGCCTTCACGCACCACAATCCGGATGGCAAGATAGGTGCTGCCCCATACAAAGTAGAGGATCAGCACCGGGATCAGGCGGGCCAGGCTGATTGACTTGTTGACCTCACTCAGCTTTGCAGTCATTCTCTCAATCCTTGACTTGATCCTTACCTTGTTTGCTGAAATGCACCAGCAGCACTCCGCCCAAGACCGCCGCGCCGCCCAGAATATCAACCAATTCAAGCTTTTCACCCAGCAAAGGCACCGCAAAAATGGCCGTCAGCACAGGCTGGCCCAGCAGCGTGGGCGAAACAACCGAAGCAGGGATATGCCCCTGGGCATACGTCACCAGCAGCCAGGCTAACACCTGGATCACCACCCCCATGGTCAAAAAAATCAGGTAGGTTTGCGGGCTGTATCCAGACAGCGGGTGACCAAGCATCACTGAAGCCGCCAATGGCACCAACCCGCCAAAGAGAGAGACCAGCCATAAAGATGTGAGTGAATCGGCATCACCCCGGGCGCGTTGAAGCATTAAAAAGTAAGCGCTGTAGAACAGGGCTGCGATTAATCCCAGCAATGCGCCGATGTCCACCCCGCCGTCGATCAGTGCATCACGGCCCACGATGACCGCCGCCCCGGCAAGGGCAATCATCAGCCCCGCCCAGAACAATCTGGGGTGTTTTTCCTTATACACCACCATTACTGCCAAACCTACCCAAAGCGGAGTGGTATTGCCCAAAAGGGTTGGCTTGGTTGGTCCTGAGATCATAATCCCGGTTGTCCAGAAGGTCAGATCGAACCCGATCATGATCCCGCCCAATGCTGACCAGATCAATCCTTTTCGTGAAAACCGCAGCTTTTTGCGCCGGGCAATCACCATGCCTGTCAGCACTACCCACCCGATCAACATCCGGTACATCCCAGAGACCGGTCCGGGCGCATTTGCTGCTCTCACCAAAATGGCTGAAACACCCAGAATCAGCAGCCCGGCGCCAAGGGCAAAATAAGCCCTGAAGGGGGTGTGGCGTTCGGACTGCGCCTCCGTAATTTGCATCCGGTGTGCCTGAGACATCCGCAGATTGTATCCCAGTTTGTCATGAAAGTGGGGGAAACCAGTTATTGAGCAACCACGAAAACCCAATCTCCCGCGAAAACCTCCAAAGCACGCTTAGCCGATTCACTAACCACTGACTCACACCAAACTATCTCAGCCTAAATGTTATAATCCAGATAACCAACCAAAATCCAGAGGACAGGCAGGCATGCCCGATATTCAAATTCACACCCACACAGGCAAACCGATTGAGTTAGGGAAGTTCACCATACAGCCCATTTCGCAAGCTGTAGCATGGATCAACCGTTCCTGGGGCTTTGTCTGGAACCGTCCCTACGCCCTCAAAGTTGAACATGACGGCCACACCCGCCATATCCCCATCCGGGATGTCACCCAGATCGCATTTGTGGTTATGTGGGGTCTAACTGTGGTTTTCAGCCTGATGACCCTTTGGAAAGCAATCAAAGATTGGAGGACCACCCATGACTGAAGAGAATAAATCCACCTTCACCACCTCAATACACAACCAGGAAGAGGTCACCCGCCTGACTGAACGCCTGTTTGAAGTCGTCCAGCCGGATACTGTTTTTAGCAAACCCAAACGAACCGGCGAGTACACCCTGATCACCGCATCTGAAGTGGTTACCGGGCTGGGGAGCGGATACGGCTTTGGCAGCTATACCCCGCCTCTGCCTGAGGGGTCATTGAAGGAAGATGTAGAAATTGAAATGGAAGGCGGTACCGGAGGCGGTGGGGGAGGAGGCGGGATGGCCACTGGAAGGCCGGTTGCAGTGATCAGCGTTGGTCCGGATGGTGTCACCGTCCACCCAGTGATCGACCGCACCAAACTGGGTATCGCCCTGCTTTCCGCCATCGGCAGCATGTTCCTGGCAATCAACCGGTTCAACAGATAACGAAACTTGGATCTTCAGATTTCGTATTGAATCATAGAACCACTTAGCGCTCAAGTGTTGTTTTGAGCGCAACCAATAAAGGATGACGAATGACAGATAAGCCCAAAAAGAACCGGCTGGCCAAGCTGAACCAAGATAACCCTGGATTGTTTACCAGCATGTCGCGCACACTCCAGTTGGTTTTCCGCCTGGTACTGGACGGCAGGGTAAGCTTCTGGCTCAAGCTGCTGCCGATTGGCGCGCTTGCATACCTATTCTCTCCGCTGGATGCCGCCATCCCTGCTGTGGATGATGCCCTCATCATCGGGCTGGGCACTTATACTTTCTTGGAGCTCTGCCCCCAGGATATCGTGGAAGAACACCAGGCTCGGATTGTTGGACGCCAGCCGGTTACCCCGGATGAGGAAGATATTGTCGATGTGCCCTACACCAGGATTGATGAGGATTAGGGAAGTTTGATGAATAAATCGCCAGAGAATAATGAACTAAAAAACACCGCCTTTTTCCGGGGCATCTCCGATCATTTTAAGCTTGTCTGGGCTTTGTGGATTGACCCGCGGATCAACCCGCTGCTCAAATTGCTGCCGCTTGGATCGATCCTTTACTTCCTCTCCCCGCTGGATATGGTTATCCCGATCATCGATGACCTCGGACTCCTGTGGTTCCTTACTTACCTGTTTATCGAGCTTTCGCCGGAAGAAATCGTCGCAGAACACCGTCAGAAGATTATCAATACTATCTATCGTGAGTGGAAGGAAGCTGATGATGTTCAATTTGATGAAGAAGATATCCAGGACGCGGAGTTCACCGAAACGAACTAACCCGCTTTTTGTTCTAGTTATGATCCTCATTCTGGGATTGCTCCTCTCAGGCTGCAATCCTTTTGCCTCTCCAGAGCCTGAGGTGGTCGGTCAACCGCCCACCTCTCAACCTGTAGAAGCCACCAGTACTCCGCTGGCAGAACCTGGGCATCCCGAAACAGTAACACCCGAATCGCTTGCCACGCCAGAAGTCATTCCAACCCAGATCCCTGTGGAGAATGCCGCAGTCTTTCCAGATACGTCCGGATTCAGCGGGGAAGTGATCGCCAGTGGATTGCAGCAGCCGGTTTACCTAACCTACGCCGGGGACGGCTCCGGAAGATTGTTCATCGTGGAGAAACCCGGCACGATCCTGATCATTCAAAACGGGGAACTGTTACCCGCTCCCTTCCTGAACATCAGTAACCTGGTCAACAGCCGAGATTTTGAGCGCGGCTTGTTGGGGCTGGCATTCCACCCCGATTACACCCAAAACGGCCGGTTCTATGTCAATTACACCAACCTGAACGGTGATACAGTGGTCTCCAGCTTCCAGGTCTCAGAGAATGCCAATATCGCCAACCCAGACAGCCAGCAAATCCTGATGACCATTTCTCAACCCTATGCCAATCACAACGGAGGAATGATCGCATTCGGTCCGGACGGTTACCTGTACATTGGGATGGGAGACGGTGGTTCTGGTGGTGATCCTCAGGGCAATGCCCAAAACCCAGATACCCTGCTGGGCAAGATTTTGCGCATTGATGTGGATAGCGGCACTCCCTACGCCATCCCGGAGGGGAACTCCCCCATCGGCCGGCCAGAGATCTGGGCCCTCGGCCTGCGCAACCCCTGGCGCTTCAGCTTTGACCAGGCCACCGGAGACCTATTGATCGGTGATGTCGGGCAAAACCAGTGGGAAGAGATCCATATCCTGCCAGTGGGCATCCTCGGCGGGATCAACCTGGGCTGGGATTATTATGAAGGCACACACCCCTTTGAAGGCAGCCCGCCCGAGGGTGCTGGTTTCATCTCACCGGTGATCGAATACAAGCACAGCGGCGGAAACTGCTCCGTCACTGGCGGGTATGTGTACCGCGGCAGCCTGCCGGAGTGGCAGGGCATCTACCTGTACGGCGATTACTGTTCAGGGGTGATCTGGGGCGCCCTCGCCTCATCGGATGGAAGCTGGCAGACAAAACAGCTCTTCTCGACTGAAAGTGAATTAACCTCCTTTGGTCAAGACCAGGATGGTGCCCTGTATGCATTATATCGGGGGGGTAAGGTCATCAAACTGGTGGCGGGCATGCCATAATCCTGCCCTAAAAAAAAGTGATGAATCCAAAAACTGGTATCTTGCTCATCAACCTCGGCACACCAGATGCACCTACTCCCGAAGCCGTGAATCGCTACCTGGCTGAATTCCTGGGCGATCCCTGGGTGGTGGATTACCCGCGTTGGCTTTGGAAGCCAATCCTCAACAATATCATCCTGCGCACCCGTCCAGCAAGGTCTGCACGCTTGTATGCCAGCATTTGGGGTGAGGCAGGTTCACCGCTGCTGACCATCACCCAATCCATTGCCGACAAGCTCAACAAGCGAAATTCAGATTTGCTGACTGTGGTGGGGATGCGCTACGGCAACCCTCCAGTCAGAGAAGCACTAGAAACCCTGAAGCAGGAGGGCATCCGAGATCTGATCGTTGTTCCTCTCTTCCCGCAATACTCATCCAGCACGACTGTCAGTACGATTGAGCACGTCCGAAGGGAGCTTGAGAAAGGTTTCCACTTCCAGAAGGTCACCATCCTCGAAGAATACCACGATCATCGGGCTTATATTCAAGCCTTGGCAACCAGCATCCAGCAATCCTGGCAGCAAATCGGCAAACCGGATAAGCTGCTGTTCTCCTTCCACAGCATCCCCAAACGCTATGTTACCCGCAAAGGAGAACCCTATCAGGATCATTGCTACGTTACTGCCGCCCTGACTGCTCAGCAGCTAGGGCTGGCCCCGCACGAATACCTGATCACATTCCAGTCCAAATTTGGCCCTGAACCGTGGCTCTCCCCTTCCACCAGTGATGTCCTGATCGAGTTGGGCAAGGCTAAGACCAGCAGTTTGCATGTGGTCTGCCCCGGTTTTGCCGCCGACTGTCTCGAAACTCTGGAGGAGATTGCTATTGAAGGGAAGCATGAATTCCAGTCCGCAGGAGGCGGGCAGTTCGATTACATTCCGGCCCTCAACGATTCCGTCCTGCACGTCCAGGCACTGGGTGAGATCATCCGCGCTGCGAGCAAACAATAAACTTTGCGCAACATCTCCAATATAAGAGAGCCGGGCATCACCCCGGCTCTCTTCTGTCCACTTGCTGGTACCAGTAAGTGAAAATCTTATGCCACTTCTGCTGCCAGTTCCTGCCGGGCGCGGGAGGCTTGGATGTCGAGCCGGGTGGTGAGGACAAAGGCCACCACCAGCAGGATCACCTCAATGGCGAACAGGGTGGCATACGCAAGAAAGGCGTCCTGGAAGACCAACCGCATCAGATCGATGATAATCCCGCCCATCAGGCTGCCGATTGCCTTCCCGATCAGGTTGGCCATCCCCCACACACCCATCAGCAAGCCCGCCCGGATAGACGTAGTGAAAGAGATCACCCCGGAGAGCATCCCCGCCCCGGCCAGGCCGGTACCCAGTCCCATCACCAGTACCAACATCCGGAAAATTGCAGGGTTGCCCAGCATCCCGATTACGATGATACCCGCAAACACCAGCATACTGGCAATCATCCCAATCCGCATCAGGCGCATATAGCCCAGCCATTTGATCAGAAAAAGCCCAGACAACAGCATCGAGATCAGCACCCCGACCCCCCAGAAAGCGGTCAGGCGGGTGGTTTCACCCACGGCCATATCCAGCACCAGCGCGCCGTATGGCTCCAGGAAGTCATCCTGCGCCAGCGTGCCGATAAAGGTAAGCATCACGATCAGGAAAAACAGCCGCACCTGAGGATCTGGCAGGATAATCTCTTTGAGTGTCTGGCCAAAGCTTTGGGAACGGGCTTTTTCTGCGGTTTCAGACACAACAGCCGGCTCTTGTCTGATAGAGCCTAGCAGGGCAAAAACGAAAGCTGTCAGGGCTGCCCCGATGGTCACACTGATCAGCTTGGAAGGGTCATACACCTCCAGCGCCTTTCCCAGCGCGCCAGCACCGGCCACAGACCCAACCAGGGTTGCAACCTCATATAGGGTAATTGCCCGTTGGCGTTTCTCTGCACTGAAAACATCGGTCAACAGCGCCTGGTAGCTGTTATGCGCCAAGTTGCGCCCAATGCCATAGATTACAAATGCTGCGATCATCCCGATCACCAGCAGCGCCTGGCTGGAAACATTCACCGCCAAATAGGCTGCCAGACTGATCCCCACCGCCAGGACCAGCTTACCGAGGATCATGTACGACTCGCGCTTCTTACCAAAGATCGGGAAACCATCTGAACGGTATCCTAACCACACGCGCACCGGCGAGACCAGATACTGGATGGAAAATACAAACCCCACCAGCGAAGCAGCCATGCCTATATCGGCGATGAACACCCGGTTGAGCGTTCCGCCAACCAGGGCGCCGATCATCCCGTAGCCGATCGGGAACAATGCCAGACGAATTCTATTGAAAACTCCTTTTGCTTTCTTCATATTGCCTTCCTCCTAATTAAAATTTATTTTGATTACTTCCAATGCTTGTCGAGCGGTATCACGCCCCTGACGGATACAATCCGGGATCCCAATGCCGCGATAAGAACTCCCAGCCACAAAGATCCCAGGCGGGAGTTTTTGCTCAATTTGGTCTACCAGTGTCTGGTGGCCGACATATGCCTGCGGGAAGCTTTCTGGCCAGCAAAAAACAGCAAAGAACACCGGGGCTGCTTCGATCCCCAAAATATCCTTCAACTCCAATCGGATGGCTGACACAATCTCATCCTCGGGCATGGTTGCCAGCGAGGGGTCCCCACCGCCAAAAAACACGCGCAGCATATCAAACCCCTCCGGACCGCGCACCATCGGTTTGTTGGTCGTCCAGGTGATTGCATCGATGCGGCGCTTCTCCCGGCGGGGAATCATCAACCCATTGATCTCATACGGCAAAGATAGATCGCTGCTGTTAAAAATCAGGGTCGCCGTGCCGATATTTTGATGATCGATCTGCCCGATCAGGGCGGATACTTCTCTGTCCAGGTCAGCCAGCAGCTTGCTGGTTTGGTTGGCAGGTGTTGCCAGGATGACAGCGTCTGCATACACAGAGTCATGGTCTATCAGACTCACCTGGTAGCCATTCCCATCATGGATGATCTTTTCAGCCGACGAGCCGGTGATTAACTTCACCCTGAGCTGCTCCCGCAGGGCATCCATCATAACCTGAGCGCCTGACTTATAGGTCATGAATTGCGGGCGGTGTGGGCCATTCTGCGCCTGCTTGCGCCGGGCATGCATCCGGCCCAGCGCGCCTCTGAACAAGCCGCCGTACTCTTTCTCCATCTCGCGCATGATCGGTGAGGTGGTCATAATGCTTTGCGTCTCAGGATTGGTGTTGTAGATCCCGGCGAGTACCGGGCCGATCATCTTTTCAAGCGCCTCCTGTCCTAACCGGCGGGAAACAAATGACGCCAGCGATTCATCTTCATCGTCACGCCTGGCTGGGATGAGTGGCTCCGCCATCATGCGGAGTTTACCTTTTAAGGTCAGTAAATTGGAGGTGATGAAGGCAGGAGGTGAAAGCGGGATCTTCTTCGGCTCCCCGCCATCCAGCACGTACATATTGCGGGTCTCACCGCCGGGGTTGATAATCTCATTTTCAAGACCCAACTCCACGGCCAAGTCCCAAGCTTCAGGTTTTCGGGTGACAAAAGACTCTGGCCCAGCATCGATGATGAACTTGCCCCGGTCAGTTATCAGCTTGTGGGTGATCATTTTACCGCCCAGCTTCTCACTCGCTTCGATCAGTGTAACCCGGATATTCGTTGTCGAGCGGGTTTGCAGGTACCAGGCAGCACTCAGCCCGGTGATCCCGCCGCCAATTATCACAACCTGCGGGGAATTGTTTGCCGTATCGATCATAACCCGGATAGTATATGGGGTTTGTGCCCAAAGTTACACTTAGCTTTTGTGAGTTTTTGCATATTTACATAGATTTGCACAAAATTCAATTCATCCTTTCTCTTACCGAATAAATGCAACCCGCTTTCCGTTACATCGTATAGAGTATTGAACACCCAATTCAGAATGGAGAAAAAAATGAAACCAACTCAGAATAAAATTACCGCCGTGTTCCTCTCGGCCCTCACCCTGGCTGTGGTCATGGCAATTTCCTTCACCCCGGCAGTCCATGCGGGCGAATTCATCGAAGGCGGCCCAGACGCCACCGTGGAGGAAGGCGAAGTCATCGAAGATGACCTGTTCATCGGCGGTGATGATGTGCTCGTCGCTGGCGTGGTCAAGGGCGACCTGTTTGCTGCCGGCCAGAATGTGGTCATCAGCGGCGAGATATATGGCAACGTGTATGCAGCTGGCCAATCTGTGACCATCTCCGGGATGGTGGAAGGTTCCGTGATGCTGGGCGGATACAGTCTGGTGCTGGAAGACAGCGCTGAGATTGGCCGCAATGTCTACTTCGGCGGGTTCAGCCTTGAAGCCGAACCGGAAAGCACGATCGGACGCAGCCTCTACGGCGGAGGTTACCAGTTAGTGCTGGCTGGTGAAGTGGTGCGGGATGTGACTGCCGGTCTGGGCGCTCTTCAGGTCACCGGCCCGGTTGGCGGCGATATCAAAGCCAGGGTTGGAGAAGCTACAGACAATTCCACCTATATGTTCCACTACTGGAGTACAGATTTACCTTCGGTAGAGATATTAGACACCGGGGCAAACGTGGATGAAAGCCAGGTAGCCGGTGAGGTGGATATCACCATTACGCCAGTGGATACCGATTTGGATGAAATTGAGCCCACCGATTTTCAGATCAGCCCGGCTTACCTGGCCTTGCAGCACATGCGCCGCCGCACTGGCGAATTCATTGCTCTGCTGCTGGTTGGCGGCTTGCTGCTCTGGCTGATGAAGGACATGTTGATGAAAGCCGTTGCAGAGGTGCGCCAGCACGCCGGTGTGGATACTCTCTGGGGCTTGCTGGTCTACTTCCTGGTCTTCCCGGTGTTCTTCACCCTGTTTATCTTTCTGGTGATGCTGACGATTGCGATCAGCCTGCTGACTTTCGGCAGCCTGACCGGTGAGATCATGGCGGTCAGCAGCCTGGTCTTCTTTGGCAGCACCACCTTGTTTGGATTGCTGACTTCGGTGGTCACCAAGATCATCGTCGGCTACCTGGTGGGACGCTGGCTGCTGGAAAAGCTCACCAAACTCAGCTTTGACGGCTACTGGCATCACTTTGCCGCCCTGGCCAGCGGTGTCTTCCTCTACGAATTGCTGCGGGCAATCCCCTTCTTGGGCGGTTTGGTAGCCGCTGCCGTAATCTTGATCGGCACCGGTGCGCTCTTCGTCTTGATCAAGAATGCCGTCCAGAAGAAATCTGGCTCAGCCTCGGCTGATGCCGCGGTGGAAGTGGCACCAGCTGAGTAAGGAATTCAGGTTTTATGAAACTCATGCAGGGACAGGTAGATCCTACCTGTCCCTGCTTTGATATAATCCCCTTCAATGCACGAGATCACGGTCAAACCACGCCCCTGGCACCCGATAATCAGCCAATTGGCCGCTACACCCTTTGGTATCAGGCTGCTGTCAGATACGCTCCACCGGATCGACAAGCCCCTGCTGCGCCTCTCCCGCAACCGGACTTCATTCACCAGTATGCTGGCCGGTCTGCCGGTCGTGGTGCTGACCACCACCGGGGCAAAAAGCGGCCTTCAGCGCCACACGCCGCTGGTCGCCCTTGCTGAGGGCGATAGGATCATCCTGATTGCCTCATATTTCGGCAGCTCCCGCCACCCGGCCTGGTACCACAACCTGCGGGCCAACCCGAGGGTGAGGATTTCCTACAAAGGGCAAACCGGGGAATTTCTGGCGCGTGTTTCCTCAGGGGAAGAATGTGAACACTTCTGGCAATTGGCCGCCGACCTCTATCCTGGCTACCAGTTGTATCAACAAAAAGCCGGCGATCGCCAGATCCCGGTGGTGGTGCTTGAGCCGTTGTAAAATCTCTACCCCTTCCTATCCGCTTAAACATGAGACACTCCAAACATAACCATTGGGGAAATCAAACGCACTGAGGTGATTTTCAGTGCGTTTGATTGTATTGACAGCTTGAT
>JAFGDK010000001.1 GCA_016932165.1 Anaerolineales bacterium
AGACAGAAATTTACCTGGTACAAAAATTCACACAATTGTCTTATTGTAGCAGGATTTTCTCCTTGAGTAAATGAACGCCATAGGCACAGAAAAGATAAGCTCAATTTTGATTGAGCCTCCTGACCTTTTGCAGGGTTTCAATGGAGGCCAGCAGGAGTAGATCATCACCAGCATCCAGCACACGTTCCTTGTCAGGGTGAATGTCTCTGATCTCTCCATCCATAAAGTATAAGACGGTCAAATCCATCTCTCGTTCCAGCCGGTTCAAACTCCATCCAATCAAATCAGATTCCGGGGAGATAATCAACTCGCTGAGGTTCATCAGCTCATCTCCTACATAGAAAGAATGCTTGATGTTCAAGCGCATGGCCGCCGCGGCGAAGATCGGTGCGGTGAGCGCTGAGGTGCTGAATGCGGTGTGAATGCCAAAGCCTTTCTCCACCTTCCTGGCAAACTCCTGATCGAACATGCGCATCACCACCTTGATCCCAGGGTTGATTTCTCTGGCGTCCAGGGCAATTTCAAGGTTAGCCATCTGATCATTGGTGGCCGGAAGGATCGCATCTGCATACTGTACGCCGGCTTTACGCAGATTCTCAGACCGGGTGGCATCCCCAAGGATGACCGGCACATTCAATGCCATCACTTTGTCAAAAAACCTGCCTTTCTCATCAATTTCAACCGCCACTACATCCTTGCCGAAGCGCAGCAGTTCTAAAATCACCCGGTAACCCACTTTGCCTAACCCGCAAACGATAATATGGTCCCGATAGATTGATGCCATAGACACCTGCCATTTCTGCCCGCGTTCCTGTTTATTGAATAATGCCGTCCCAAACTTTAAGATCCCATCCGCCACCAGGGTCAATCCCACAATTGGGATGACAAAGAAGAGGATTTGTAAATACCACTCTGAGGGAAAGTCCAGCAAGGCTTGGAAGAAGATCATCGAAAAAGTGACATACAGAGATTCGCTGAAGCTGGGCGTTTCACCGCTTGCTGGATCATGGTAGGCAAAATGAAAGATCAAAGTTCCCCCGAAGATCAGCAAGGCAAACAGCAAAAGAGATACCTGAGACTCCTGGAACAGGACGCGCGCATCCCTGAACTGTGCTTTCAGGTTGCGCCGCCGATTTTTCTTGACGACAAGCTGGGGGTCAGGCATGAAATCATTATAGTTGATTAGTTTTTAGTTTCATAGTTTTTTTCCAATTGCTTCTACCCACATGAAGAGGTTCACCCTCGACAACGATCAAACCTCCCAACCGCCAAACGATCAAACCATAATCAAAAAAGAGCCGCCCTTGCGGACGGCTCCTGTCTTGCTTTGTGCGATTCCAGATTATTGGCCGTAGCCGGTGGTGATGGAACCATCAGCCAAGCCAGCGGCAAGATCATCCAGCTGGGATTGGACATCAGCCGGGATCACAGACTCGAAATCATGGAAGGGGGCCAAGCCGGCGCCGCCGAAGAAGACAAACTCAGGCGGGGTGCCTTCAACCCACAGATCAATCATATCAACAATTCCGGGGGTGATCAGCTTCATCGCGCTGGATATCAGGCAGGGGTGCGCCTCGGGGACCGTGAACCACTGGTCGCTGTCCACACCGATGCAGTACACGCCATCGTAACCAGCCGCTTCGATGATCGCACCGTTGCCGGTCTTGCCGCCAGCGCCGAAGACCACATCCGCGCCATTGTCAATCGCTTGGGCAGCGGTGGTGGCGCCCCACTCCGGGTCGGTGAAGGCCACATCCATACCACCGGGGTGGTAGGTGGAGATCACCTGGATATCCGGGTTAATGTAAGCTGCCCCAGCTTCATAGCCTTCCTTGAAGGCCACAACCGGGGGAATCAGGTCGGTGCCGTAAACGCCAGCCAGTACCCCGCTCTCGCTCATCATGGCAGCCAGAGCGCCGGCCAGGAAGCCGGAGTGATCTTCATTGAAGACCAGACCTGTGAAGTTAACATTGTCGCCAGAAGGCCACTGGTCAACGCCGATGAACCAGGTGTCCGGGTTTTCGCCGGCTGCGATATCAGTAGCCTCACCCATGGCAAAGCCAACGGTGATGATGATATCGTAGCCCTCGTCCAGGAACAGCTGCATGTTGGGGCCGTAGTCCTTGGCGTCTTTGGTCTCAATGTATTCAACCTTCAGTGCACCGTACTTTGCAGCAGCTTCCTGTGCACCTTCCCAGGCGGACTGGTTAAAGGACTTATCGTCAACTTCACCAACATCTGTGACCAGACCGATGCAAAGCACATCTTCGCTGGAGCAATCTTCGGCAGCAGCGCCGCCGCAGGCAGTCAGGATAAGGGTGGCGAGCATCATGACAGCCATCAGGATAAACAACTTCTTGCTCATACTTTCTTCCTCCGTTTGAGATAAATAGTTTATAGTCGGTTTCAAAACCCAACTTGAAAGTAAGTTTAGCATTAAGCCAAGTTCAAATCAAGAGATTAACAGGAAATTAAATGTTAACGATGATATCGTTTAATCCACTGCGCCAAGGGGGTCAATTTCACCTGAGACCAGCCTTTTTAGAATCTGATCGAAGTGTTTCAAGCGCGCTTCACCGCCACCGAAGTAGTTGATCTCAATATTTTCAACCGTTTCAGGCACTGGATTGCCGTCCAGCAGAGCTAGCAAGGACTCTTCAACACCCGTTTCTGAGGTTAATATCACCGAGGCAACCCAATTTCCTTCCAATCCGGCCGGAGGCGGCTCTGTTCCCAGCAATCGGACCCCATTTTGGGCCAGGAAATTGAATAAATCCGGGTTTTGGAGTTCCGGGGCTGCCAGCATGATGGTCACCCCCTCGCTGATCAGGACTCTAGCTGCATTTTCGAGCGCATCTCGATCCGCCGCTGGATCAACTTCCCGGTATTGTGGATACACAACATAGGGAGGGTAAATCGGCACACAATTGCCGCAGAAGTAAATCACCCCATTCAGAAAGGCCTGCCGGAACTCCATTCCCGCGGCGTCATTCACGCTGATGATGCCAACCCGGTATTCCTCAGACTGCACAGCGCCAATGTAACCCGCCAGAAATGCTTGCGCCAAACGCAGTTCGCTCCCTTCCTCAAGGATGGTGAGGTTTTCTTTTGGCTCAACTACGCTTTGCCCAATTACGACAAACTCCACGTCTGGCAGCTGATCTGCCATCTGCCCAAGGGTTGGGAAATCTCCCTTCGAAACCACCATGGCAAGATTTTCAACCGCAGTTTCAGGAGCGATCTCGTTTACGATCACAAACTGCAGTCCCCGCGCAGCAGAAGCTGTCTCGAGGATCTGTTTGAGTGAAGGATCAGGTTCAGCTGGAGAGACCAGCACCACAACACCCGCAG
>JAFGDK010000107.1 GCA_016932165.1 Anaerolineales bacterium
CTGAGCTTGCAGCAGTTGAATCCTCAACAGGTAGCAGCCAGTACTGATGGTCTCTCCCAGGATAATGATGCGGGTTTCGATCACTATTGCCTCAATTCTGAGTAAAGATTATACTTGCAGAGTTGCATTGATGCAGGAGAATGTATGTCTATAGGACCAACAAGGCCGAGCAGGATTGACCCCCCTCAAGCCGAGCAATCCAATCAACCTGGCCCCAGGAGTAACTGGAGCTCGGCGTTTTTTGCTTTGCTGATGGTTGCAGGCGCCTTATTGCTGCTCATGGCTGCCAGTGGATGGTTAGGTTACCAGAGTGGTGAAAAGCAGCATGCGAGCATGGTCACCATCACGGTAGATGCTTATCTGGATTCACAATTCACCCTTGCTGCTGAGGATTATTTAAACGGGAATTACGAACTTTCCCGCGAGCGCTTGCACTATATCCTTTCTGTTAATCCGGACCACCGCCTGGCAACTGAACTGTTGATCGAGATTGAAGTGGCGTTGGCAGTGACGATGACGCCTACTCCGCCCCCTGCCACAGCAACACCATCTCCTACCCCTGATATGCGCCCTGCCGCTGACCAGTTCAACACGGTCTTGGAAATGATCTCTCGCAAGGAGTGGCAGCATGCCCTCGATACCCTCGACAATTTACGCAGGAATCATCCTGAGTACCGCATCGTTGAGGTAGATGGACTGATCTATCTCTGCCTGCGCAACCGGGGAATCCAGAAAATTCTGACTGGAGAACTGGAATCAGGCATCTATGACTTCTCCCTGGCAGAGCAATTTGGGCCACTGGATGGGGAGACAGAGAACTACCGCAACTGGGCCAGGCTTTATCTGCTGGGGAATGCCTTCTGGGGTGCTTATCCTGAACAGGCAGCCAGTTATTATGGCCAGCTGGTGGCGGCAGCACCAAGTATTACTGATTCTTCCGGAGTGTCGGCATTTTACCGGTATTGGGCATCCCTTCTACAGATCGGAGAGCAGCTGGCAAAAGAAGAAAAATGGTGCGAAGCGAGTGACCAAATGATCACCGTGCTGGGTGTCTGGAACCAGGCTTATGTGCAGCCCACGGCTACCTGGATCTATGAAAAGTGTTTGTTGGGCACTCCCTCGGCAACGCCCACATTTACCATGACACCCACCCTGGATGGGTCGCTCACGCCTACACAAGGAAGTCAGACCCCAACCCCTTCAGCAACACCTGGAACCCCGACCGAAACGCCTACCCCGGGAACGCCTACAGCCACGCCCACAGAAACACCCACGGCTACCCAGGTGACGCCATCAGACACACCCGTACCGACAACCAGTACCCCAGAAGAGAGTGTGGAACCATGATCGCGGGAAGAAGTGACCTATGATGGATAAGCAGAACAATTTTCCATTCAGTTCCCGCCAGATATTCCTGCTGGGCTTGGTGCTATTCCTGGGTATGGGTGTGGTACTCTCTGCAGTGGTCTATTCGACTTTTTATGACTGGGGTTTGCAAACTGATGCCGGCGAGGGGGGAAAGACACCCGCCTTCAATGCCTCTGGCACGCCGATCCCACAGGAAGTAGAACTCTTTGATATCACCGATTTTGAGGATATCCCAGACCCTGAATCGATTACTGCGCCGGCCTGGGATGGCAGCCGGCGGGTAACAGTGCTGGTGATGGGAGTGGATTACCGGGATTGGCAGGCTGGTTTTGAATATTCTCGTACTGACACGATGATGCTCCTGACGATTGACCCCGTGGCGAAAACAGCGGGAGCGCTCTCAATTCCAAGAGATTTGTGGGCTGCGATTCCCGGGTTCAATCCCGCTAAGATCAATACTGCACATTACTTTGGAGACCTGTATAAATACCCAGGCGGTGGACCAGCCCTGGCGGTGAAGACAGTTGAAAACTTAATTGGCGTTCCAATTGATTATTACGTGCGCCTAGACTTTTATGCGTTTGTAGAATTCATTGATTTTATTAATGGGGTGGAAGTGGATGTGTTGGAACCAATCGAATTGGAGGTGATTGGACAGAAATACGATGTTGTCCTTGAACCCGGCCGGTATGTGCTTGACGGAAAATTGGCGCTAGCCTATGCACGCAACCGTTATAACGAAGGCGGAGACTTTGACCGTGCCCGCCGGCAGCAGCAGATTATCCTTGGGATCAGATCCCGGCTGCGGAACCCCAAGATTTGGGCCCGCATGATCAGCAATGCGCCTGCCCTTTACGAAAGTTTTACCCAGAAGATCACCACCAATATTCCCTTTGATGATGCGTTAAAATTGGCGGGTCTGGCTGTCCAGGTGGAGATGGAGGATATTGAGATGGCTGTGATTGGGCTGGAACAGGTGAATTATGGGAGGTCTCCCGATGACCTCTCGATCTTAATCCCTTATCCTGATAAGATTCGTGAACTTCGCGACCAGATCTTCTCCACTGGCGGCTCATTTTCACCGGCCATGACGGGAGATTCGCTGGCTTTGATGCAGATCGAGAACGCCAATATCGTGATCTATAATGGGGCGACCGATGGGGGCGGAATTGCCGAGAAAACCGCGGCCTATCTCCGCTCGCTGGGGGTTGAGAATGTCTCTGTGCAGCCGGCCGGGGAGACTTATTCAAATACCAAACTAGTTGATCACACGGGGAGTCCTTACACCCTGCGCTATCTGGCAAACCTGATGAACGTCAACCTGTACCGGATCTATCATAATACCGATATCTATAACAGCACCGATGTTGAAATCTGGTTGGGCACTGATTGGCAATATAACAATTCGATTCCATAAAGTATAATCACCAACATAATGGCTGTTGATAATAAGAAACCTCAAATTTTGCTCACCAATGATGATGGGATAGAATCCCCTGGTTTGTGGGCAGCAGCCGAAGCGTTATCTGATCTGGGTTATGTCTGGGTGGCGGCTCCTCGGGAGCAAAAATCAGGGATGGGGCGCAGCATGCCCGCAGACTCGGATGGGCGCATCACCCGGCAGCTGCTGACCGTACATGGGCAGGAGTGGACAGTGTTTGCCGTTGGCGGATCGCCAGCCCAAACCGTGCTGCACAGCATTTATGAGATCATGGACCAGCCGCCCGACCTGGTTGTCTCTGGGATCAACTACGGTTTGAACCTGGCCTTGGGAATGACGATGTCTGGCACAGTTGGCGCTGCAATCGAGGCTGCTGTGAATGGAATTCCGGCGATTGCCATTTCCCGTGAAACCGCGGTGGAACACTATTTATCCAATTCGGCTGAGGTTGATTTCTCCACGGCAGCCTATTTCACCAAAAAGTTTGCCTCGCATTTGCTGCAACAGGGCAGGCGGGATGATTACAGCTTCCTGAAGATTGAGGTGCCGATGGATGCCACCCCAGACACTGAGTGGGCATTTTGCCGGTTGAGCCTGCAGCGGTTCTATAAATTGTGGGCAGAACCGCGTGATCTTGATCGGCCTGGTTTCTTGCATTTTGCTCCCCGCACTGACTTTGATACATTTAAACCGGGCACAGATGTATATACAGCCAAAGTAGAACACAAGGTGGCGGTCACCCCGATCACCCTGGATATGACAGCCAGGGTGGACTTTGAGGCCCTAAGGAAGGATTTTGAAGGGTAGCATGGGTGGATAGCCCGGTTTTTGTTTGGTATCCAGAGCGGGGTTTTATCCCGCTTTTTTATCCAAATAGCATTTCCTTCCTTTCATGTATAATTGTCTTGTAATTTAACTCGGCGGGAGGAATGGGCATGCGCGCAGTGTATTTTAACCAAAACGGCGGATTGGATGTGCTGACCTATGGCGAGCTGCCAACCCCCCAGCCTGGGCCAGGGGAAGTTCTTGTCAGATTGAAGGCGGCTGCCCTCAACCGCCTGGACCTTTGGACGCGCAATGGCTGGCCGGGGATTAAAATAGAATTCCCCTTCATCCCGGGAGCGGATGGGGCCGGCGAGGTGGCAGCCCTTGGAGAGGGGGTTGTGGGCTGGGAAGCTGGCACACCAGTCTCGATCAATGCTAACCTGGGCTGCGGAGTGTGCGAGTTTTGCCAGAAAGGTTTTGAAAACCGCTGTTCCAGCTGGGGACTAGTCGGAGAAACGCGTTCAGGGACCTATGCAGAATTTGTGACTGTCCCGGCAAAGAACCTGAAACGCATGCCAAAAAACTTCGATCCTCACCAGGCTGCCGCAGCTGGACTGGTATTCCACACCGCCTGGCATTCCTTGATCACAAGGGGAGCGCTTCGCCCAGGCGAGACTGTTCTAGTGGTAGGCGCATCCGGCGGGGTGAATACTGCCAGCATCCAGATTGCAAAATTTGCCGGGGCTGAGGTGATTGTGGTAGGTTCTGACCAGGGCAAGCTGGCCCTGGCAGCCTCTCTTGGCGCTGACCAACTGGTAGACCGCTCGGAGGATGAGAACTGGTCTCGCACGATCTATAAACTCACCAATAAGCGCGGCGTGGATGTGGTGGTGGACAACGTAGGTACGACTTATTTTCACAGCTTCAGGGCAGCCCGAAAGGGTGGGCGCATCCTCTCAGTTGGCAATACTGGCGGACCGAAATTTGAGATCGACAACCGCTACATTTTTGGAAAGCACCTCAGCTTGATCGGTTCTACGATGGGCACACTGCAGGATTATCATACCGTCATGGATCTGATCTTCCAGGGTCTTCTGAAGGCTGTGGTGGATAAAACCTTCCCGCTGGAAGAAGCTGCCCGCGCCCAGGAGAGGTTGGAATCGGGCCAGCAGTTGGGAAAGATTACATTAGCAATATGAGTTGGAGGCTGAAATGAGTGAGCTGCCTTTTGACATTCCCCACGATGTGGCCGGCATCAGAAAATTATTCATCGAGACGCGTGACAAGCTTTCTGCCAGTTGGGAAGGGCTTTCAGAGGAATTGATGATCCAACGTCCCGGCCCTCATCCTGAATGGTCAGTCAAGGACATCGTTGCGCACATCTGCTGGTGGGAGACTTTTGCAATTTCCCGGATAGCGGTGATTGCCGCCGGCTTGCAAATCACCTCGATTGAGGATTTTGACACCCTCAACAGGCAGGTTGATGAGATTATCTCTTCTCTTCCCCTGGATGCCGTAATGGCCCAGTTTGAAGCCCACCAGGATGAGTTCCTCAATCTGATTGATCATTTCAGCTATGAGGAATGGGTGGATAAAACCCGTCCCAATTTTGAAGGGATGTCATTGATGTTCCTTCTGGGTGCAAATACCTTCGGTCACTATTATGAACATCTACCAGACTTGATCGCTTATAAAGAGAAATATCTCTCATAGCCCTGATAATGATTTTCAAACGTCCCTGGCTCGTTCTCTTGCTTTTTGTACTTACACTGGTTTTCACCATCAGTGGATTGGCGCGGGTCTGGAACGGGATACAGTATTTTAATTTTCTGGATGAACTTCCGATACCTGTTTCGCCATGGTATCTGGTAATCAGCGGTGTTATTTGGGGCAGTTTCGGATTGGTTACCGCTGTATTGGTGTGGTGGGGAAGTAATCTTGCTAGGCGGATGATGATCTCTGGGACAATTGTGTACAGCGTGTTCTATTGGCTTGAGCAGCTATTTCTCATGTCCAGTCCGCTGCGTAAGAGCAATTGGCCGTTCTTGACCTTGGTTACACTGACGATTGGATCAATCGTGATTTTAAGTTTCCGGCACCCGCGGGTGAGGGAATTTTTTGGAGGCAGGCATGAGTAAGAAGACCAGCAGCGAAATCCTGCGAGAGCAGCGTGCAAAGAGCCAGCTTGGGGGGGGAGAAAAGCGGATTCAGGCCCAGCATGAACGCGGCAAGCTGACCGCCCGAGAGAGAATAGATCTGTTACTGGATAATGGTTCCTTTCGGGAGACGGATGCCTTTGTTACCCACCGCACCCAAGATTTTGGCCTCGACGAACGCAAGTATCTGGGGGACAGCGTGGTGACCGGGTGGGGCACGATTGACGGGCGGCTGGTGTATGTTTTTTCTCAGGATTTCACAGTCTTTGGCGGCAGTCTGGGAGAGGCGCATGCCCAGAAAATTGTCAAGATTATGGATATGGCCCTTAAGAACGGCGCGCCGCTGATTGGCTTGAATGATTCCGGTGGGGCGCGCATTCAGGAAGGGGTGGTTTCGCTGGGTGGGTACGCTGATATTTTTCTGCGCAACACATTGGCTTCGGGGGTGGTCCCGCAGATCAGCGTGATCATGGGGCCGTGTGCCGGGGGGGCGGTCTATTCTCCGGCGATCACAGATTTCATCTTCATGGTTAAAAAATCCTCCTATATGTTCATCACCGGGCCTGAAGTGGTCAAAACTGTGACCCACGAGGATGTTTCCTTTGAAGATCTTGGCGGAGCGATGGTGCATGCCGACACTTCCGGAGTGTGCCATGTAGCTGCTGACAGCGAAGCTGAGGCATTGGCCCGCTTGCGGGAGCTTTTCTCTTATCTACCGCAAAATAATATGGAGGATCCACCCCGCCGCCAGACCGAGGATGACCCCCTCCGCCGTGATGAGATGTTGGATAGGATCATTCCGGATGACCCCAGCAAACCTTATGACATCAAGGATGTGATCTGCAGCGTGGTGGATGACCGTAAATTTTTTGAGATCCACAAAGATTTCGCTGGCAATATCGTGGTTGGCTTTGCCCGCCTGGACGGACGTCCGGTAGGGATTGTAGCCAACCAGCCGGCTGTGCTGGCCGGAGCGCTGGATATCGACAGCTCCAAGAAAGGCGGGCGTTTTGTGCGTTTTTGTGACGCCTTTAATTTCCCGATCATCACCTTTGTGGATGTACCGGGCTTCCTGCCGGGCGTGGACCAGGAGCATGGAGGGGTGATCACCTCCGGGGCCAAGCTGCTGTATGCGTATTGTGAGGCCACGGTCCCTAAGTTAACCGTGATCACCCGCAAGGCATACGGCGGCGCTTACGATGTGATGAGCAGCAAGCATATCCGCGCTGATTTCAATGTCGCCTGGCCGGGCGCGGAAATCGCCGTGATGGGGCCGGATGGGGCGGTAAATATTATTTTCCGCAAGGAACTGGCTGAGGCGGATGACCCGCTGAGGAAAAAGGAGGAATTGGTGGCTGACTATCGGGAGAAGTTTGCCAACCCGTATATTGCCGCTTCGCACGGATATATTGATGATGTTATCGAGCCCAGCGAGACCCGTCCCCGGCTGATCAATGCCTTGCAGATGCTGGAGAACAAGCGGGACAGCAACCCGCCCAAGAAGCACGGGAACATCCCTTTATAGGTTGGCAATGCAAAAAAAGCTGCTTGAGGAGTGCCTTTAGTGAAGCAATCTGAGATGATAGGAGATCTATGAACAAAGTGCTTGTTGCCAACCGGGGGGAAATCGCTGTCCGGGTGCTGCGCGCCTGCCGGGAACTTGGGTTGAAGACGGTGGCGGTTTACTCGGATGTGGACCGAAAGAGCCTGCATGTGCGATACGCGGATGAGGCTTACCCCATCGGGCCGGCCCCATCGGCGCAATCTTACCTGCGGATGGAGAGTTTGATCGAGGCAGCGAATAAAAGCGGGGCTGAGGCGATCCATCCGGGATATGGTTTCCTCTCTGAGAATGCTGATTTTGCCCAGATGTGTGCCGATGAGGGGATCCTTTTTGTCGGCCCTCGGCCAGATGCGATCCGCCGGATGGGGGATAAAGGGATTGCCCGTTCCACGATGAAGGCTGCTGGCGTGCCGGTGGTTCCAGGAACTGAGGGCCTATCTGCGCTAAGTGATGAAGAACTGCTGGCTGAGGCAGAAAAGATCGGCTTTCCGCTGCTGATCAAGGCGGCTGCCGGCGGGGGCGGCAAGGGAATGCGGGCGGTGAACAACCTGGCGGAAATGCCGGTGGCAATTGGATCAGCCCGACGGGAATCGAAATCTGCCTTCGGGGATGACAATGTCTATCTGGAGAAGATGATCGAAGGTGCCCGCCATATCGAGGTGCAGATATTGGCCGACCAACACGGCAACGTGGTGCATCTTGGCGAAAGAGAATGTTCGATCCAGCGCCGGCATCAGAAATTGATCGAGGAAGCGCCTTCTCCGTTTGTCGGCGTGGATCAGACTTTTAGGGATGAGCTTTGCCGGGTAGGGGTGCTGGCTGCCCAGGCGGTTGATTACGTGAATGCCGGGACGGTAGAATGCCTGGTGGATAAAGATAAGAATTTTTATTTCCTGGAGATGAATACCCGCTTGCAGGTGGAGCACCCGGTCACTGAGCTGGTCACAGGGGTGGATATTGTTGTGCAGCAGCTGCGGATTGCCCGGGGGGAGCAGTTGTCCTTCCAGCAGGAAGATGTCGCTATGCGAGGTTGGGCGGTGGAATGCCGGATCAATGCCGAGGATCCCTTCAACCAGTTTTTCCCATCCACCGGGTTGATCAGACAGCACGACGTACCAACTGGTCCAGGAGTCCGGGTGGACACCGGTGTGTTCAGCGGGGCGGAGATCACGCCGTATTACGACCCCATGATTGCCAAACTGGTGTGCTATGGTGATAAACGCTCCCAGGCGCTGCGGCGCATGCGGCGCGCCCTGGCAGAGTATCATATCCTCGGGGTGACTTCGAATATCCCGTTTCATCAAAATATTTTACAAAATAACGATTTTATTGCAGGAAATTTTGATACCAGCTTTGTAGAAAAACACTTCTCTCTTGATCAGACTGACCCATCTTCACAAAAACACGCCGAAGCGGCAGCCATCATCGCAACTCTGCTCTCTCATGCCAAGACCCAACGGGCAGCCCGGATAGATCGTGATTGCGGCGAGCGGGTTTCTGCCTGGAAACGCGCAAGGAACTGGAAGGAAATGGGGCGCTGAAATGAAATACATTGCCACGATCAACGATACTGATTTTGTGGTTGAACTGCTGAAGGAAGGGCAGCTCACGATCAATGGCAAACCCTGCCAGGTGGATTTGAAGCGGGTGGACAACGGCAGCGCTTTTTCTCTGGTGCTGGATGGGGTTTCGTATGCCGCGTTTGTCCTTGAGGAGAATGGTCGCATGCAGGTGTTTATCGACGGGGCGCGCTACATTGCTGAGGTGTTGGATGAGCATGAGAAGCTGCTGCGCGAGGTCAGTGCCAGCGGCGCCGGGCTGGACGATTTTTTCCAGCTCAAAGCCCCGATGCCCGGCCTGGTGGTTAAGTTGCCGGTAGCGGTGGGGGATGTTGTTTCACGGGGAGATGTGCTTGTGATCCTTGAATCGATGAAGATGCAGAACGAGCTGCGCGCCCCGCAGCCCGGTGTGGTGACTGAAGTGCAGGCCGTGGAGGGGGGCAGCGTGGAAAAGCGGGATGTAATCATCGTTTTGGGCCCGTTGGAGGAGAATGGGGATTGAATGACAACTGAGGTTGAGGCTAAATTCCACATTACTGATCTAAAGAAGGTTACCAGTCGTTTGAAGAAACTTGGCGCTGATCTACTTCATTCCCGCGTGCTGGAACAAAACTGGCGCTACGACACACCTGACCGCAAACTGCAAGAGAACTGGCATATCCTCAGGCTGCGCTTGTCTGACAAGATCACCCTGACTTTCAAAGGCCGCACTGAGGAAATCGAGGGTACCAGCCAGCGCCCGGAGTTTGAAATTGAGGTAAATGAACTGGAACAAACCCGCCTGCTGCTGCAAGCGCTGGGATACCAGGTCAGCGGATTCTATGAGAAATACCGCACCGCGTACCGTTTGGCGGGGATGATGATCACCCTGGATGAATTGCCCTTTGGTGATTTTATTGAAATCGAAGGGGAGTGTGTATCTGAGATTCAGCAAGCAGCCGCAGACCTGGGTCTTGCATGGGAAACCAACATCACCGAGAATTACATGGTGCTCTTCAACCGGATGAAACAGTCCCTGGGGCTGGAGATTGAGGAAATCTCTTTCAAAGCGCTGGCGATGGTAGATGCTACTCCAGAGATGTGGGGGCTGATTCCGGCAGATAGGTAATTATTTCCCTGTTTTGGCCCGTTGATAAAAGGTCAGTCCGGCCATCAGCAGGAAGATCACCACAGCAGTGACCATCCAGCCAGTCCCAGCCAGGGACGCCACGCCCAGCATCCCGCCGGTGCCCGCGAAGAACAGCATCACATAGGGGATCACCCACCTCATATTCTGGCGAAAATTGAGTTTAAGGATGTAGTCGATCACAATCTCGATGATGATCCACACCAGCATCAACCCGACCTGGATGTAGTAAAGCGGTTCACGATTATGCTGTGGTGCGGTGATTAACAGGTATCCCAATGGGATCCCGCTTAGAAGGCTGAGGATGCCAAAAGTGCTTTCTAGTTTGGGTTTATCTATAAGGCGGGTGACAAAGACCAATATGGAGAAGCTGTAGATCCAGATGGCGCAGAGTGCGCCAAGCAGCTCCAAATTTTTAAACATAATTACCTCCTCAGAAGGTCAGTTTTTCTTCTTTCCACCGAATTATTCCAACCAATCCATTAATTTCCAGTAATTGGATAAAACCCTCAAAACTCTGAACATCCCCACTGGTCAACATGGTGATCGTGCCGGGTGATGTATCCGGGGTGTGTAACTCAAACTTGTCCAGCAGCCGGCCTACCTGGCGGGAGATGGCAGGAGCAGGATCGATCACTCTAACCTTTTCGCCCACGATCTGTTTGATCTGCGGGATCACAAATGGGTAGTGGGTGCAGCCCAACACCACGGTGTCTATATTTGCTGCCAGCATAGGGTTGAGGGCCCCTTCCAGGATGATGGCGGTTTGCTCTCCATCCAGGTTGCCGGCTTCGATCTGCTCCACCAGCCCGGTGCAGGGATTTTGCAGCAGCATCACTCCGCTGGCGAAGCGTTCCACCACCGAGGCGTACAGCCTCCCCTGGAAGGTAGCGGGGGTCGCCAGGACACCGACTACGCCGGTCTCGGTGGTCTCGGCGGCTGGTTTGACAGCAGGTTCCATCCCCACAAAGGGCGTATCTGGGAAGGTTCTGCGCAGATGATGCAGCGCGGCAGCAGAGGCCGTGTTGCAGGCAACCACGATCAGTTTGGCTCCCTGGTGCAACAGGAAGCGGGTGATTTCTGTGGAGAAATGGCGCACTTCCTCAAGTTGCCGCAGTCCGTAGGGTACGTGCGCCTGGTCGGCGATGTAGATCAGGTCTTCAGTGGGGTGCTGATCCCTGACTGCCCGCAGAACAGATAAACCACCCACGCCTGAATCAAAAAAACCAATTGGCGCGCGGCTCATGCTTTCCTCCGCTTTGCCCGGTAGTCTGCGGCGGCTTGAACAAAAGCAGAGAACAGCTTTCGCTGGGTTTGATCTTCCGGCATCCACTCCGGATGCCACTGCACGCCCAGTCCGAACGGGTGACCAGGTAAAGCAATCGCTTCTACCAGTCCATCTGGCGCCTGGCCGATCGGATCCCATTGGCTGGCGATCTCTTTTGCGCCCTGGTGGTGCAGGCTGTTGACCATCACCTCCTGGTTTTGGTAGATCTGCGCTAACAGGCTGCCGGTTTTCAGTTTAACGCGGTGGGCATGATGGTCGGTGGGGTGGGTGGTGAAGCAGGCATGCTTCACCGACCCTGGGAGTTGGTCTTCGATATGGGTGTACAATGAGCCGCCCAGGGCTACGTTCAGCACCTGGAAGCCGCGGCAGATGCCCAGGAAGGGGATTTGGGTCTGTGTGACCCTGCGCGCCAGGTTTAGTTCGATGGCGTCTCGTTCCGGGTCTACGTTGTAAATTTTCTCGTGAGGCTCCCCGGCAAAATGGTCGAGGGCAATATCACCCCCTCCAGTAAAGATGATCCCGTCTAGCTGGTTGAGGAGATCAGGAATCTGGTTCTCTTGCAGGTTAACAGGGATGAGAACCGGAATTGCACCTGCGCGGATGATTGCATCAGGATAAGATCTCGGAGAGGTGATAATTGGATACTCTTTTTTCGGATGTGTATCGTTGCGGGTGGTCAGCCCGATCAGGGGTACTGCCATTGCGGGTACTCCGTTAAATTCAAAGGGTGCAGTTCAACTGCACCCTATTTTAGCATCATAACGTTGCCCGCGATGAGAGATCACCCGAGAGGTGATCTGTGAAGTGAGATTATTTCCTTTTAATTTTTTGCTTCAGGCGGGTGGCCTTACCCACACGGTCGCGCAGGAAATACAGGTTAGCGCGTCGCACATGGGAACTGCGTTCCACGACAACCTTTTCAATCCGGGGAGAGCGGTGCAGGAAGGTGCGTTCCACACCAATACCATTGCTGGCCACACGGCGCACAGTGAAGTTGGCATTGTTGCCGTTCTTGCGGTTGCGGATCACGGTGCCCCTGAATTCCTGGATGCGTTCCCGGTTGCCTTCTTTAATCCGTACATGCACGCTGACAACGTCGCCAGGGCGCAGGTCTGGGATATTCTCATTTATGGGTGCTTCAACAGATCTCAAAATTTCGTCAGACATTGCTTTATCCTCTATCAATGATTACATTGCCGGCCCGGCAATTGTACCTATGGGCACAGCGGGTTATTATACCAGTGGGTATTGGATAATGGAAGGGTGTTTTTGAGGGTGTTTTTAAGAAGTTTATCCGAACAAATCTTTTGCCCGGTAGTTCTCAGCTACTGGAGGGTAAGCTTGCATGAAAGTATCTTTACCGGCGTTGAAGATCTTCGTCAGACGCCGCAGAAGCGGGTTCTGGGTGCTGAAACTGATCTGGCTGGCGTGGCATTGGCTAGCTTTTTCTTTCTTATCTTTTACTTTCTGGTAGTTGATCTGCACATGAGGCGGGTAATCTTCATCACCAGCCAATTTTACCAAGTCAATATCGCGATTGCGGCCAAATTTGGATGGGTCTGTGCCTAACAAGCGTAATACCTGAACTAGCACCCGCATAAACCGGCGGGGGAAAATATGGTAGTAAAGTTTCTCGGGTTGGAATGCTGGCCCGGTTTGAGGATATTGGCCTGGATCACCAGCAGCCTGGAAAGCCAATGTGGCTGCTTTCTGTATATGGATATGGTCCGGATGGTGGTAGCCTCCAACCGGGTCGAATGTGAGCACCAGGTCTGGTTGAAATTTGCGGATATAGGCAACAATCTCCTCAGCAACCTTCTCCAGGGGTGCATTGATCAAAGCTTTCGGATGCTGGTTATCTTTGCTGCCGGGCATTCCAGAATCCCGGTACCCCATAAAGTGAACCCTGGCGATACCGAGGTGTTCAGAGGCGCACAATAATTCTGACTCGCGCCGGCTGGCAATCGAGTCGTACCCTTGGAGGAATTCGGGATCAACCTCCCCCGCTTCTCCCTTGGTGGCGCAAATCAGGTGGACCTCTACACCCTGTCGGGTATACATCGCCAAGGTGCCGCCCATGCCAAAGGATTCATCATCTGGATGTGCAAGAACAGCAAGTATTTTCCCAGATTTGTTCATGGGGTTAAGAGGCTTTTGTACCAGGCATTCTTACCTGACGCCCTGCACTTCAGCATTCAAGTGGTCAAAGAAATTTTTCATAAAATTATGGCGTTCCTCTGCCATTTTGCGGCCGCTCTTCGTTTGGATGCGATCTTTGATCTTTGAAAGTTTGAAGAGGTATTCGTGATAGGCAGTGTAGGCTTCACCGGGTTCGGTTTTTAAGGTTTGGAGGAATATTGGGGAGGGTTGTGCATACAGGGGCTGTCTGTCGAGGACGGCATAGGCGAATGACCTGGCGACTCCAATCGCTCCAATCGCATCCAGCTTGTCTGCATCAAAAAGGATTTTAGCCTCCAGGGATTGTGGTGCTTCTCCTGCGCGGAAGCGGTGGCTGAGGATGCATTCCTGCACGGCCAGAATGCGGTCTTTGGGCCATCCTTCATCTTGAAGCACCTTTCCGGCAAAAGCTGCCGCTGCTTCGTGATGGGTCAGGCGGGTGTTCTCATTCCCGGAGGCGGATTCAGCATCATGCAGTAAAGCCGCCGCCCGAACGATCTCGATGTCTGCCCCTTCTTTCTCGGCCAGCACTTCTGCCAGCCGGAAGACCCTGAGAACATGGTCAAAATCGTGGACCTGGTCGTTGTGCGAATACCATTCTCTGGCCTGGTCAATGGTAGGCATGCCACACACCTATTGGATGTACTGGTTGATGAGCACGAGTGCTCCGATGATCACGATCGCCAGGCAGCCAAGCTGGAACACCTTGCGAGCCAATTTAAAGATGAAGCGCAGGATAATCCATCCCATGCCAACCGCGAGGATGATGCCCAGGCTATTGATAATATCAGAGCCAATCGTTTGTAGCATGATTCGTCTCTCTCCTTGAGATGTTCCTAGTTTTGGAATACTGTGCCGTTCTTGATGACTGCGTCCACCAGGTTGGTGCCGTAGCGGTAGCCAAGCTGGCGGTAATCGGGAATATCCAGCAGAAGCAAATCGGCTTGTTTGCCGGGTTCCAGAGAACCGACTTTGTCGGCAAGACCTACTGCAGCGGCGGCATTGATCGTGGCGGCGGCAATCGCCTGGGCGGGGGTGATGTTCATATACCGGCAGGCCAGGGCGATGCTGATTTGGAGATTCTCGCACCAGGTGGTGCCAGGGTTCAGATCGGAGGCCAAAGCCAGGATACCACCAGCTGCCAATATCTTTTGGGCGGGGGTATAGTCCTTCTGTGCCAACCCGAAGGGGGTGCCAGGCAGACCGACAGCCACCGTATCAGACAACCCGATGGCGGTTATGTCCTCATCCGAGGTGGTGACCAGGTGGTCTGCTGAGGCAGCATTCATCGAAGCTGCCAGTCTTGCCCCTCCCAGATTATCAAATTCATCAGCATGGATCTTTAGTGGGAACCCCATTTCCTTGGCGCGGATAAGGATTTGCTGCGATTGAGCCAGGTCAAATGCGCCGGTTTCACAGAACACATCCACATAGGGAAGCGGGCGGCCTCTGCCATTTTTATCCCACCAGTCCAGCAAGGCTGGCAGCATCTCAGTGCAGACCAAGTTGGTGTAGCCTTGGGGGTCTCCTCTGAATTCGGGCGCAATTGCATGTGCGCCGAGGAAGGTGGGCACCAAATCCCAAGGTCCTTCGTCATCTAATGCCAGGATGGCTGCCAAGATGCGGAGCTCGGTTTCAGTCTCTAATCCATATCCGGTCTTGACCTCAATTGTGGTGCTGCCGTGCCGGAAAGCACGCCACAGACGGCTGCGGGTCTGGTCGATTAAGGTTTCCAGGTTTGCTTCCCGGGTAGCGCGCACCGTGGAAAGGATTCCTCCCCCGGCCTGGAGGATTTCGAGGTAGGTTTTTCCTTCCAGTTTGAGTTCAAACTCGGCAGCCCGGTCTCCAGCCCAGACGGCATGGGTGTGCGGGTCTACGAAGCCGGGAAGCACAACTTTTTGGGATGCGTTTATTTTTTCCGCATGATGATATTGCTTGCAGAGTTCAGCGCTGGTGGCTATGGCTGAGATTTTCTCTCCCTGGATGTAAACGGCGCCATCCGGGATGATCTTCAGATTCCCTAATTCTTTTCCGCGTTGGGGAGGACCTGCGATTGTAACCAGCTGTGCCGCCGAGTGGATCAGCATAGAAATTCCTTTATCTGGGCTTTGGGTTTGTAGTTTGGGTAATTATAGTGGAATAATGACAGGGGGTGAATAGACCGCAGGAGGAAATTGGAAGACCAAAGTTGAATTCTCTTAAAAACATTTAATCGGTGAACAAAGTTTAAATTTAAGGTGTGGAAGTGAATGTTGGCCTATACCTTGCAAGTAATGAAGATGTAATGAAGATGAAAGTACCCTCAGCTTGACACAAGAGTACCCCTGTGCTACATTAATTTGTGCATCCTATCGGGATTTTCATCTAAATATTTAAGGAGTGCAGCGTTGACCAAGTCTCGCACCCAGAAATTAGTGGATCGATTGCGTGATTTGCAGGCTTCTTCACCAGATGTTGAAGGCTCTGCAATTGTGAGTGTAGATGGACTGAGTATTGCCTCAGCATTGCACCAGGAAATTGAGGAAGACCGCGTCTCAGCCATGTCGGCGGCTATGCTTTCTCTCGGTGAGCGGATTGCCACCGAGTTGGGTCGCGGTAGTCTGGAGCAGGTTTATATCCGCGGCGAGAATGGCTATGTGCTGCTAATGGCTGTGGGTGAGGAGGCAGTCCTCACTGTGATGGCGCGTAAGGAAGCCAAGCTTGGTTTGATCTTGCTGGATATGAAACGTGCAGTACAAGACCTTGGAAGTCTGATTTAGGAGAAGGGCGAATGGACCAAATTCCAAAGAGCGGGTTTTACTACCCAAATCGTTTTGCCCTGATCACACTCAAGGCGCTTGAAGAGGTGATGGGAAAGAACGGTCTCAACGCAATTCTGAATGTTGCCCATCAACCAGATTTGATAAATAACTATCCCCCCGCCAATTTGGAACGCGAATTTGATTTCAGCAACTATTCGATGCTGAATATTGCCCTTGAGGAAATGTATGGTCCCCGCGGCGGGCGCGGGTTGGCGCTGCGTGTTGGAAGGGCTACATTTACCGATGCGCTGCAAAACTTTGGCGCGATGGCCGGCGTTGGGGATGCGGCATTTAAAGTGCTTCCCCTGGCGCAGAAGCTCAAACTGGGGCTGCCGGCAATGGCCAAGATCTTTACGACTGTCAGTGATCAGCACAGCACCGTGGAAGATCACGGAACCGAACTGCACTATATCATCCACCGCTGCCCGGTTTGTTGGGGGCGCTCTGGTGAAGACCGCCCAGTCTGCTTTATCTCCACCGGCCTGATTCAGGAGAGCCTGAAATGGGTTTCCGGCGGTAAGGAATTCCGGGTGAATGAATCTGAGTGTATTGCCATGGGGGATGATGTTTGCCGGTTTGTGATCCAAAAAGAGCCGATCAGTCAATAATAAAATGCCATCTTCCAAAGAATCTGCATTCATCCTGGTTGTGGATGATGATATCGAATTGGCCGAGATGCTGCGCGCTTATTTTACGGCACAGGGCTATCGGGCCGCAGCTGCCTATTCCGGGGAAGCGGCATTAGCTGCCTGTGATTCGGTCCTCCCTGATCTGATCATCCTGGATATCACCATGCCGGATATTGATGGTTTCGAAGTAGCCCGCCGTTTGCGGTCAAAACGTCTGACCAGGAATCTTCCGATCATCTTCCTCACCGGAAATGAAGGGCGTGAGGACCGTTTACAAGGCCTTGGGTTTGGGGCTGATGATTACATGACCAAACCGTTTGATGTGCAGGAACTCCGTCTGCGGACCCGGAATTCTCTTACCCGAGCCAGCCAGACCCAGCTGCGCAACCCAGTGACCAATCTCCCGGAAGGGCAATGGCTCGACGAGCGCTTGCGTGAGATGCTTACTGAGCCAGTTTGGGCAGTGCTGGTGATCGGGATTGAACACCTGGCCTACTTCAGGGAGGAATATGGTTTCATCGCGGCGGACGATGTGCTCAGAGCAATCAGCCTGATGATAGAGAACACCGTCAGCCGGTACGGCCAGCCAGGAGATTTTTTCGGCCACCTTGCACTGGATGCTTTCGTGGTTGTTACTTCCCCAGAAGTGGGTGTTCAGCTTCGTAATCGTTTGGCCGGCCCCTTGCAGCAATCACTGGATTATTTCTATCCCATGCGGGATCGGGAAACCGACACCGGACGTTTGAAGAGTATCTATACCAACCGGCTGGATATCCGTCTGGGGATCCTGGGCAGCACCGAAGGTTCATTTTCTACCATCAATTCCTTGAAAGACCGCCTCGCCCTTCTGGTTTCCAACTGAAAGCGATATAATCTGCAGAATGAAAACCTTGATCGTGCTGCCGACCTTTAATGAGGCGGAAAATCTTCCCTTGCTTGTAGATCAAATCCTGTCTTTGAATGGACAGGATATTTCCCTTTTAGTCGTTGATGACAGCAGCCCGGATGGGACCGGCAGGATTGCAGACCGTCTATCGGAGGAACATCCAGGAAAAGTGTTTGTGATGCACCGCAAGGGCAAACAGGGACTGGCCAGCGCGTATATCCAGGGGTTTAAGCGCGCTCTGCAAATTGATGAGGTTGAAGCGATTGGGATGATGGACTCGGATTTCTCCCATGACCCGGCAGTGCTGCCGGAAATGATTGCTGCCTTGCAGGGTGCTGATCTGGTGATCGGCTCTCGCTATGTGGAAGGCGGGTCGGTGGATGAGGTGTGGCCTGCCTGGCGCAAGTTTTTGTCCGCGTTTGGTAATTTTTACGCCCGCACGATCCTGAACCTGGACACACAGGATGTGACCACCGGTTACCGCCTGTGGCGTAAAGAAAAAATGCAAACCTTCCCGCTGGACGCGGTGCTCTCCACGGGTTACATCTTTTTGGTGGAAATGGCGTTTCTCGCGACCCGTTTGGGTTTCCGGATCGTAGAGGTGCCAATCTATTTTGCAGACCGCAAGCTGGGCGAATCGAAAATGAATTTACGAATCCAACTCGAAGCTGCCTACCGTGTCTGGCAGGTGCGTTTTGCCCATAAAAATCGCTTCTCGAATTAACTAAAACCCTACCCTTTTGCAGCTACCACCCCGACCAATTTGCCCCATTCCTCCAGGCTGAGGGTTTGTGCCCGGCGCATGGGGTCTATCCCCGCCACGTTGAGCAGGTCTGCGGTGGGCTGCTTTTCCCATTTCATTCCTGCCGAGAGGGCGTTTTGCAGCGTTTTGCGCTTCTGGGCAAACCCGGCTTTGATCAGCGTGAAAAAGATCTCCAACTGGTTCGGCGGGATTTTCGGCTGAGGGTAGATCTCGATGCGCACCACGGCTGAATCCACCTTGGGGACGGGGTAAAATGCCCTGGCTGGGATCTGGTGGGTGATGGATGGTTCCCCGTACACCTGCACGCTCAAGGCCAGCAGACTGAGTTTGCCAGCCGGGGCGCAGATGCGCTCGGCGACCTCATTCTGAACGGTGAGGACGACCCGTTTGGGGGCGTATTGGGCTTCAAGCAGCTGGCGCAACAGTGCAGAAGTGATGTAGTAGGGGATATTGGCTGCCACGATGTAACCTGGTTCAGAGAATAAATCGTTCAGATTAACTTCCAGGATGTCGCCCTGAACCAGTTCAACATTGGGATAGGGGGAGAGGATATCCTCGAGTGCCCCAACCAGATTGCGGTCCAATTCCACAGCAACTACACGTTTGGCCTTTTGGGCCAGCAGAGCGGTCAGGCTGCCCAGCCCAGGGCCGATCTCCAGGATGGTATCTTCCGATTGAATATCCGCAGATTGGATGATCTTGTGGAGCGAGTTGGGATCGTCAAGAAAATTCTGTCCCAGACCTTTTTGGGGTTTGAGACCATATTGTCTGAGTAGTTGAGGGATTGATTTAGTCATAAATATATCTTTGGTGCGGCGGTAGTGGAGTGAGCGCCTGGAACGAACCTGGGATTTAAGAAATCGATTACCGATCAGGGTAAACCGGGCAAAGCTGCTGGGTTGAACCTTCATGGGCGTCATCCGTCTCGCCTTCCACTGGCGGCGGCGGCCAGCTGCCGTCCAAGAATCCGGTTACATACCGGCGGATGGCGGCGTTGTCCATATCCCAGATGAAGTCGTTGATCTTCATATTGGGATTATATATCGTTTTGCCGATCATCTCATCTTCTGGCAGACGGGCAAAGACAATATTCTCCCAGGATAGACGCGGCGCCAGGCAGGCAAGCTGGCTGAGCTGGGCCGGACTGAGATCGGTGAGAACGTTTTCGGAGAAGGCGGTGATCATCTCGGGGATGCCTTTGAGGGTATCGGGGCTGAGCAGTTTATTCTTTACCGCACATAAAATCTCGGTCTGCCGGTCGGTGCGCCCAAAGACATTGTCAATGTGGCGGATGCGGGCATAATATACCGCCCGTTTGCCATTGAGGTGGTTCCAGCCTGCTTTGTAAATCTTCCACAAGTCATCTGATTCTGGTGTGTCGCGGGCGTCAATGCCTTGCTCCAGGTAAATATCGACCCCACCGATGGCATCGATCATCTCGATGAGCACATTCATATTGACCACACCATAATGCTCCGGCTGGGCTCCAAAATTCAGTTCGATGGTGCGTGCCAGCAGGCCGGCCCCACCGCCTGGGCCGTCGTAATAACCCATCGCCTCGGTGCCGTAGAAATAGGATTGGTTCAGTTTGGCATGGGTGATGCCGTAATGGTCTGAGATGCCGGGCACTTCTACCCAGAAATCGCGCGGCAGGGTCAGCACGGTAACCCGCGGGGTGACAAAGTCCACTTTCACCAGCCGGATGACGTCCGCTAACCCGTAGGTATAGGTGCCTTTGCGGTAGTCGATGCCGATTGCCAGGATCAGCATTTCAGGGTCGTCCCCGCAGATGGCATCCGGTGTGTAGGTGGGCAGGGCGATGGAAGTTGGCGTGCTAGCCGGGTTGGAATCCTGTTTGCTGGTTGATTCCTCCGTTGGGGAGGTGTTGATTTTGGTGGGTTGAAGGGTGAAGCCGGGTGCAGGTTCAAAACCCAACTCCGGTCCTAGGGGGGCATTCCAGAAGGCCGCCAATTTCGGAACGATGATAACCAGCAGGAAGACCAGCATGATGCTTCCCAATCCGATCATCCATAATCCAATGTGCCTAGGTTTGTTTTTCATCAGGTGAGCACCTGTGTCTGGTATTGATTATCAATACTTTATACCAGATGCAGGAATTACGCCACAAAGCTTACTTGTACGGCAGCACATACAGAATTTCGTGGGCTGGTGGGATGGGAGTGGTGAAATAGACTGTGACCCACTGCGCCCAGGGGACGTAATCTTCATCGGAGTAACCCAGGTCGATCCAGTGCCGGCCAGGGATGCCACCGCCGACATCGGCAATGATCGCGTGGCCGTACCCCGGCACATACACGGTGTGGTTGCCCATCGGGATGTACCAGTCGTAGATCACGGCGACCACGCCCCTCTCGACCGGGAGTCCGATCGAGGTGTAGGGGTAGCAGCGGTCTGCCGCTGAATTGCAGGGCGAGTAGGAGGTGGCGTACATGGAAACCTTGCGCCAGTATTCGATTGGCCCGTCGGGGGTCATTTCGGTGCGCACCACGATCTTGGTGCCGTAGCCTTCGATCCGGTCGACTGGCTCACGCAGAACCCATTGATCCTCTACAATGCGGGAGACTTCTGCGCCGTCTTCATAACGGACGCGCTCCCGTTTGGCGGTGATGCCGACCTGTCCCAGTTGGGAGACCTTGTAGTTATCGATCTCGACATCTTCTAAGAGTTGGAATTGCGTCTGGAAGGGGATGGTTTCCTCTATGATGACCACTTCTTCGGTAACGCGTACGATCTGGATGGCGCCGTCTGCGGGGAGGGGGGCTTCTTCAGCGGGGATGCTGTAATCCAGCCCCTGAAGTGGGAAACCGGTCTGGGCGAGCGCTTCTCCCACCGTGCCGGCTGACGTGGCTGTGCTGAATATTTCCCCATCAACCTCAACCCGGATCTGCTTGCCGGGAACCCAGACTGCGTTGATTTCCTGCTCAAGCGGTGTTTCCGGGCTGGGGGTGAGCAGGTCGCTGGGGGTGAGGAGGAAGCCTGCATCCCAGAGAGCGCGCCCCAGGGTGGGAGCAGAGGAGCTGATCTGCCAGGTCTCTCCGGCGCGAGTCAGGCTGATCTTGACCGCCCGTCGAACCTCCACGCTGATCCTGGCACTGTAAGGCACTTTGCCTGCTGGATCGACCTGCTGCCCGTTGACCAGGATCCGGTCTTCCTCTGAAAGAATGACCCCGGCTTGCTCAAACCACAACCCCGGGCTGCGTTCGGTGGAGGTGAAGGTTTCCGTCTCACCGTTTACGTGGATGCTGACCAGAGATGCCTGGGTCAGGGAGATCGTCTCGCCATTGCGGACAATGCTGTTTGGCCCCGGCGAGACTTCGTCACCCTGGTTGAGGGGGAATCCGGCATCGGCGAGCACATCTGCCACCCGACGGGCCGAGGTGGTCACCTCCACTGGCTGGCCTTCGACCAGAATGGTGACCGTTTGCTGGCCTGGGAGGATCAGCAGGAGGATGGCGATGGCCAGTCCAATACCGATCAGGATCGGGAGATGTTTTTTGAGCATGGGGTGATTCTAACAGAGATTGGTGGTGGGGAGAAAAATACCTGGGCAGGAACCCCGGCGGCACCCGGAAAGATCTGCTTATCGCTGCTTCCTTTCGGACCTGACGAGGTTCACAAACTTCCGCCGCGCCGGACCCACCCAGGCGGGCAAAAGGATAACTCAAGAGGAGGGTTGTGTCAAGTTGGCGGTGCTAAGTTTGACAGTTTTTGGTTTGATGGTTTGATCGTGGTAAATCAGTGAGCCGGCACTCAGGCTCTGAGGGATGAGGAAATGTGACAAAATGTGGCAGAATCTGACACTTTTTGGGTTTTTTCTTGAAAGTTTCAAGCTGTTTGATGAACGACAGTATAGAGGGACGAGACACTCAGGCAACGAGGGATTTCGTTGTTCCTTATTCCCCCGATACCCCTTCACTCGTCCCTATCTTGATAAACAATCACGATGAAGCGCTTGGGGCCGTGGACACCGACGATCGAGGTTTGTTCTATGTCGCCGGTCTTGCTGGGGCCGCTGACCAGCACCAGGTTGGCGGGAAAAATCTGGGGACGCTTCCCCACCCATTCGAAGATGCTGGGCAGGATGCGGGATTGCGGCAGCAATACGATATGCACCGGAGGCAGTAGGGAGGTCATCCGGGCTTTGTGCTTCCCGGAGGTCAGCACCAGGGAGCCGGTCTCAGCTAAGGCGAAATCAGCGCTGGTCAGGCCGAGGTCTGCCTGGGCGCAGCGGGAGAGATAGTCCGCTGTTTCGCCGGCAAAGAACCAGTGCAGGTCTGGAAAGGCTTCAGGGATGCCCAGGTCGGCCAGCGGAGCTTCGCGGTGAGCGGCGACAGTCTCAATCTCCAACTCCGCCAGCAGCTCACGGAGCTTGCCAACAGCCGCTTTTTTGCTCTCGACCAGATGCGCTTCCCCTTTGGACTGGGCCAGGGCGGCGGCAAATTGCTCTCCGAGGTTGTGATACTGTCGAATACGCGGCTTGAGAGCGGGCAACTTGGTTGGGGTGCTTTGCAAACGGCGGAGGATCTCATCTCTGGCGGTCATCGTCTGCCTCCATGCGCTTCCATAGGTCCCTGAAGGATTGGCGGGAAACCATTGGATAGTTTTCAAAGCCATTGAATGAAATGTTGAACAGCTTGAGCATTAACTGGCCAATACGCCCGGTTTTAAAGAAGAACTGCATCCAGCCGGGTTTTTTCATCATCCTGGCGCTGATCTTTTCAGCGGCAACCATGGGCGGGGAGACCAGACCCTGCTCCACCGAATCCACCCGCAGGGCGAGCAGCATGCGGGGCAGATCAATCTGCACTGGACAGACTTCCAGGCAGGCACCGCAAAGAGAACTGGCTTGCGGCAGAGCGGGGTAATTCTCCAAGCCGAAGAGCAGGGGGGAGATCACCGCTCCGATCGGGCCGCTGTAGGGGCTGTGGTAGGCATGCCCGCCGGCTTCTCCATACACCGGGCAGGCGGCCAGGCAGGCGCCGCAGCGGATGCATTGGAGGATTTCTTCGTATTTTGTGCCGATCTGGGCGCTGCGCTGGTTATCCACCAGGATGATATGCACCTCTTTGGGTCCATCGAGGTCATCCGCACGTGCCGGGCCGGTGATCACGGAAGTGTAGATCGACATGGCCTGGCCGGTTGCCGCCCGGGCCAGCAGAGAGAGCCAGACCGCCGCCGCACCCCAATCAGGCGCCAGGCGTTCGATCCCCATTACGGCGATGTGCACCGGCGGCAGGCTGGTCACCATGCGGCCGTTGCCTTCATTGGTCACCAACACCACGCTGCCAGTCTCGGCGACCCCCAGATTGACCCCGCTGATGCCGATATCGGCGTTGATGAAGATCTCCCGCAGGGCATGGCGGGCGACATCGGTGAGGGCGGCGGGGTCTTCATCCACGCGCTGGTGGAGCTTCTCGATAAACAATTCACGCACCTGTCTGGCTGTCTTGTGGATTGCCGGTCCGATGATGTGCGAGGGGCGTTCGTTTGCCAGCTGGATGATATATTCTCCCAGATCGGTCTCTACCACCTTGATCCCGGCGGATTCAAGCACCTGGTTGAGGTGGAGTTCTTCTGTGACCATGGATTTGCTTTTGGCGATCAATTTTGCCCGCCGCCGCCTGGCAATGTCCAGCACGATCTGACCCACTTGCTGAGCATGATTGGCCCAATGGACAACTGCGCCAGCCGCCTGGGCATTGCGTTCAAAAGTCTGCAGGTGGGTGCCCAGGTCGGCGATGGTGGCGGCACGGACAGCTTTCAGCTCGCGGCGCAGCTCTTCCACATCGGGGACCAGGGCAAATGCATCTTGGCGTGATGAGTTAAAGCGGGGAATGGCTTTATCGTAGGCTGCCTGCAAAACTGGATCTTCAATTGTTTGTTGGGCGGTATTGAGGAATTGCTTGTTGTCGATCTTCATGCTGCCAGCTCCTCCAGGACTACTGCCAAATGATCAATCCTGAGAGGATCGCCTAGTGGCTGGTTGGCGCGCATTTGCATCAGACAGCCTGGATCTGAGGTCACCAGCAAGCCGGTGGCGGTCTGGTTGGCCTGGGAGAGCTTCTCGGCGGTCATGGCCTTGGAGACAGGCTGCATCTTGACGCTGAACAGGCCGCCAAATCCGCAGCAGCGCTCAGATTCGCGCATCTCGGTAATCTGGCAACCAACCTGCTCAAGCAGCTGCCGGGGTTGATGCTTAATTCCAGCAACCCGCAGCATGTGGCAGGAATCGTGATAGGTGACCGGGGTAGGCTGTTCTGATTTTGGCGACAGGGTGAGGTTGGCAGCCAGATATTCGCTGAATTCGAAGGTCTTGGCCCCCAGGGCTGCAGCCCTTACTCGCCAATCAGGTTGGTCTTCAAACAGGTGAGCATACTCCACCCGGATCATCCCGGCGCATGAGCCTCCCGGAATCACCACGGCATGGTAGGGCTCAAGGGCTTGGATTGTGGCTTTGGCCAGATCCCGCGCCTGAGGCCAGAAACCGCTATTGTAGAATGGCTGGCCGCAGCAAGTTTGTTCAGGTGGGAAAGCAACCTTCCGTCCGGTGCGGCGCAGCAGATTGACGGCTGCCACCCCGATCTCCGGGAACATCTGGTCCACCATGCAGGTGGTAAAGAGGGCAATGGTATCCTTCATTTGGTGTCTGTGAATACTGGTTTGCAGGGTATGCTCCACAATGATAACCCAAATGTGTGTATGATTCACGCACAAATTTCCGAATTCTCTGATTAGGGGTGGAAATGGTAATATGGAAGTGTTTCAAGCTGTACTATACTCAAAAGGGGATGAGCGATCTTCCAGAACCGGCACTGATCTCACAGGCTCTCTGCGGCGACAGCCATACTTTCGGGGAACTGGTTCTGCGACACCAGAATGATGTCTTGAATGTATGCTACCGGTGGACTGGTAACCGCCAGGATGCCGAGGATTTGGCTCAGGAAGTCTTCATCAGGGCGCATAAAAAGCTAAACACATTCTCGATGCAATACGCCTTTGGCCTGTGGGTAAGATAGATTGCTGAAAATCTCTGCCTGGACGAATTGAAAAAGTGACTGGTAGCAGCACAAGTCACTTTAGGTTCTCTGCTTATTCCTGACCGAGACTGATTTTATTGATCGTCTTTGGGCCGTTTACCCCAGGCGATGAAAGCCATTACGATTCCCAATCCGTAAAGGGTGATCAGCGGGATCATCACTATGCCCATATTGATGGGGTCAACGGTGGGGGTGATCATGGCTGCCAGAACCGAGATAGCGATCACCGCGATGCGCCAGTTATCGCGCAGCACTTCAGGTTTGAGTACCCGCATCGCTGAGAGTAAGTAGGCAACCAGAGGAAATTCAAATGAGACCCCGATCCAGAACATCAGCCCGGTGACGAAGCGGATGTAAGAAGACGGCCGCGGCAGGGTAGGGATGCCCATGAAGTTGAGCAGTACAGGCAGGGCGGCATCGAGCATAAAGTAGTAGGCAAAGGCCATCCCGCCGATGAAAAAAACGAAAACCAGGGGAATGGCAAATATGCCGATGATCCGCCCGCGCCGCGAAAGACCAGGCGCAGCAAACAAAACCAGTTCCAATGAGATGTAGGGCAGCGCGGCAGCGAAGCCGGTGAGCAGGGCGACGCGCATTACCACGCTGATCGGTTCGGTGATCTCAATGGCTTGCAGCTCCTGAATTCCGCCGATGGGGAGGGAGATCCAATTTAGGATTTGCTCAACAAATACAAATGCGGCCACAGTGGTGATTATGAAACCGATTAATGCCCGAAAGACATGTTTTCGCAGTTCATTGAGGTGTTCCAGGATCGCTTTGGGATTTTCAAAACTGGCTTCAAGCACATCTGCCAGCGGGGTGTCTTCAGGTTCTTCGGTAAAGAAATTGATCACCGGGCTGAGTATCTTCTTGATGTAATTCCAGATAGATCTGAAGAGCCAGGCAATAAAACGGAATGGCGCGGTGATTACCTTCCAGATAGCACCAAGAACTTTACGCATTGCCGCCCTCCGGGGAGGAAAGATCTGCTTGATTTTTGAGAGATGGTTTATTCTTAATGGAGTTGGGTTTGTCTTTTGCAGTTAGACTTGAATCCAAGCTGGTTTGAATCTCTGCGTTGAACTCTTTGAGTGGATTTTGCTGGAATTCTTTGGCTATCCCGCCTATCTGGTTTACATTTTGTTCCAATTCTTTGTGTAAATCTTCAATTTCTGCCTCTCGCATCAAAGTTGTGGGCAAATCGCGCATCTCATGGGTCACTTTTGTTACGCCGCGCCAAAACTCAGATTTGCGGACTGAACTGAGAAATCTGCCGATCTTCTTGCCCGTTTTGGCCATATCATTTGGTCCTAAAACAAGGAAGATGATCATCAGGATTAAAAAGAATTCTAACGGTCCTACACCTAATAGATCCATGGATGCGCTGTTTTCAGGGGAGGCATACCCGGGATTAAGGGTTGAGAGTTCAGCAAGGCTAAATCCCGGTATTGTGGTTTGTCAGGAGCTCTTATTTATCTTCTTTCGCTTCTTCTACTGCTTCTTCTTGGTCCTCTTCGCTGCCTTTCAACCCCTCCCGAAAGGCGCGGATGCCGCTACCCAGTTCACCAGCGATCTTGCCAATTCTTCCTACACCAAAGATCAAAAGTACAATCACCAGAACGATGATGAGCTCAAATCCGCCGAATTTCCCGATCATTATGAACCTCCAGTAAGACTGCCAGAATATTTGTAATTAATAATGTTTTTGCATGCATTTGCTATCGTAGACTATATCCTACCATATCTGCCAAAACATGCAATATCTGACTGGCAACCGGGCATGGTTTTCTCAAAGACAGGAATTTATTATTGCGATTGGAAAAGCTAAGGAATTGTCGGCGAAGATAAAAAACTCCCCAACCCCCTACCCCTTTCCCCAGCAACTGTGCTGATGAGTGAGCGCTTGCAACTTTGCTGGGGAAGGGGAATGTAAGCGTGAGGGGCGCAGCCCCTCACGCCACATAAGCACCCCAAAACATGAGGATGATATCTGATAGACTTGGTGGATGTGGGTTCTGATAGCAG
>JAFGDK010000108.1 GCA_016932165.1 Anaerolineales bacterium
AACTCAATCGAAAACCCTCCCCTGTTTCCAAATCTTAGGACATTTCTACTTTGCTAACAGGAGGACATTTTAACTTTGCCTTGACACTGGCAGTTTTGTTTGGGGTGGATTTCAGTTCTGGGGAAGCTATGCACCCCATCCCCAACTACCTGGTTAACTCGGATTTTATTGCTCCTGGCTGGGGACGGGAAAATTCAGCTAGAGGGGCTGTGCCCCTCTAGCCATAGGCGCACCCCGAAAAGAAGTATTGTTGCCTGGATCAATCATAACTTCTCAGGATTTTCTGTTATTCCTTAGATTTGTGTTTGGGACAACACGACTGGAACGATTGGGGCTGATTTCCATCTGAATGTTTTTATGCTGAACCTTCACCCCCCAACTGAGATGCCCCTTTTGTTTTGGGGTAATTTTATTTTTTCCTGGCCTCGATGATCAGGAAATCAGCTTCGGGATGATATGGTGTTTGATTGAATTCGCCATGTGCAATAAAATCAAAACCTGCCTGGCGGACTTCCTCTAAATAGATTTCTGCCGGATCAAGCCGGTGGCTGATCTCATGGGTGGTGCGCTGCACGGTGCCATCTTCTTGCAAAAGATCATAATGCCAGTAGATTGTGACCGTTCCTCCTATGGTCTTCCAGCTGCTGCTGACCTGGACTGGCGCTTGTGTGCCGGGATGGATGAATGTTTCCTCAACTCCCGATTCTTCACTGTCTCCCATTCTGATCAGGTCTGCCGGGTTGGGCAGGCTGGCGGCAAAACATCCCCCCGGCAGCAGATGGGCGTTCACGCATTCAAGGGTTGCCTTGCGCTGGGGCGCAGACAGGGTGCTGTAAGTATTGCAGGGCAGCAGGATCAGCGGGAAGTGATGCCCAAGGCTGAAATTTGTCATGTCTGCAAGAAAGACGGTGGCGCTGGGATCTTTTTCCTTGAGGTAGGCAAGCATCTGCCGGTCAAAATCCAAACCGCAGACCCTGACCCCCTCAGCGCGCAGGAATTGCATCACCCGCCCAGTACCACAGCCCAATTCCAGGATCGGGCCGGCAGGATCAAGATCCCGGGCCTGGTCAGCGAGCGCCAGCCAGTAGGGCAGGTCCTCGAGATAATTTAGGTGGTGCAGGTGATACAGTTCGGGATCCATGCAAGCATTTATCTCATAAAAATAGCTGCCTGAAGATTAATCTAAGATTAAAAAGGAAAGCTGGAAGCGACTAATCACGGTTGACCTTTGAGGTACTATCAAGTAGAATTGGCACTTAAATTTTAATCCCCTGTTTATTGTTTCCGGTAACACTCTAGTCTGGTAAGTTTTTCCTGCTTGAGGTGTGCATATCCGGAGTTTAGGAAAGGAGTTGGTTATTGATTACTATATCAAATTTTAATGTTCCTTTAATCTTTGACGTTTACTAAACAAACCAGAAGAAGAGATACTCAAACTATTCGGAGGAGTTTCATGAAGACAAAATTATTTACCTTGATGGCAGTGTTTGTGATCGCTGCCCTGGTATTGACAGCCTGCGGCGGCGGCGCCAGCGACGCAGGTAACACCGGGGATGCCGGTGATGCTGGCGATGCTGGTATGCAAGAGCCCACCTTTGGGGGGGCTAGTCTGGCTGATTTTGAGGGTGCTGCAGGCTTTGTTGTGGTTGCCCCCGGTGATCCAATCAGACTTGGTGCTTCGGCTGCCCTGACCGGTCCAATCCCGGAATTCGGTCTGGATATCGCTCAGTCCTACCAGCTGGGTGTGCATGATGTCAACGCAGCGGGCGGCATTTTGGGACACGAACTTGAGATCGATATTCAGGATGGTGCCTGCGACGGTGATGCTGCAACCGTGGTTGCCAACGGTTTTGCTGCTGATCCTTCCATTGTGGCTGTGGCTGGCGGCACCTGCACGGGCGAGACCTTTGGTCTGCAGCCTATTTTGCAGCAGGCCATGATCCCCCATGTGACTTCGAGTGCCACCAATCCCAAGGTGACGAGTGAAGATTGCACGGTTTGCAACCGCGTAGCCCTCAACGATGACCTCCAGGCTTCGGTTGTGGCGCCCTACATGTTCAACGAATTGGGGTTAACTCAAATTGCTGTGATGCACGACAATGGTGACTATGGTCTGGGTTTGGCCGAATTGGTGCAGGGTTACTTTGAAGCTGCTGGCGGTACTGTGGTTGCCTTTGAAGGCATCCAGGTGGGCGACACAGACTTCCGTGCGGCGCTGACCAAGATCGCTGCCAGCGAACCGGAGGCAATTTATTTTGGCGGGTATGCCACCGAGGGTGGTTTGATCGCTGCGCAGATGGAAGAAGTGGGCCTGGGTGAGGCTATCTTCTTCAGTGACGATGGTGTCTATGGTCAGGCATTCATTGATGCGGCAGGCGCGGCAGCTGAAGGTGCATTTGTCAGCTTCCCGATTGGTGACGAAGCTGCTGAACTAAATGAAGCCTTCGATGCTGCCTACGAAGAAATGTTCGGGATCGCTCCTGATGACCAGGGTCCGTTCCATGCCCAGGCTTACGATGCAATTGCCCTGCTTGCGGATGCGATTGGCCGGGCTGCCGTAGCTGATGATGCTGGGTTGGGTTATCTGTTGATCGAACGTGCTGCCTTGATCGAGGCCATCCGGGCGACCGAGAGCTTGCAAGGTCTTTCTGGTGTACTGACCTGCAATGCGATTGGTGACTGCGGCGCTGGCGGTATCCAGATCTTCCAGGTCCAGGATGGCGCTTTCGTTCAGGTTTCCGGCTTCGGCATGGATTAACCACTCGATAGAACGGTTTCTAATTGGAGCGGGGAAACCCGCTCCAAACCTTGTTCGCTCCATTTGTGAAAAGCGCCAATCCTATGTCCACACTAACTCAACCTAAACTACCCACCTCTGAACGTTTCAGCCAGCTTTTCGGCAAATACATCTATATCGCAGTTGGAATCATCATTGTGATACTCCTTATCGGGAGGATTATTTTTGTTGCCAGGCAAGAATCCTATCCCCTCTCTTACTGGACCTTCCAGGTGATCAATGGGTTGGTGCTGGGTGGAGTGTATGCGCTGGTAGCCCTGGGGTATACGCTTGTGTACGGCATTCTGTTCATGATCAATTTTGCCCATGGTGAAGTTTTGATGATGGGCGGGTTTGCCGGTTTTTTTGCGCTTCAGTACATGACTTCGATTGGGTGGGCCAACGGAACTGCCTTGCAATCGACACTCACGATTGTCTTTATGATGTTAGCCGGGATGATCGTCTCGGTGATCACAGGGATTGTGCTTGAACGGCTTGCTTATCGCCCGCTGAGAGGAGCGCCGCGGCTTGTGCCACTGATCAGTGCGATTGGCGCTTCCTTCTTCCTGCAGTACACCGCCCTTTTGGTGTTTGGCGCTGTACCGCATAATTACCGGAAACCGAGTGTGATCGACGGCGTTTGGAAACTGGGAGACTCAGGGATTATTATTTCTTACACCGGTGCATTTATTTTCATCACCTCGATCCTCATGCTGCTCGGTCTTTTCATCATCGTGCAGCGCACAAAGATGGGCAAAGCGATGCGCGCGGTGGCTGAGGATAAGCACATTGCGGCATTGATGGGTATCGATGTAAACAAGGTGATTGTGTTCACCTTTGCCTTAGGCTCTGCTCTGGCAGGTGCCGGCGGCGTGATGCTGGGGCTGCATAACACCGTCATCCGCTTCAACACGGGGTTCCTTCCGGGCCTGAAAGCCTTTACTGCAGCCGTTTTGGGCGGGATCGGCAATGTTCTGGGAGCGATGATCGGCTCCCTGCTGCTGGGGTTGTTGGAAGCGCTTGGTCCCAGCGCGCTGGGTCTTCCCACAGAATACAAAGATGTGATCGCCTTTTCGGTACTGGTCTTGGTGCTTATCTTCCGGCCATCTGGCATCGTGGGCGAAGTGCTGAGCGAAAAGAAGGCCTGATATGAAGATCAAAGACGGAATTCGCGCTGGATTTATTGCCCTTGGGATCCTGATCTATCTGGACCTGATCGGCTTGCCGAAGACCTTTGGCAGTTCGATGGTCGTGACCTTTGCGGTCATCGTGTTCTTATTCAGCTTGTTCAGTTTGCGGACCAAGCCAGCCGAAGCACCCGCCCCGCTTCCATCTGTGCTGGTGAATGGCTTGATCATTGGTGTGATCACTGGTCTGGGATTTGCGCTGATCACCTTTGGTTTTGCCAGCTTGCAAGCCCAGGATGTAAAGGTGACAGATGTGTTTGCCCAGATCTCTCATGAGAACATTGAAGCGCTGACCGGTGTGGATAAGGTTGCTTTGAGAGAAGGCCAAAGTGTGGTGCCGGGCTTGACCAAATTGGCTGGGTACTTCATTCTGGCAGGGGTTCTTGGCGGAGTGATCACCCAATTTCCTGCTTCGAAAGTGCTGCACATCGGGGATGAGGAAAAACGCTCGTCTGCACGGTACTGGCTGATGCTGGCGCTCCCATTTTTGTTGTTTGCCTTCTTTCTAGCCCTTCGCATTGAGGGGGTGGATATTGGCGGTTCGGAGGAGAACTCATTCGGTCTTGTGCTGATTTATGCCTGTATTGCTGCAGCGCTTTTCGCGGTGCGCGAGGTTAAAGCGGGTGTGCACAAGATTGGTTTTTCTGCGCTGATTGTTGCTTTGGTGCTGGTCATCCCACAGCTGACTGATTTGAAGCAGAATGCGATATTGGGGGCGGTGATGATCTTTGTGATCATGGGGATTGGCCTTAATATTGTGGTCGGGTTTGCAGGATTGCTGGACCTTGGATATGTGGCTTTCTTTGCCGTGGGGGCGTATACATATGCTTTGATCTCTTCGCCTGAATCTTATATCGTTGTCAACCTCCCCTGGTTTGAAGGACTTAATTTCTGGGCAGGGCTGCCGATTGCCGTACTCCTGGGGGCGGCAGCAGGCATCATGCTGGGTATTCCTGTCCTGCGGATGCGAGGAGATTACCTGGCAATCGTGACGCTTGGTTTTGGCGAGATCATTCGTTTGCTTTTGCTCAACCTGAGAGATTACACCGGCGGACCGGGAGGGATTTTAGAGATCCCTTCTCCGAACTTGTTCGGTCTTGACCTGGGTAATCCCAAAGGGATTCTCTATCTGGGAATGGCTTTTGCGGTTATTGTCACTTTCTTCACCATTCGACTGCGCGACTCCAGTTTGGGACGTGCCTGGGTGGCCCTGCGGGAAGATGAGGATGTGGCAGAAGCGATGGGAATCAACCTGGTGGCAATAAAATTGATGGCTTTCGCCTCTGGCGCGGCGTTTGCTGCCCTTGGCGGCACCCTGTATGCCGCCCGGCAGGTGAATATCTTCCCCGACAACTTTGCCCTGGATGTTTCCATCAACGTGCTCTCGCTGATCATTATCGGGGGCATCGGCAGCATCGAGGGGGTGGTATTAGGATCAATTGCCCTGATCGGACTGCCAGAAATCTTGCGAAGTGTGGACGAATACCGGATTGTAGCCTTTGGCGCATTATTGGTGATTATGATGATCCTCCGCCCAGAAGGCTTCTTGCCTTCAACCCGTCGGGCCAGAGAGCTCCACGAGGCGGATCTTGATAGTCCGGCGGAATTTGAGGGATAGGAGAGGATCATGGCTGCGATACTGCGTACACTAAATGTTACCAAGCGTTTTGGCGGCCTGGTTGCTGTGGATGATTTCAGCTTTGAGATTGAAGAAGGTTCGATCTCATCAATCATTGGTCCCAACGGGGCAGGAAAAACAACATTTTTCAACTGTATTACAGGCTTCTACACCCCTGAAGAAGGGTTGATCGAATTTAAAGGGAAACAAATCCAGGCGCTGCGAACGGATCAGGTCACCAAGATGGGGATTACCCGGACATACCAGAATATCCGTCTGTTTGCCAATATGACAGCCCTGGAAAACATCCTGGTTGGGATGCACTCCCGGCTGAAGACGTGGTGGCCTGAGGCTGTGATCGGGAACAAGCGGTTTCGGGATGAGGAAAAGAATGCCCTGGCGAAAGCGCAGGAACTCCTGGAATTTGTCAACCTCAAAGGGCTGGGAGACCAGTTGGCCCGAAATTTACCGTACGGCGCTCAACGCCGGGTAGAGATTGCCCGTGCTCTGGCCAGCGAACCTGACCTGCTGCTGCTGGATGAGCCGACTGCCGGGATGAATACCCAGGAATCAGCGGAATTGACCGATTTTATCCGCAACCTGCGCGATGAGAGCGGAATCACGGTTTTGTTGATTGAGCATGACATGCGCGTGGTTATGGGGATCAGTGAGAAGATCACCGTGTTGGACTATGGATCGAAGATCGCCGAGGGGAAACCGAAGGAGATCCAGAACAATCCAAAAGTGATTGAGGCTTACCTGGGACGAGGGGCGGCATCTGGGTTAGAGTTCTCGGCGGCATAGGAGAATACGTCATGGCAATGCTGGAAGTAAAAAATATTCACACCTACTATGGCAATATCCATGCTTTGAAAGGGGTCTCCCTCCATGTAGATCAGGGGGAGATCGTAACGTTGATCGGGGCGAACGGGGCTGGGAAAACCACAACTCTGCGGACGATCAGCGGCTTGCTCAAGCCCCGTCAAGGGACGATTTTCCTCAATGGGGATGACTTAACCAAATATCCTGACCATGAGATTGTCTATCAGGGGATTGCGATGGTGCCAGAAGGCCGCGGAGTTTTCTCCCGGTTGACGGTCTTGGAAAACATTGAGTTAGGCGCTTATTCGCGCAGCGACCGCGGTGAGATTGAAGCAAATACCCAGCGTGTTTTCCAAATGTTCCCCCGCCTGGAAGAACGCGCCAAGCAAGTGGCCGGGACGCTGTCTGGCGGCGAGCAGCAAATGCTGGCAACCGGCCGGGCGCTGATGGCAAACCCAAAAATCTTGCTGATGGATGAGCCCTCGATGGGGTTGGCGCCGATCCTGGTGGAGGGCGTTTTTGATACTATTGTGGAGATCAACAAGGAAGGTACTACCATTTTGCTGGTGGAGCAAAATGCTTTGATGGCGCTGCAGGTGGCTGATCGGGGCTATGTCATTCAAACCGGGGAAATTGTGCTTAACGATACCGCTGAAAATTTGCGCAGGAATCCGGAAGTGCAAAGCGCATATCTGGGGATTAACTAAACCAGATTCATGATACGATCAGACAGCAGGGACAGGCAGTCTGCCTGTCCCTGCTGTTTTTTATCTATTACAGTTTAGACTATTATTCATCTTCCGGGGCGATGATCCCCGGCTGGATGACCTCCAGCAATTCGCCGTGCAGGTTAATCCTGATCTTGAACCCCATCATTCCCAGGTAAGCCAGCCCTTCTTCGGGAATTCCCTGTTTCAGCATTTCCTCAAGTTTCTCGTCTATATTCAGCAGCTGGTTTTCAAGGATCGCCTGGCTGAAGATATCATCGTGGCCAAGCATGGTAGCCGCCTGCTTGCTGATCTGGTCTTCATGGCCTTCGATCATATCCGCCATGGATTTAAGCACATCCAGGTCGATCTGGCGGGCCTCAATATGACGGCGGAAGCCCCGATCATCCACCACGTACATTGGTTGATCGCCGACCAGAACGGAATCAACCGGGTTATCGAATTCGTCTATCACCAGTCCAGCAAACATTGGTTTTATCTGAGTCATGGGCTATTCTCCTGAGTGAACTCTATCATACCGTACCCGGAAATCAGTTTTTGTTAATTCCATATAAATTTTTAGAAAGAGTTGGTTAGATTACAATGACACGCGTGCCCCCCAACTCTGAATATTGCAGTTGGTTATACGGGCGCATCACCGGGGTGGACCAAAGATAGATCCATTTGGCATCTTCCGGAGCCAGGTTCACACACCCGTGGCTGCGGGCGCGCCCGAAGGCGTTGTGCCAGAATGCCCCGTGGAAGGCATGGGCGTAGTTTGTGAAGTAGCACACCCAGGGGACGCCGGGCAGGTCATAGCTGCCGAAGGTTCGGTCCCAGGGCATCATGTGTTGGGAGGGGCGCTTTAATCCGATCAGGTAGGTGCCGGTGGGGGTCTGGTATTTGGGATTGGCCAGGCTGTCTCCGGTGGAAATTCTGGCCTCGAACACCCGGCGGTTGCTCTCGAATGCCGCCAGTCGTTGTTCTTCCAGGTACACTTCGATGCGTTTCTCTTTCACAGGCACTTCAGGGGAGATGGGGGCTAACTCTTGATCTGAGAAGACCCGAAAGCGGTCAGCCGGCGCCCAGCGTTCCAATTCGGGGAATTTATCATCCAGGATGCGGTACCAGGCGCGGCCGTCCCGGTCGTGTACCAATTTGTCGATCCAATGTGTGGAACCATAATAATAGCGGTACAGCCGGTAGAATTTTGTCGAGAAGGAGGCGTACACATCTACAAAGGGGACAGTGACCTCAGCCAGTGAGCCGGTAAAGCGCAGGTCTTCAATGGGCTGCTGGAAAATTATCTCCACTGGCTGCAGCCCGGAGGCATGGGCGAAACCGATCTGTCCCACCTGGCACCAATCTGCTGTGAACCGGGTGTTCTCTTCCCCCTGCAGGCTTCGGGTGATGGGTACGACCATGTCCCTCCAGAGGAATTGCACCCGCCGAGAGGAAAAATCCGGCTGCCGATAGACGCTCAGCGTGCCTGAGGTGACCCGCGCCAGCACCGGGTTGGAGGCTGCCAAGGCGCGCAGATGATTTGGGATCAGCGCGGCAGCCAGAGAAGCGCCGCCGAGTTTAAGAAAATCTCTTCGACTGAGCGGAGAATTTGCTGTCATAGCAATTAATAATGGATGATCACCCAGGTACCCACCACCGACTGTTCAAAGACCCATTGGGCTTCCGAAGTGACCATATTAACACATCCGTGGCTCATCGGGTTGCCGAAATTATTGTGCCAGTACGTGCCGTGGATGCCGTAACCTTTATCATAATACATTGTATAAGGGACATTGGGGAGGGAATATCCCGGCCCACCCATGTAGGTTGAGACCAGTTTAATGTATACCTGGTATTGGCCGATGATAGTGGGAGTCCCACTCAGGCCGGTGGAGACGCTGAATTTCTTGACGACCTTATCCCCCCGGTGGGCGAGGAGCTGCTGGTCGCTCAGGTTGACTTCGATCCAGAACTCATTAGCGCCGATGTGAGCGGGGCGGGTTGTGAGGTTACCGGGCGGATAGGCCACATGGGTGGACGTGGCCACCGGTGTAGGGGTGAATGTGGGTGTAGGGGTGAAAGTTGGAGTTGGTGTGGGTGTATTTGTCGGCGTGGGGGTAGGGGTAAAAGTGGGGGTGGGGGTTGGCGTGAGTGGGTTCACCCGGCCAGCCAGGTTTGCCGGGGGGGAACCTTGGGTTGGCAGCAAATGGGCTGAAACCGCCACGTTGCGCAGGGATGAAAAACCGCCCATCAGTGTGATTGCCACAATGCTGATCAGGGTAATCCCGGCCAGCCAGGTGAGGGAGGAGGGTTTCTTTTGGACTGTTTTGCTGCTGAGTGCCGCCTGGGAGAAAGCTTTTGTTAGCGGTTTGTTGACCTGCTCCGACAATTTTCGGGCCGCCTGTTTGACCCCGACGCGAGCGATCCTGTTGCCGGGATCAAGTTGAAGGGCGTGCTTGTAATAAGCCAGCGCAGCAGAAGGTTTTGCCAGTGCGCCCAGCATCAACCAGGGCGTAACTTGCTGAGGATCCAATTTGGCGGCGCGCTGAGCCCACTTCCGAGCCAAATTATGGTCACCAGCCCGAAAAGCCTGGTTGGCGAGTTCAATCGCTTGCGGGTAGCTGTGCGCCGACTCACTCATGGTTGGTTGGTATCCGGCAGGCTTGCGTCTTCGTTGCGGATATAGCACAGCACCCCGTTGGCGATTCCCAGCGCCAGCAGATCAGGCTGCTGGGTGAGGATCTGCCTGTCGTTGAACAGGAAGCCGGTCTCAATGATGGCAGCGGCTGTTTCAGAGTGGATTTCTTCAAATCCGTGGTAGCTGGTCATATCCGGTGTGATCCCGGCATGGAAGGGCATCCCGGTGGTTTCAGAATAACGGCTATAGATGCAGGAGACCAACCGGTTGGCCTTGTCAGGGCGGGCTGTTGCCAGGGCATATGCCACCTTGAACCCGCTGGCTTCGTTGCCCAGGGGCAGGCAGGAATCTGCATGGATTGAGACCAGGGCGACTGCTTTGTACCCTTCCAGGCGCTCATCATACTCACGCAGCAGGTCAACGTTGAATCCTTCCTGTTGGAGAATTGCCTGGGTGCGGGTGGCAATATCCAGGTTGACATTCAACTCGGTCAGACCGTCGGGGCAGGTGGCGCCGACATCATCATCTGGATATCCCCAATGTCCAACCACAATGCCGATTGTTGGGCGCGGGCTGGGGGTGGGGGTCGGCAGGAATGGGTCTGCCTCAAAAGCCGAAGGGGGGGAAAAGATTTCACCCACACCGCCGGTCAGGCCGTAGGTGATTCCCAGAGGGGTAAACAGGGTAAAAATGGTGGCCAGAATGGCAGCCGTGACTGAGATCGTCAGCAAACTGCGCATGATCTTAACCCGAGTTGGTGAGTTTGTATTCATATCCATAATCATCTCACAGTCCGGGCGTGATGGAAATCGAAAAGAGCCGGGACCTGTGTTCCTAATTTACCATAACTTTTAGAAGTATGAAGGAGACAAAAGCATTGCGATTTTGCGATATTGGCAAGATTCTTGCTTGTGGGTGAGAGGGACAATCAGCTCTGCTGATTGTTTGGGAGAACGGTTTGGCTTTTTTCCGCTGGGCAAGAGGAATACATTCAGCCAAAGGCTGAACGTTTAACCCAATTCGATACAATTCTCAACCAAAAAACCCTCTCAAGCCGAGAGGGTTTTTTGGTCGGGGCGAGAGGATTTGAACCTCCGACCCCCGCGTCCCAAACGCGGTGCGCTTACCGGACTGCGCTACGCCCCGAATGCCTAGGGAGTATAAACCACACCGGTCAAAAATTCAAGCGGATGAACCTGCCTGGGCCAGTCTTTCTGGGGATCTATAAAAAAGTCTGCGATTTAAATATCACCAATTCTCTTGACACTATAAATCTTTGATAGTAATATCGACAGCGGCTTTGCAAAGAGCCAACAAATTTTAGAAAGGAGACGCATGTAGATGGCAAACTTCACAAGCACATACGCTTTTGTAACCCGCAGCCGGCAGAATCTGTCCGGACTCGCTGGTGTTGCCTTGTCGCATTGCGTCTGTTGACCGTTTCGATCTGAATTTCTGACACAACGGCCACGGGCGCATCGACAAGCCCGTGGCTTTTTATTTTGGTGGAGTACGCCAATCCACACCACCCTTAGGCCACGGGAAAACCACCCCGCTGGCCTTTTTGTTTTGCCAGACCGGGGAGGAGATGAAGAGAAAGCTTTGGAAACAAACGAAAGAAGGAGCAAGAGAACATCATGACTACATATGCAATCATTGTCAACCAGGTGATCAAACGGTTTGGCAGGGAAAAAGATAACCACTGGATCAAAGGTGTCTTCAGAAAATGGACATCTGCCAATGGAAAGAACGGCAACAAACCTGTTGAAGAAGAGAACACCGGACCGGTTTTGGCACTGGACACTGTTTCCTTCCAGGTAAAGGAAGGTGAGATCTTCGGGGTGTTGGGGCCTAACGGTTCTGGCAAGTCGACCCTCATTCGGCTGATGTCAACGTTGCTGCTGCCAGATGAAGGCCAGATATTGGTGATGGGCCTTGATCCAGTTCACAGGCAGATTGAAGTCCAGCAGCTGATCAACCGGGTATCGGTGGAGGCCAGCTTCTTCAAGAAGCTTTCCCCGATGGAGAATCTGATCTACGGGGCACGCCTCTACGGTATGGGCGGCAAGGAAATCCGCCAGCGCGTTGTGCAGATCCTCACCCGGCTGGGGCTTGAGAAGCGCAATATCTTCAATCCGATGGAAGAGATGTCCCGCGGCATGCAGCAGAAAGTGGCCATTGCGCGGGCACTGCTCTCCCGGCCGAAGATCCTGCTTCTCGACGAGCCCACCACTGGTCTGGATCCGGTCTCCAAGCGTGAGGTGCAGGCAGTGGTGATGGAACTGAAAGAACAGGATGGCACCACGATTCTGCTCACCACCCACGACATGAACGAGGCTGAAGTCCTCTGCGACCGGGTGGCGATCCTGCACAAGGGCAAACTGATTGCCCTGGATACGCCGGAAGCGCTCAAGGACCTGGTCCCGAGAATGAATGGGCACAAACCCAGCCTGGAAGATGTCTTCATCCACCTCACCGGCGATAAGCTGAAAGAGGAGCAGAAGGAAGATATTGAGTCTGCCCAGGCGATGGTCCGGGCGATCACCAACGCAGATAAACTGGTTGAGAAAGAATCGCAGCCAGCGTTGGAACAATAACAAGGAGGTACAAAATTATGTCTACAACGATACAGAACATACAAGCGACGTATGCGTTTGTGGAACGAAATGCCAACCTCGTTAAGAGGTATTGGGCCTGGGAACTGGTCTGGATGGTCTACTCGATCGCCAACAGTCTCTCGGTCAGCTTTATCGGATTGGGGATGGAAGCTCTCTCCGGCGAGCAGGCCAATGTGGATGGGCGGTTCCTGGTGCTTTATTTGGTCATCGGCACCCTGGTGTGGCGTTACCTGACCACCGTGTTCTATTGGATCACCGAGGTGATCTCGATCGAGCGCTGGGAAGGCACGATCGAGTACACCCTGATGGCGCCAGTCCGCAGGGTGGTACACATGGCCGGGCAGACGGTTTTCGCAGTCGTTTACAGCCTGTTCTTCACCGGAGTGATCCTGGTGGTGACTGTGTTTGTCTTCGACCTTGACATGTCTCAGGCCAACCTGTGGGGCGGGCTGGTGATGCTGATCGCAGGGAGCTTCTCCTTCATCGGTATCAGCATCATGGTCTCGGTGTTGCCGCTGCTCTTCCCGGAGCGCGGCGCGCAGATGACGCATATCGTGATTGCCGTGTTGTTACTGGTCTCGGGAGTTTACTATCCCATCGAGGTGCTGCCCAAAGCCTTACAGGTGTTTGGCGTGGTCAGTCCGGCCACCTACGTTTTGGATGGCGTCCGCCTGACGCTGCTGGAGGGCACACCGACAAACCAGCTCTGGCCGCAGATTTGGCCGGTGCTGGTGATGGGTACAGTACTGATCCCCCTGGGCTTGTGGGTATTCAATCTTGCTGAACGGTACGCCAAACGTACCGGGAAACTGGCACGTAACGGGTGACTGACAATCATCTTGTGATCAAGATGATTGTTTAGGAGTTTGCGGAGCAAACTCCAGGATAAGATCATCAGTTTCCTGATAAGTGCTGTTAGCAAGGTTGCCTCCCAATCAGATTCCTTCATGCTTGGCTGGTGAACTCATCAGCAGAAGCCTTACAGAGGAGGCAGTCATGTTTGATCAACTCAAGAAAATGATCAACAGATCACAGGCACAAAGCCTGGAATTTGAACCTTACAATCAACCGCAGCATGAAACTTTTCAGTGGCAGCCGACGGATGTCTCCAAACTGAGTCTTACCAGCCGGCGCCTCCGGGAGATCGAAGCCAGCCTGGCAGAGAAAACCCGGGCTGAGTTTGCTGCTGTGACCAAAGAGCTAAATAAAAACCAGCTAAAAGATGGTCGCAACAGTGTTGAAAACAACTAAACCAGGCAGGGAGGACGCTTCAAGAAGGCCTCCCTGCCGCTAGAAATCAGGAAATGAAATGAAAACTCTAAGCATAGAAGTTGAGCTTAAGAAGTTACCGGACATCCCTGGTCTGGTTTTTAGAGGCTTTAGGGGTGAAGAAGATTACCCGGGTATGCTGGCTGCCTACTTAGCCGCCATGAAAGCAGATGGGGTTGAAGCCTCAGATACACTGGAACAGCTAGCCTATAACTACAACCACCTGGTCCGTTGCGATCCCTACACAGATATGCTCATCGCGGAGTTGGATGGCGAGATTATCGCGTACGGCCGCACCGGGTGGAATGCCGAACTGAACAATAACCACATTTATTACTTCTTTGTTCACCTTAAGCCAGAGTGGCGCGGCACAGGAGTGGGTATTTATATGGCTGAATGGCTGATCAACCGGGCCAAAGAGATTGCACGGGATCATCCCGCGGATGCACCCAAATACCTGCAGGTGTGGTCGAGCGACCGCCAAAAATGGCAAAGCAGAATGTCGGAAGACCTGGGTATGAAGCCCGTCCGCTACGGGTCTGAGATGACCCGTCTGTGCTCTGAGCCGGTTGAAGTGCACCCGCTCCCGGATGGGATCGAGGTGCGACCCATCACCCCGGATTTGATGCGGGCTGTTTGGGAGGCGGAGGCGGAGGCGGAGGCGGAGGCTTTCCGCGATCACTGGGGATATGTTGAACCCACAGAGGAGAACTATCAGGCCTGGCTGAACTGGCCGCTGCAATCACCCGAACTGTGGAAAGTGGCCTTTGACGGCGATCAGGTTGTGGGTATGGTGCGCAACTTTATCAATCATGAAGAGAACAGGGAATACAAGCGCAAACGCGGATACACTGAAGACATTAGCGTACGGCGGCCCTGGCGCCGGAAGGGGATTGCTCGAGCCCTCCTGACCGATAGTATCCAGATGTTCATCGAGATGGGGATGGAAGAGACCTGCCTGGGTGTGGATACTGAGAATCCCAATGGCGCGTTGGCTCTGTACACCGGGGTGGGTTACCAGAAGATCCATACCGGGATTACCTATCGTAAGCCGATGGAGAAGCTGTAAACAATCAAAGGAGAGCCTGATGAATGAACTAGCATACTTACCTGAGGGGTTCAGCATCCGCCCGGTGACCTTGGAAGATATCCCCGCTGCGGTGGAATTGTTCAACCAAACTTCCGTGGAAATGATCGGCAGCCGCGACTTCACCCCCAAAGAGATTGAAAAAGATTGGACCACCCCTGGCGTGGCCCCGGAAACAGATTTCAGGGCGGTTATTTCACCTGATGGACTGTTAGTTGGTTACGTAGAGGTCTGGACGATTGGGGAGCTGCCTGTCCACCCCTGGGTGTGGGGGCGCGTCCACCCGGATTTCAAAGGGTTGGGGATCGGCACCGCCTTGCTGACCTGGGCTGAGCGGCGAGCCAGCCAGGTGATCGAGACCGTACCGCCAGATGCCCGGGTGGCATTCCGTTCCACAGCGTTTGATACACACCAACCTTCCAACGATCTGCTCAACGGCTACGGTATGAAAAAGATCCGCCACAGCTTTCAGATGCGGATTAGGATGACAGAAAAACCGCCCGAACCGGTGTGGCCTGAGGGGATCAGCGTGCGCACGTTCCGCCCGGAGGATCTGGAAGCTGTTTACCGCGCTGATGAGGAAGCCTTCCAGGACCATTTTGGACATACTCCCCAAGAATTCGAAGCCGGACTGGCGCGCTTCAGGCACATGTTTGTGGAAGATGAAGAAGGATTTGACCCGGAACTGTGGTTCCTGGCAATGGACGGGGAGGAGATCGCTGGCATCAGCCTGTGCCGAAAACAGAGTTGGGAAGATAAAGACCTTGGTTGGGTCAGCTCTCTTGCCGTGCGCCGCCCCTGGCGTAAATGTGGAATCGGCCTGGCCTTGCTGCAGGAGAGCTTCAATGCCTTCTGGCAGCGCGGCAAGAAAAGCGTTGGTCTGGGAGTGGATGGCGAGAATCTGACCGGGGCACTGCGTTTGTACAAGAAGGCGGGCATGAAGACCCACCGCCAGCACAATATGTACGAAAAAGAGCTTCGTCCAGGCAGGGAATACTCGACTCATTAGAATATTAATCCCTTGCACGCGGTAAACCAGCAGGGCGCGCAATTAGTAATAGCGTTTGCGAAGCTGTCTGCGAGCAAAGGCCCATTGGTCAGCCAAAGGCTGACTGGTCCCCATAATTCCCGGATATGGTTTAAAATCCTGGGGCAGGGAAAGAGAAACTAAAGATGGCAATCAAGACAATCTTTTGGGATATTGGCGGTGTGCTGGAACGCACCGAGGACCACAACCCGCGGGCAGCCCTTGCAGACCGGCTGGGCTGGACTGTACCTGACCTCAGCCGGCTGATCTTCGGCCATACCGACCACTTCCGTATCCAGCTGGGTGAGATCGGCCCGGAAGAACATTACGCCAATATCGCTGAGGCTCTGGATATCACTCCCTGTGGGGTTGATCAGGTCTTCGCTGAATTCTTTGCCGGCGACCAGCTTGATCGGGCGCTGGTGGAGTATATCCGTTCACTTAAGCAGGATTACACCACGGCGGTGATCAGCAATTACACCGTCATCTTGCGTGAGAAGATCGAAAACCAGTGGCAGATTGGGGATGCTTTTGATGAATTGATCATTTCATCCGAAGTGGGCATGATGAAGCCGGCTCCTGGAATTTTCTATATTGCCCTGGAAAAGACCAGCACTGTGCCTGAAGAGGCTGTTTTGATTGACGATTTTATCCAAAATGTGGAAGGCGCACACAATGTGGGCATGCAGGCAATCCTCTTTGAGACGCCGGCGCAAGCGATGAATGATCTCAACGCACTGATCAACGATTTAACAGGACACAACTAAGATGTTAGATAGAGTTCGCGCTTCAATCACAAACAGCATCAACGAGGTGCGCGGCTACAACCGGTCGGTCAAACTGTTCCTTGCCGTCCCGGTGCTTTTCGGGATGTATTATGCGATCAAGGGGCTGTTTTTCAACTTTTACATCCTTGCGATGGGCATGGATAAAGCCTTTCTGGGTGTTGCCAATGGGATGACCCCTATGGCCACGCTGATCCTGGCTTTCCCGCTGGGCGTACTCACCGACCGGATGGGACGCAAACGTTCTGTGTTTCTGGGGATGATCATCCTGGCTTTCAGCTATCTGGCTTTTCTGGCCTCTGAGACTGAAATCCAAATCCTGATCACATTGTTCATCACCGGGGTGGGTGAGACAATGTACTTCATCGCGGCTACGCCGCTCCTCACCCGCCTGACCACTCAGCAAAACCGGGTAGCAGTCTTCAGCCTGCGGTCAGCCTTGTTCAGTGTGGCAGGGGTGGTGGGGAGCTTTATCGGCGGGCAGATGCCCCTATGGTTTGAATCGCTGTTTGGGATTCAACCAGAGACCTTTGCCAGCTATCGGGGGATTTTGTTTACCGTATTCTTCCTGCTTTTGCTGACGCTGATCCCGGTAAGCATGATTCCGAAAGGGGACGGTGAGGCGCGCAAAACTGGCCAGGTCAGCGCAACCAAAGGCCAGATCTGGAAAGGTCTCAGCTCCTTGCTGAAAAAGAAAGTGGTCTGGCAGCTGTTTTTGCCCAACCTGGCGATTGGTTTGGGGGCTGCCCTGATGGTGCCGTATCTCAACTTGTTCTTGCGTGAGACCTTTAACGCCACCGACCAACTGCTTGGCGTGCTTTTCAGTGTATCTTCGCTGATTACCGGGTTTGGTACCCTGTTAAGTCCCTGGCTGGCGCGCCGTCTGGGCGGGCGAATTCATGCTTTAGTGTTCTCGCAAGCTACCAGCCTGGGCTTTCTGCTGGTGATGGGATTTTCGCCCTGGCTGGGATTGGCGGTACTTGGTTTCTGGGGCCGGAATGCCTTTATGAACATGGCGCAGCCGCTGTACAACGCCTTCTCAATGGAACAGGTCTCCGAGAGTCAACAGGGCACGCTTAACAGCATACTTTCATTAAGCTGGAATACCGGATGGGCTTTGATGCCGGCTGTCTCTGGTTTCATCCAGGCGCAATACGGCTTTTCTCCAATCTTTATCACCACCGGAATCCTGTACGCGATTTCAACGCTGATGATCTGGGCCTTCTTCAAGAATGTGCCAGAACCGGTCACTGCTGAGGCCTTGACTGCCTGATTGGTAAAGAATGATGAAATCAGATATCCGCACCATTTTGAGAGATATTCAGGCTGCTGCCCGGATCGGGCATATTGAGTCGCTTTGGGCTGCCCTGGACCAACTGCAGGCCATTCCCCAGGTTGGCGGCAATCACCCTTTGGATGAAACCTTTCTCAACCAGGTCATTTTGCCAGTTGGAAAGGCTGTTTCCCGAACGCGGACCAGTAAGTCTGCCCTGCGCCCGCTGGTCAACCATCCATTGGCCGCCTACCGGGCGGTGGCAGGCGCTGCCCTGGTGACCCGCTTCCTGGATGGAACTGATCAGACCTCTCCAAAAGACCTGAACGGGTTGGCGCAGGATCCCCGGGAGGATGTACGCCAGGCGGTCCTGCTGGCTGCCATCCAGAATGCAGACGCAAATCCTGAGAAGGTGGATGAACTCTACATCGCCTGGCAGCAATCTGGCGCAACCCGCGTCCAGGCACTGGCCTACCAGATTTTGCCCTATCTGCCTGGTGAGGCGGCTTTGGAGAAGGTCTATGCATTTCGGGAAAGCCTTCAGGATCATCCCGCAGAGGTGCGCAAGACCCTGTCCAATGTGCTTTGCACCCTGGGCGCAAATGGACAATCACAGGCTGTCTTTGAAATTCTCACCTACTGGGCGGATCAGGATGAACCGGACTACAACGCGGTGGCACGCAGCCTCTCAAAACCGTGGGCAGCCTGTTGCCCGGAGCAAAGCCTGGAGATTTTGACCCGTCTGGCTGAAAAAGCGGGTGCCAAGAAACGCATCCGAAAAGCGTTGCAGAATTTAAGCCGCAACGGTGCAGAGGAGCAGGTAAAGGACGTTCTGGAAAATTGGCGCAATGCTGAAAATCCCAATCTACGAGCGGCCGGAAATGATGAAAAGCTAAACCTTTAGATGCACGCACAAGGAAAATTAGATGACAGGGAAAAATATCATTCAAACCCTCGATGACGGTTTGATCGTCCGCACTGCCAGATCAGAAGATGCTGAGGAGATTGCTAATTTCAACGGTAAGGTGCATGTAGATCCGGGTGAAGAATTTGTCCAGCACATCTATCATTGGACGATGGATTTGTTCAATGGCAAGCATCCGACCTGCGGCCCATCCGATTTCACCGTGGTGGAAGACACAAAAACAGGCAAAGTGGTCTCTTCTATGTGCTACATCAGCCAGGAATGGGCGTATGAAGGGATCAGATTCCCTGCAGGCCGCCCGGAACTGGTCGGCACCCTGGAGGATTACCGCCGAAAAGGTCTGATCCGCCGGCAGTTTGAGATCATCCATCAATGGGGTGAAGAACGCGGACACAAGCTGCAGTTCATTACCGGGATTCCGTGGTATTACCGCCAGTTTGGCTATGAGATGGCGGTCAACCTCGGCGGACGCCGGACCGGGACGTTGAGCAGTATCCCAGAGCTTAAAGAAGACGAGGAGGAGAAGTATAAATTCCGCCGGGCGGTGGATAAGGACGTGCCCTTCCTCAAGCAGGTGTATGATGCCAGCCTCAACCGCCACGTGCTGAGCTGCGTGCGTGATGAATCCCTCTGGAAGTACGAGGTCAGCGGGAGGGATAAGCGCGCCAGTATGGGGCAGGATTTCCAGATTATTGAGGCCCTGGGAGGGGAACCGGTGGGTTACTTCTCCAGCGTGCCGATCCTGTTCAATGGCAGCTTGTTTGTCAGCAGTCTGGAACTTAGGCCCGGTGTCTCGTGGTTTGATGTTGCCCGTCCGCTGCTGCGCCAGCTCAAGGTTACCGGGGAAGGCTACGCCAAAAAGGAGGGTTCGGAGGAAAAACCGCTTGAGATGACCAGGTTTGTCTTCGATCTGGGTGAAGACCATCCCCTCTATCACATAGTCCCCAGGCGGATGCCCCTGGTTGACGATCCGTACGCGTTCTACATCCGGGTGCCAGATCTGCCCGGCTTCCTGCAGATGATCACCCCAGTGCTGGAAGAGCGCCTTGATAAGTCTTATATGTGCGGGCACAGCGGTGAGTTGAAGCTTAATTTCTACAAGAGCGGGATTGCGTTGAAATTTGAGCGCGGCAAGATCACAGTGGAAGGTTGGGACCAACCTCACTTTGAAGACGCTTCCGCCAACTTCCCCGGCCTGACTTTTATCCAACTGATGTTTGGATACCGCAGTATAAAGGATCTGGAAGATGCCTTCCCGGATATTTACTATCCCAAAGAAGATGCCCGTTATTTGCTGAATGCTATTTTCCCGCGCAAACCCTCTAAAGTGATGGCGTTGGCATAAAACCGCACAGGAAACATTAATTTTGCCACCGGGAACAGATGAATACCGAAACTGACAAACAGCGATTGATCACCCCGGTGTTGGCCTGGTTTATGGCTGCCATGGTGCTGGCCAATACGGCCGGGGCAATGCAGGGGATGCTGTTGCCGCTCTACGTATCTGAGCTGGGGGCTACTATCACCCAGGTGGGGCTGGTGTTTACGCTCTCAAATATCGTGCCGCTGGTGTTGCAGGTTTTCGGCGGGTGGTTCTCCGATAACTACGGACGTTTACGGGCGGTTGCCATCGGCAGCATCGGCGGTGTGCTCGGTCACCTGATCTTGCCGTTTGCCACCTCATGGGTGTGGGTGCTGGTGGGATTGAGTGTCGGCTCAATTGCACGAGCCATGGTTGGGCCGAGTTTCAGCGCCTTCATCGCGGAACAAAGCAGTGAGCAACACCGCGGGAGAGTATACGGGATCACGGACACGATCTTCATGGTCATCCAGGTGATCGGCCCGCCGCTGGGGGGCCTGCTGGTGAGTAGATATGATTTTAAGCTCATGCTGCTGGTCTCAGCGGCGCTGTACACGGCAGCTGCAGTGCTGCGGGTGCGCATGGCTCGCACGGATGGAAAGACGGAGAAGGAAGACAGCCAACCGCTGACCTGGGACTCACTGAGATCCAGCGTGGCAACCATGCTCTCTATGCTGGTAGCCGGTGGTCTGATCACCTGGATCTTTGTCACTGACGGGGTGCGTGATATCGCCTTCCGCATGTCGGATACTCTCTTCCCGCTATACATGGAGGAGATCAGCGGTATCACAGCCGCTCAGATCGGCTGGCTGGGGTCGGTGTTTGGGATCACAATGATGGCAATCACAATCCCCTCTGGCTGGATCTCTGACAAACTCGGCGAGCGCATCCCAATCATCGCCGGCTTCCTGATCGACGGGTTTGCCGTCTTCATGTTCACTCGCTTGGGAGGTACCTTCCAGGCCTACGCGACGCTGTTCATGCTCTTTGGGATTGGCGTTGGGCTTCAGTCTCCGGCGTATAACTCGCTGGTCTCTAAAGCAGTGCCAGATAACATGCGCGGGATGGCATTTGGTCTTTTCTGGACCAGCCTGGGGATAATCTCGCTGCCGGCCCCTTACATCGGCGCGGCCCTGTGGGAACGCTTCGATCCTGCTGTGCCGTTCACGATTACCGCTATCATGGCGATTGTCTCAGTACTTCCTGTGTATTTTAAATTCAGATTGCCGAAAAACGAGAACGGGGAGAATTTACCTGGAGACCAATCAAGGGACTCAACTATCCAGCAGTAAAAATAAAAAAGGATGCCAGAGAACTCTGGCATCCTTCATCACAATCGGTATTTACCTATTCTACGCTGACGAGGACAGCGGTGACAATTCTTCTGAAGAAGTAGTTCCCGCCAAATGGATTATATAACTCACAGGTCAGCAGGGTGAGAGCATCTGATTCTGCATGCTCAAAGACACGATTCACATTTCTGGGGAAGACCAGCTTGCTCTCAACTACCTGGTAGATGTAGATATGATCCCAGGCTTCAATCTTGATTTCGTCTCCATAGCGCAGACTTTTTATTTGGGCAAACGGCCCCGGGTTGTTGTTGCTGTCCCACACGTGGCCGGTCAAAATTGTATTACCCGTCCAGGTTGGAAAAGCGGAGCCCTCCAGCCAGCCTGCGCTCTGCCCAAGCCATGAAGTATCCCATTCACCCCCAGAGAGCGGTACGCCGACGATGTCCATTTTTACCCCTAATTTTGGAATCTCGAGTACCAGGTCTGAGGAAGCATAGGCTTTCTCAGCTGGTTGAGCGGGAAGAGCTGTCACCACCCCGCGAGCAAATCCGGTTGCTGGGAGTACCCCCCCTGTTTCGGCAACCGGGGCAGGCACGTTTACGGTAAAGTTGAAGATATAATCCGTGCCCTGGGTAGCCCCATCGCCGGCCAACGGATTTCCTTCCAAATCTACGATTGACGTAGAGCCGCAAACCAGCAAACGGTAACTGCCATTGGGTAATGCCGCTCCGCCGTTAACATTCAGAGTGGCTGTAAAGGTGCCATCATCATACGCGGCACTATCCACAGAGATATTGAGATCATCGGAGACCGCGGTTGGGCAGGCGGTTGTATCGAAGATTGTGTTGGTTCCTGCTTCGACGAGCAGGTAGTTTGCCGGGTTGGTGACATCATCAGGGTCTGAATCGCCAGTTGGATCAAAGACATCTTCACTGAAGGTCACTTTGATGATGTTCGGTCCTGCATCTGTGTATGACAATTTTAGATCATTCGTATCAACCATTGGGTTGTCGGTGTCATAGGCTGTTTCTGCCCCCACGGTGACTACCGGGGAATAGGTAGAGGAGAATTTCCGCATCCGGAACATAGTGATGCTGAAGGGATCCAGCCCAGTATTTGTGAGCAGGCCATTGTTAAGGAGCGGGTACATAGTTTCGTCTGGAATATTGGTGGTGGAGGTGCTCAGGGAGGTGTTATTCAGGAAGTACTCCAACCGACCAGTTTCGAAAGCAGCTCCCAATAAATTTCCGTTACCGGCCCAGGTGTTGGGACTATTGGTGGGGTTGTAGACTTGATAATATTGGGATGTTGAGTCGCCATTGTCCACGCCATCCCCTTCATGAATTGTATGGATGCCATAAACATTATCCCGGCCATGACTCCAGACGGCGAAATCGGAGGTCATTGGATGATCTGCGGTGAAAAAGGCGGCGGAACCTGAGATTGAACTGGCACTGCTCATTGATCCGCGTGAACCGCTGCGGTACGGCACACTGCTGCTGAGAATCGATTCAATAATCACGCCATCGGCCATCTCGAAGGAGGTGTTTGAGATCAGTTGGTCTCCGCCGATGATAGTAATTGAACCGCCGCTGACCACAATCGAACCATCGGGGTCATACACATCCCACTTGCTGGTATCAACGGCAGTTCTGGAAAAGTCATCAAAAACGATGAAAGTCTGATCGCCATTGCTGGCGGCTGCGGCGGCTGGATTGCCGTAGTACATTCTCAGGCTGGTTGTGCCTGCAGTGGGTACTTCAACCCAAACCACAGAGGTGCCGGCCGGGTTCCAGGTTTCTATCCAGTAATCTGCCTGGACATCATTTGGATCATAGAACCGCAGGTCGCTTCCATCAGCATTCATATTTGCATGATCGGTGATCTGCAGATTTACCTGGAAATTATCTGATGGTGTTCCTGCACTCAGGGTAACTGTCCGGTAGTATGTCCAGCCTGTGCCAGGACCTGCGGCGAACACCGCCTGAGTGGTCAGGGCGATCATTGCTACTAAAACAATAAAAGCTAAGATGGATTTCGATAGTTGCTTCATAGCGCTACTCCTCTTTTCCCTCGTTTATTCAATTTTCAAATAAATACAACCAAAGCTTCCAATATCCGATCAATTGCAAGCAAAAAATTATTGACATCATTATACAAAGCCGAAACATGGGGGTCAAGCGAACTGACATTACAGATTTATTGGCACTTAAGATTCAGGATCTACTACATCAATTGGCAGCCGGTCATTTACCTGTAAATATGATACTATTTTCTCCATGACTCCAACCATCCTTGGTGTGATCGCTGATACCCATATCCCAGACCGGACAGATACGATACCGAAGGCTGCGCTGGATGTCTTCTCCAACAGCCAGGTCTCTGCCATCCTTCACGCGGGCGACCTGAGTGTCCTCCGCGTGAAGGATCTCCTCGATGAGATCGCTCCGGTGTATGCCGTCAGCGGCAACACTGATCTCTTACTCACCAGGCACCTCCCCCCGGTGAGATATTTAGAATTCGAATCGGTATCGATCGGCTTGGTGCACGGGTTCGGCGGCTGGCTGCGCTACATCTGGGATAAGGGTAATTATTTCTTCTATGGACCGCGCAAGTTCTCGTATTACGAAAATTTGGCTCGCAGGCGTGTCCCGGCTTGCCGGGTGGTTGTTTACGGGCATACGCATGTCCCCGCCAATTATTGGATTGACGATCAACTGGTTTTCAACCCCGGCTCGCCGACCCAGCCCAATGTAACCGTGCCGGCGCTGAGAACAAGTGTCGGTCTTTTGCACCTGGATCAGGGAAACGTTCGGGGCGAAATAGTGTTCGTATAAATACAATGTTGAAGGGATTGGGTTTACCTGGGTGAATATTAATCAATTCAAAAATGGGCGAATATCTATCTGCCAAAGCTAGAAAGAGATTAATTTCCAGCTATAATTCATCTATCCACCGCTTGAGGAGCAAGAAATGAATAAACCCCGCATAAAATTGATCATGAATCCCAATGCAGATATGGGCAACGCCTGGCGTTATGCCGCAGACCTACGTCACTTGTTTGAGGGCGTTGCCGAAGCCGATTGGACCGGCACAGTGTACCCCTCTCACGCACAGAGTTTAGCCAAACAAGCCGCCGAGGAGGGCTACGAGATTGTGGTGGCAATTGGCGGTGATGGCACTGCCCATGAAGTGATCAACGGCTTGATGGAAGTCCCTGCTGAGAAACGCCCGATTTTTGGCGTAATCCCGCTCGGTTCTGGAAATGATTTCTGTGCCAATGTAGGCAACACCAAAGATCCGGATAAAGTTGCAAAGGCAATTCTGGCCGGGTACACTAAAACGGTGGATATTGCTAGCGTGGAGGATGAGAGTGGGCGGATGGAATATTGGGGCAACACGATCAATATCGGCTTCGGCGGCTCGGTGACGATCTTCTTCCGGACTGTGCGCTTTCTGCGGGGCTTCCCGCGCTACATTCTGACGGTGCTCAAGGTGATCTTCTCCAATTACATTGTGATGAAGAACAAGATCAAAATGGACGGGAAGGAATTTGAGACCGAGACGATCATGATTGCCCTGAATAACGGGCCGCGTGAAGGCGGCGGATTCCACACTGGCCCCAAAGCAATCATGGATGACGGGGAACTGGATATCACCATCGTGGAGAAGGTCTCACGTCTGAAAATGCTGATGCTGCTGATCCCGTTCATGAACGGCACCCAGGAAAAAGACCGCGCAGTCAGCATGGACCGGTTTAAGAAGATCGAGATCGAATCGGACAAACCGATGTATCTGCACGCCGATGGAGAACTTTTTGCCGGGCTGAACCATGATGTCCACTACCTCAAAGTTGAAGTTCTGCCCCAGGCGCTGGAAGTGATTGTGCCTGAAGCAAATTGAGCCAGAGGATTATTTTGCTTTTGGGGAGTTTGTTCTGCAAACTCCAATGGACAGATATAATTGTTTTAACAAGAGAGCGAAGGCTCAATCTCAACTAATCCGGGGACGATAGCGATGCCTACATTGCTGCAAAGCTTGCAGAAACACGACCTTGGTCATCTGCAGATTATGGCAGACGGCTGGGATATTGCTCTCTCAGCGCCGGATGTGCGCCAGGGGCGCAAGGAATTGGCTTCAGCTGTGATCAAGTCGGCAGGCATCCTGGTCGAACTGGTTGAAGATCTCGATCAGAAGTCTCAGGATGCGCTTTCTACTCTGATCGGCGCTGGCGGGCAAGTTCCCTGGCATTTGTTTGTTGAGGATTACGGCCCGGTGCGTGAGATCGGACCCGGACGCCGTGACCGCGAGAAACCGTATCTCTCCCCAATCTCAACCACCGAGAAATTGTGGTATCTTGGATTGATCTCGCGTGATTTCTTTGATTCAGATGCCGGGCCGCAGGAATTTGCTTATATTCCCGAAGATTTGATGGATCTTATGCCTGATTTTTTGCGCATAGATATTTCACCGCCCCTGCTCAGCCGGATCGCTGCACCTATGGAGCGAGCCTGCCCCTTCCCTGTGGATGACCACATCCTCGATCATGCCACCACTTTCCTGGCTGCGGCCAGAGCTTCTGGCGGGCAAGACCCGGATCGCTACTTAACTGTCGAGCAAAGCTGGCCTATGAGACCAGATACGCTCGCTGCACTGCTCAAATCCGCTGGACTGATTGATGAGGATGGTCTCCCGCTGGCCGAGCCGGTGCGCGCCTTTTTGGAAGCACCGCGCCCAGAAGCGTTGGCAAGCCTGGCAGATGCATGGCTGCACAGCCCAGATTTTGATGATCTGGCTTATATCCCCCACATTGCTCCCGCCGGGGAATGGCGGCATAACCCGATGGAGATGCGCCAGTCAGCCATTTCCATGATCCGCATGCTGCCGGAAGACCAGTGGTGGTCTCTACCGGCGTTAATCTCTACCATGCGCGCCCAGCAGCCGGATTTCCTACGGCCCAAAGGAGACTATGACTCCTGGTACCTGAAGGATCGGCGCACCGGCCAATACCTGCGCGGCATCGAGTTTTGGGACCAGGTAGAGGGCGCTTACCTGGAATTTCTGATCACCGGCCCGCTGCACTGGCTGGGATTTGTGGAGTTGGCTGCCCCGCAAATCGATGGGCCCAGGTCTGTGTTTCGCTTCTCGCCCTGGTGGCATGACCTGTGGGACGGCCATGCACCTGACTATACCTGGCACGAGGATGAAACCCCCAAGATGGATTCTCAGGGCCAGATTCTGGTGCCGCGCCAGGCTCCGCGGGCTGCACGCTATCTGATCGCCCGTTTCTGTGAATGGCGTCCGCCCAAGGGTGGGATGTATAGCTACCAGATCACGCCGGCATCGCTGACCCTTGCCGATCAGCAGGGGCTGAAGGTGCGCCACCTGATTGGTTTGCTGCAGCGGTACAGTTCCTCTCCCCTGCCGCCGCATACCCTCAAGGCGTTGTCAGATTGGGAAACGCACGGCACCCAAGCCAGCTTTCAGAAGGCTGTGGTGCTGCGTGTCAGCCATCCAAAAGTTTTAGAAGCATTGCAGTCTTCTCCAGGAAAGCGTTTCCTTGGTACACCGCTTGGCCCTACCACCATCACCGTCGCCCCTGGTGCTCTGCAAAAGGTGCAGGAGATTCTGATCAGCCTGGGGTATCTCTCAGAAGACAAAACCGGTGAGCAGTGATTTGCTGCCTGTGATCTGGAATCACCGGGATTGCTTCGATTTCCTCTTGCTCCCTGGTTGACCAATCACCTTAACTGCCATTTAAGTAAGTTTCTTGACAATTAATCCATCTAAAAAATAATTCAGGAAATATTCACAGGAGCACAGCAATGATTGATTTCTCACCAATCACCAATAAGAAGATCAACTGGACTCGTTTCGGGATGCAGTTTTGCCCGCAAGACCTGGCCGATCAGACCAATTGGCTGACCGACCAACTCCTAGACCTGCTGAGCGACGCCACCGATGCGGATGTGGTCTTTGAACCGGTGGACCCCGAAGCTCATGATCCCTATGCGGAGAACCCCGAAGATGAAAATCTCGGCTGGAATCTGGCACATGTGATTGTGCATATCACCGCCTCTAATGAGGAATCTGCCTTCCTGGCGGCTGAACTGGCCCGCGGGGTGGAAGTCGAACCCCGCCGCAGCCGCTGGGAGGTTGACTGGGAGACGGTCACCACGATTGAGCAAGTCCGTCAACGATTGGAGGAAAGCCGCCGTTTTCTGCTTGCCAGCCTGGAGATGTGGCCAGACCAGGCTCACACCCAAAACTTTTACAAGAATGACAAAGGTCTCAAGATCACCCCAATGGTGCGCTTTCTGCTGGGCCAGAATCACGCCATGGAACACCTGGAGCAAATCAAGGAAATCCTTCGGCAAGCAAAAAACGCGCGTGGATAACAAAAATGACCGGAGTTGACTCCGGTCATTTTCTCTTTCTGGGATGACCTAGTTTTTCGGGGCTCCGGTCAGGATCCATTCTTCCAGTAGTTTGAGCTGGTCCTGATCAAGCTGCCCGTAATGGGGGGATTGCATGCTCTGACGGATGAAGACGATGCTCCCAGGGGGATCGCCTGGCACGATGCCAGCGCCGCTATCTCCGCCTTCGACAAGCGCCGCATAGCTGGTGACATCCAACCCGCCTGATGTGCCATGGCAAACGCTGCAAACGGATGTCAGCATTGCGCCAATCGTGCCGTCATAGGTTAGACCGGATTGATCTTGCATATTTTCTTCCTGTTCCAGGAGTTGGGCTGGTTGGGGGGCGCGTTGTGCAATCAGGGCTTCAAGCTGCTCGGTCAGAATCGGTTCGAGTGCAGGATCGGTGAAACCAGCATAGGTCCATACATTGCTGTGACAGGCCTCGTTGCCGCAGAAGCTGTTATCCACTGGCGGTTTAACTGTCAAAGCGTAGAGGTCGGGCACGGTCTCTGGGGTGGTGTGGCAGGCTTTGCAGGAGTTATCCTTATACTGGCCGTGCAGGGCAATCCAGGTGGTTAGGGTGTGGTTGGGTGGTTCGGGACCGCTGGTCACTTCAATATCCGTGGTCAGTGCATTGGCAGGGCTGATCACTGGGATGGAATGGCAGATATTGCACTCCAGCCGGACGGCTTCACCGGCTTGATTGAAGTGCTTGCCGTCATGGCAGCGGAAGCAGCCAGGATCGTCCTTGTGCCCCAGATTGTCTGGGTGTGAGTCCCAGTCGATCTTCTGGTCGGGGAAAACGCTCAGGCTGTAAATTTCCTGCAAGGTGGTAATTGCCTGTGAAATTTCATCTTTCTGGGCGTTGTAAATCTCGGGGTAGTTCTGATCATAGAAATCCTCGAGCGAGTTCATTGCCTGCAAAGCAGCAGCATTATCCGGATAATTGTCTCTTAATAAATTTATGCTCTCTCGCACGACATACGGCAGGTCGGCAGAGATCAAACCCTGGGAAACGGCATTGCTGACCGCTACCTCCGGCTCAGGGATGCGGTGAGTGATGCGGTTGTGACAGGTGATGCAGTCCATTTCCTGCAGGTCTTGTGGATCGATTTCGGAAGGATCGAAATCAGCGCTGATGTCAATATACTCAGTGCGGCTGCCTTCAATATCTTCTACAATGATGTAAGGAATCTGCTGGCTTAGTTCATCTTCAGCATAAAAATAGATCGGGTTTTCGATATGCCAGTGGATGCCAAAGCCCAACCCCTCACGGGCTGAACCGCCGCCGGTTTTCATGATCAGGTAAAGGTTTTTAGCGGAATTTTCTTGATTGTTTGAATAGAGGGTCATTTGCTGCAAGCTGTCATCGGAAAACTTTTCCGGGAAATGGCAGGTCTCGCAGGTTTCAGGCGCCGGGCGCATATTGGTTGCCCGGATGGGGTATTCGTAATTGTTAGTGATGTTGAGGACCACATGGCGGATATCGCCGGCTTTGCGGGTGAACTGGTTGGCGAAAGCTTCACGACCAATGTGACATTCGACACACTGCACCCTGGCATGCGGGGATACCAGGTATGCAGAGTATTGCGGCGGCATGGTATGGCATGCGGTTCCACAAAATTCAGGGGAATTGGTGTATTCCCACCCGTAAGAACCGCCTATGAAAACCGCCACTGTCAGCAGACCTAATACTGCATAGGGGAGAACCCGCCAAAAGGTACCAGCATTCTCAGGCGGAAAGAAAAACCGCCGGAGGGCTTCCTTGATCTGTTTCACGTACTCTTCTCCTTTCCATAGAGAACCCGTACTAAGACGATTGGTGCAATTATAGGTCAAATTAGATAAAATGTGTAATATTTCAACAGCCGGTGCCATGCGGCACCGGCTGCTTATTTTGTAATGGCTTATCGTCAGTGCAAACTACAACAGAGCCCTTATGGTCTGGTCAGACTGGTAACATCCCCTCCCAGTGCGTCAATCGAGTCGATCAACACCTGGATGACATAGGTGCCGTTGTGAGCAAATGCACCCGGGTCTTTCTGGGCGTACTGGAAGTTGTAAGCAGCCCTAAGCAATGCGGGTGTCCAGCTGGTGAAGCGTCCGCCTTCGGTGTCGAAGAAATACGGATAGTTGTGACCATCATAGACGATACCTGTTAGGGTTTCATCAGCTTCGGTGTAGGCCTGCATTTGAGCAAACAGCAAGTCTGCCAGCCCGGCAACTTCACCGGCGAGTCCTTCTGCTAGATCGCCATCGCCGTCGAAGTCATCCTCGCGCATACGAATGACAGCCAGGTCATCTGTGCCGTGGCATGCTGCGCAAGCATCAACTTTGACTTCCAGTTCATGTGCGTTGTGGCAGTCTGTGCAGGCGGCAAAGCCATCTACGTGTTCGAAGTATCCGGCGTATTCCTGGCCTTCAAACTGGTACATACCATTGACCTCGCTGCCGTAGCGTGTGGCCCCGGCGGCAAAGTAGTGCACATTGACAAAGCCGAGGAAATCTTGCAAGGTGGGTTCTTGAGCTTCTGCGTCACCCGCCTCTGCATAGGCTGCCAGGGCTTCAGTCAGGTCAGCTTCAGCTTCAGCGACAGCTTCATCAACAGATTGTCCAGACTCTCGGCCCTGGTGACATTGCATGCACAGGAACTGGTCTTCTGGTTGATCTGCGGAAATTGTTGTCCCAGAGGGGAAGGTAACTGAGGAAACCTGATAGCGCGCCGGCCAGTCGCCGCCGCCGTGGCAGGTTTCACACAAGAAGCCGTTTGAAGCGGGCTGATCGGTGTTCAAGCCGAGTTCCAGGAACTGGGGGAGCCCTTCAGCAGAGTGACACCGTGCGCAGCGGCTGGAGACCACATATTCATCTTCATCCCAGTGGCGGAAGGCTTCTTCCGACCCGGCGAAGTGGCCGTGGTCAATTCTTTGCAGTGCGCTGACATCTGTGCCCAGGTCTTCAATTGAGTCGACAAGCAGTTGGATGATGTACTTACCACCGTGGGCATAGCCGCCTGGATCCTTCAGGGCGACCTGATAGTTATAGGCGGCCTTTAATAGACGCGGCGTCCAACTTGAAAAGCTTTCTCCTGCCGTATCGAAGAAGTAGGGATAGCTGGCTGGATCGTAGACTATTTCTGAACCGATTCCGGCAGAATATGCCTGCATGGCAGCATACAATTGTTGTTTCAACCCTTCGATCTCAAAGTATACGCCCTCTTCAAGGTCGCCATCGCCATCATAGTCTACGGCGGAGGAGAGCATGCGAATATCTCGCAGATCTTCCACAGTTTCCACACCTTCGTGGCAGTTAGCGCATGCGTTGAGCTCAATTTCAAGGGTGTGCGGGCTGTGGCATTCCTGGCAGGCATCGTACTCTGGTACGTGGGAGAAAAAGCCATCGTAAGTTTTGCCTGCATATTGATATCCGCCATTTGCCATAGTGCCGTATTTGGTCGCAGCAGCAGCATAATAGTGGATATTAAGGAAGCGAAGCTCTTCGTTGACTGTATCCTCCTCCAGCCCTTCAGTAGCTGCAGCCACCGATAGGCCAGACTCCCGGCCCTGGTGGCATTGCATACAGCGGGCTTCTGCTCCCAGGCCGGTGATCTCAGCGCCGGAGGGCATTACCACGCTGTCTAATGCCAAGGCAGCTTGGTTGTGACAGGCAATACATTCAACGGTGGTATCGGGGGTAAAACTTTCCGCGTCTACCGAACCAAATGCAGTCCCATCGGCACCGATGAAATCCTGGTAGCCAGTGGTGCTGTGGCATTTGGCACAGTTAGCGGGGACAACAGCGGGATCATCTTCATCCCAATGCCGGAAGGCTTCTGCTGAAGCATCGGCATGGCCTGAAGATTCCCATGCCTCAAAGAATGGAACAGCAGGACCAGTGTCGACTTCTGGTTCTGCACATTCGGGACATTCCGGGCATGGCGTTTGTTCTGGGCACTCAAGTGCTTCTGTCTGGCCGCCGCAAGCAGTCAGCAACAGGGCAGAACACACAAGTAAGCCAAGAACAAACAATAGGCTTGTTCTTCTGTTCATACTCCTAACCTTTCCTAATTAGTTTGTATGGGTTGCTGTAGGATCTCAGGCAGTTGGGGACCTGCCTGACAGCCATTACTATTATAAGTATACATTATTTACATATATTTATAGGCATGATAATTGTCCCAATCAACTCAGGACATTTGTCACAACGAAATTGTAACTTTTGTCAGGTTTGATCGGGTTTTTGATGGTCAGATTGGGTTTGGTCGGGTTGTCTGAGGTCAGGGAGAGCAATTTTTTCCGTTTGTCATGGGCGTAATCAAATATTAAAGAAATATCCTGTTGGCAGCGTTCCCTGACACGATAAGCCCACCCAGTAGAGGCTGGTGTAGATTTGAGGTATTTGATGGAAAAGATCCAACCCATAACGATTGTGACTGGATTGTTCAGAATTTGATCGCACCGTTTGTCAGCAATCTAGACACAAACTAAAACATTTGTGCTATAATTCACCTGATGCCGATCCAGATCGAGATTTCCCATTGAAAGGTTTTTAATGCCTGATAAAGTAATTCGCGTTGTTGGTGCGAATGCACATAATCTTAAAAATATCACTGTCGAAATCCCCCGCGACCAGTTTGTGGTGATCACCGGGTTGTCTGGTTCTGGCAAGTCTTCTCTGGCTTTCGATACCATCTTTGCGGAAGGCCAAAGGCGTTATGTTGAGTCGCTTTCAGCCTATGCCCGGCAGTTCCTTGGTCAGATGAGCAAACCAGAGGTGGAATATATTGAAGGCCTTTCTCCGGCGGTCTCAATCGATCAGAAAGGCGCCTCGCATAACCCGCGTTCCACTGTGGGTACGGTCACAGAGGTGTATGACTACCTGCGTCTGCTGTATGCCCGCGTTGGGGTACCCCACTGTCCGGAGTGCGGCCGCGAGGTGGTCCAGCAGTCTGCCCAGGAGATTGTGGATGCCATTCAGCGAATGCCGGAAGGCAGCCGCTTGCTCCTGCTGGCTCCAATGGTCAGCCACCGTAAAGGCACGCACCAATCCGTATTGGAAGAGATCACCAAGGCTGGTTTTGTCCGCGCCAGAGTCGATGGCGAGGTAGTGGAACTGGACGAGAGCGAGATTGAGCTTGACCGCTATAAGAACCATACGATTGAAGCTGTGGTTGACCGCCTAGTGATCCGTCGCCATGAGACTCAGGAAGAAACCGATGGCTTTCTCTCCCGGTTGACCGATTCGGTTGAGACGGCCCTTCAGTTTGGCGACGGCGTGCTGACTGTGCATAACCTCGGCGCTGATCCGCCGGAAGATATTCGTTATTCTGAGCATCTTGTCTGCCCGGAGCATGGTTCCACCGTTCCGGAGATTGAGCCGCGCACTTTTTCCTTCAATACCCCTCACGGCGCCTGCCCCGAATGCCAGGGTATAGGCACGAAATTGGAGATTGACCCTGATCTGTTGATCCCGAATAAGAAGAAATCGATCAATGAAGGTGCGATCTCTGCCGGAGAGTGGGGAGGCCCGCGGGATTACGGCGGCTATTACTGGCAGATGTTGGTTGGCGCGTGCGAAGCGTATCACATTGATATGGACGTGCCGATTGCAGAACTGAGCGATGAGCAGCTGGACATCATTCTTTACGGCACCCGCGGTGAAGAGGTGACTGTCAGTTACACCCGCAAGAGCGGGAGGGTCTCCACTTTTCATGCCATCTATGAGGGCGCTATCCCCAATCTTGAGCGGCGCTTCAAAGAGACCAGTTCCAGCTACATGCGTGAACGGATTATGGAGTTTATGAACAACCGGGAATGCCCGGTGTGTAAAGGCGCCCGACTGCGTCCGGAAGCGCTGGCGGTGACCGTGGATGGTCACAATATCCTTGAGGTGACCTCCTGGCCAGTGGCTGATACCCTCAAATGGGCTAAACGCCTCAACGGGCGGAAATCGCCCCTCAGCCAGCGGGATAAGATCATCGCCAACCGGGTGCTCAAAGAGCTGTCGGAACGGCTGCAGTTCATGGTGGATGTCGGCCTGGAATACCTGACTCTCAGCCGCACTGCCAAGACCCTCTCCGGCGGCGAAGCGCAGCGCATCCGGCTGGCCACCCAAATCGGCTCCCGGCTGATGGGCGTATTGTATGTGTTAGATGAACCTTCCATCGGGCTGCATGCCCGCGATAATGCTCGTTTGCTGAATACCCTGATGGGTCTGCGTGATATTGGTAATACCGTACTGGTGGTGGAACATGATGATGAAACTATCCGCCAGGCAGACTGGATCGTGGACCTCGGCCCCGGCGCGGGTGAATTTGGCGGGGAAGTGGTGGCCGAAGGCCCGGTGGCAGATATCCTCAAGAACCGGAAATCTCTGACCGGGGCGTATCTCTCCGGACGCAAGCAGATCCCTCTGCCGAAGAAACGCCGGGGAGGAAACGGGAAGGAGATTGTAGTGCGCGGGGCGCGCCAGAACAACCTTAAAAACCTGGACGTGCACTTCCCGCTGGGCAAGCTGATCTGCATTACGGGTGTTTCAGGATCAGGAAAATCCTCGCTGATGAATGAGGTTTTGTATAAAGCGCTTGCGCGTGAACTCAACCGTGCCCGGACAATCCCCGGCGCGCACGATGGCGTGGACGGTCTGGAATATCTTGACAAGATCATCAATATTGACCAATCACCGATTGGGCGCACCCCGCGCTCTAACCCCGGCACGTACACCAGCCTGTTTAATCACATCCGGACGCTGTTCACCGAACTTCCGGAAAGTAAGGTGCGCGGCTACAAACCCGGTCGCTTTTCTTTTAATGTTAAGGGTGGGCGCTGCGAAGCCTGCCAGGGACAGGGGCAGATCAAGATCGAGATGCAATTTCTCCCAGATGTGTACGTGCCCTGTGAAGTCTGCGGCGGCAAGCGATTTAACCGCGAGACGCTCCAGGTCAAATTCAAGGGTATGACCATCTCAGATGTGCTTGATATGTCCATTGGGCGGGCTATGCAAGTCTTTGAGGCATTCCCGGCAATGACGAATAAGCTCCAGACGCTGCACGATGTCGGTCTAGACTATCTGACCATTGGCCAGCCGGCGCCGACCCTCTCAGGCGGCGAAGCCCAGCGGGTAAAATTAGCCCGTGAGCTGTCCAAACGTTCCACCGGGCAGACGATCTACATCCTCGATGAGCCATCTGTGGGTTTGCATGCCGCCGATGTGCACAAACTAATTGATGTGCTCCACCGGCTGGTGGATGGCGGCAACACGGTGGTTATCATTGAGCATAATATGGAGATCATTAAGGTGGCCGACTATATCATCGACCTGGGCCCAGAGGGCGGCGACCGCGGCGGTAAGATCATTGCACAAGGTACCCCGGAAGAAGTTGCAGAGATAAGTAAAAGTTACACCGGGCAGTATTTGCGTCCTTATCTTGGTTTGAATGGCGGGAAAAAGAAAGGCAAATTGACCCATAACTAGTACTTGGTCAAAGCAAAAAGGTGCATATAAAAGAAAAGCAACTGATAAAAATATGAATTTTCAAACGCCTGCGTGCAGCCTTTGACAAAGTATTAAGTGTTCGGTTAATTAATAACCCAACTATTTAAAAGACCTTTAACAGAACACTTGGGCTCAAACTGGAATTCCTGTCGAAAAACATGGGTTGATCCCCGTTTTTTCGGTTAGAATTAACCCTTGAGTATTGTTTAACCAGAAGAAGTACAAATATACCGATGAAAAAACCAGTGACTTTAGCAAAACTACAAAACTATGTTGCCAAACATAATAATAATAAAAGTAAAAAAGAGTATTTCATGAAGGTCATCGAAGAAGTGGGTGAACTTTCTGAAATGATCAACAAGGAAAAACGTTTGGATCCGGATGACAGCCGCACCAAGGCAATTAAGGATACGATGGAGGAAGAGATCGCCGATGTGATCTATTATCTTGTGGCATTGGCCAACGCGCACGGCATTGATCTTGAAGAGGCTTTTTTGCGAAAGTTGGAATACCGCAATAAGTAAGGGAAATTGCTGCCTTTAGATATCCAAAAGCCCTTGATCAAGGGCTTTTTAACTTTTAGGTCTTCGATTTGAAACTCACAAGGGCAGCATCTTTTTCTACCACACTGGCAACAGACCCTGCTATTCCAGGCAGCCGGGTGAAGGCCTTAGATTTGCAGGCTTCAGAATCCTCTTTTTTGGCCTTCCCAGGGTGGTTCTGCTCCGGCTTTGAATTCCTCCACGCTGGGGCCGCGCAAATTTCCCAGGCGCCACAGACCGTAAAGGTAGCTAACCACCAGCAAGAAGATCGTGAAGGGCCAGCCAAACAGCAGGCGGGCGATCCCCAGTGAATTCAGCGCTTGGCGTTGGTAGAACCAGTATTCGAGCCCAAGTTGGGCGGCAAAGGCTACTGCCCAGATGATGGTGACTTCGTTGTAGGCTGGCAGGACGCGAGGGCGCCAGTACCATTCATGCGGCCATCGCCGGGTGAGGATACTGGTCCAGGCCACCAGCGGGCGGTTGATGAGCACACTAACCACAGCTAGAATGATCGTCACCGCTGTGGTGATCAATCCGGGCAGGTAGAACCCGCTTTCGGAGCCGCTGAGCAGCACAAATACGGCTGCCAGCACCACGCCGCCAAACCCGGCCAGCGAATAGACAATGCTTTCTTTCCTGACAATCCGGAAGAGGGCAAAGCCTGCCGCCAGGATCAGTGCGCCCCATAAGGCAAAGTTTGGACCGAGGAGCGGGTTGCCTGCCAGGAAGACCACCAGTGGCAGTATCGAATCCAGCAGGCGGGAACCCGCTCTGGAAAATACTGACAGGAATTCCTGTTGGAGCTCTTTGACTTTATTCATTAGCGCGTTGACCCATCCAGAACTTCTGCCAATTGCCTTGGCTGCTGATCAATGCGATGAGCGTGTACAGGCTGGCAGTGAAGAACCCGAGCACCATCATAAAGATTACCCAGATCACTGAGCGGACCACAGATTTCTCCCGGTAGACGATCCAGCCGGAGAAGAGAATAAATCCAGTGTACAGGTCTACCATTGAGACCACGCCCCAGGGGTTGCGGAGCAGTTCACCCCCATCTGCGGCGAAATTGCCGGCTGTGAACCCGTAAATTAACACGGCAGTCATCGCCAGCACACCCAGGGCGGCAATTATTTTGGCAGTTTTCATATTCATTGGTTTCTCCTGATTCTATTTCTTTGGAGGGGAGGGGATCAGCACTGGAGTATTGGCCTTGTAAGTTTCATAGTCTTCCTGTCCGCCCCATTTTTCATCGGCGCGTTTTTCCAGCATGGGCACACCACTGATGCGGGTGAGTAGAAGAGTGATAAACACTGGAGAGATCAGGGCTACCCACTGCCAGCCTTGCAGCACCGGCAGGGCAACAATCGTCACCCCAATCCACAGCACGATCTCGCCAAAGTAGTTGGGGTGGCGGGACCAAGCCCACAAACCGGTGTTGATGAACTTGCCTTTGTTGGCCGGGTTGGCGTTGAACTGGCTTTTCTGGCGGTCGGCGACCACTTCAATCCCAAACCCGGTCAGCCAAACGACCAAACCTATGATGGCGAAGAGTCCAAATTCCACACGCTTGGCGGAGGTGAAACCCACCAGGGCAGCAGCCAGAGAGAAGCTGACCCACAGGGCTTGCAGGGTCCAGGCCCGGAGGAAATTGGGGAGAGATTGTTTAATTTCGCGGAAGCGCCGGTCTTCGCCGGCAGCTTTGATCCGTAGAAACAGAAATGACCCCAGCCGCACTGACCACACGATCACCATTCCTGCCAGCAGCCAGGCGCGCAAGTCTCGTACCGGGGCGAGCAACATGGACACCACCACGACTGTGATATAGGTGATGGAGCCGGTCAAGTCGTAGAATTTTTCAGTTTTATTGATGAATGCTGGTATGAAGGCGATCCAATTGATGGCAAACGCCAAGGCGACACCGAGTGCAAACAGGGGGAATGCGCCAATTTTTGCGCCTCCCTGGCTGCCAGCCAGAGCCAATCCGATCCCAATTAAGACCACGATCAGGATGCTGATATAAATCTGTCCGTTTGAATTTTCCATCTAATTTTGTCCTTTTACTATCTAGAATTATTTGGAGATGATCGCAAACCCCACCGCTCCGGGGCCGATATGAGCGCCGATCACAGGAGTGATGTCCATCGAATACACGATTTCATCTGGCAGCAGCCCGGCAATCCGTTGGCGGAATGCCTCAGCTTTCTCGGCTGCATTGGTGTGCACGAGGGCAAATTTCTCTATCGGCGCATGGGCTTTCAGCAGCTCAATGAGCTTGGCCTCAGCCTTGGCAGCAGTGCGTACACGTGCAGACTCCGGCTTGCCTTTCTTCATGGTCAGAATTGGCTTGAGCTGCAGCAGACTGCCAATCCCGGTCAAAGCTTTATTCATCCGGCCGCTGCGGCGCAGGAATTCAAGTGTATCCAGGGCGGCTGCCACCAGGGTTCGAGAACCAAGGTCGATCAACGCATTCAGGATTTCATTCATCGACTTTCCCTGAAGTGCCATGCGGGCAGCAACTTCTACTTGAAAGCCGGTGCCCAGACTGAGTTGGCCGCCGTCACGCACGGTCACTGGGATGCGGTGATAATGCTCTGCCGCTTGCCTTGCCACCTGCACGGTGGCACTGAGGCTCTCCGAGATATGAATTGATAGGATTGCAGTTGCGCCTTGATTAGCCAGTTGGTCATATGCCTGATGGAAGGCATTTATGCCCGGTGTCCCGGTGGTGGGGTGATGCTTATAAGCCGGCAGGTTAGTGTAAAAAGCCTGGCGGGTGATATCTACACCATCCTGATAGCTCTGATCGTCGATATTGATGAACATCGGAATAACAGTGATGCCCAACTCGCTAATCACATCTGAAGGCAGGTCGCAGGTGGAATCGGTCACAATTCTGATCATTTTATCTATCCTTTACGATCCGGGGTTTCAGGATCGGGGCAGCAATGAGAGCGACTGCCAGCACACCGGCGGCTGCCAGGGCAGAATTTGCTACCAGGGCGGTATCGGTGTGCTGGTTGGCAATCCCGACAAATGCCCAAACCAGCACCAGCACGTAGGCAACATCAAGATTGCACCAGGCCATGATCAAGCCAATCACAGCAGCCACCGCGGTCATAATCGCGGCCCAGGCTGGGCCGGAAACCCCGAACCCGTTCCAATTCAAATAATATAGCACCTGAGAAAAATTTGCAATCGTTGCCACCGAAATCCAACCGAGATATAAGCTGAAAGGCAGCCGCACCAGCCATTTCTGGGTGCGGTTTAGCACACCGGCTTGCATGATCTGGACATAGATGTACAGGAGGGATGCAAGTAGAATGAGCATGGCAATCAGGGTGACTGGAAAGATATTGTAATGCCACAGAAAAATCCAGACAGTGTTGGCCAGATTGCCGATCCAGTAAGCAGGGGCGATCTTGTTCAGCAGGGCATTCTGGCGCTGGGCAGGGAGCGCCTGGTAAACGGTATAACCAATCAGGCCGAGGTAGATCAGACCCCAGATGGCGAAGACATATCCTGCAGGGACAAAGTAGATCGCAAAGCGGTCAGAGATTTCGCCGGTTTCCTGCCCGTTGAGGGGCAGGGCGTTGGCCAACACATTGACCGTAATTGTCAACAGAGTGATCAGGATGGTGATGATTTGATTGGTACTTATCTTTTTCATTTTTCCTCCAAGCGTGTAGTGGTATCTATATTTTACATATTAATCAATGTTTTGTCAATGTTTATTCCAATAATTATAGAATAATTTGATTGCACATTTCTTACCTTAGGATCTACCCCAAGCTGCCACCTTAAAGTTGAAATGCCCTAAAACCTGGTATCGATGCTTGTGGGCCGGTATTGGAGATGGGTGTTCCGTGACGACGCAGAGCATTGTCAGGAGGAGAAATGTGATTAATCAAACAGGTAGCCACTTGGGGTATCTAATCTCAACCAGGGTCTTATGCCTGCATACCACTGGTTAAAAAGGTGGCTTCGGGTTAGATTCTCCGCTTTCAGGAGGTCTGAATGATTGAGGTGAAATCAAATGAAGGATCAACTGATACAGACATTCGATTCCGAAGGAGCGCAGGCTGTCCTCAAGGAGCTTGCACGCACATACCTGCCCCACACTGAAAAGGTTCCACTGTACGAGGCCCTTTCCCGTTATGCTTACTGGCAGGCAAAAGACCTGGATGCCGCTATCCTGATTGGGCAAGCCGGGATCAAACTGGGCGAGCAGCTTGCTGAGAAGTTCCCTGGCGAGGCGGAGGTGATCATGAGCCAGGAGAAAGCGATCCATTACAACCTGGCTTCTTTTACCTGGCCGGGCTGGGATGAAAAAGGCATTGCGATCAGCGAGGAGCAGCGCCTGCTGGGTCTCACCTGGGCGCGGATCAACCTTGACCTGGCGATCAGCCTGCATAAGCCCTCTTTACCCCTCAGCCGGGCCTATTGGATGCTGGGCGCTCATCATATTGCCGCCGGGGAATATACTGCCGCCAAGGCCCGTTTCGCTCTGGGGGAGCAAACTGCCCGAGAGGCAGGCTCCCGTCCGGATGAATTGCTCTGCCGCGGTTTTTCCGATTTGACCGCCCTGCTTGCAGATCCTCACAACCCAGCCGCCAGGGAAAAACTGGCTGAAACCCAAACCGCCCTTCTCAAAGAGAAGGACGGCGAGTTCTTTGCCAAACAGCTGGAGGACGCGTTCAGAGTGTTCAGTACTCAATAGGCGGCATCCAGCTTAGTTTGATCGTTAATCGTTGGTAATTGGATTGTCCGCATTTTAGCGGATAATTTTATGTATTCAAATTTTCTGGCTAACCCTCTGGTGTGAAGGTAGCCGTTGGCTCCGGGGTGGCCTCGATTGTGGGGGTCGGGGAGGGGCCAAAAGTGGGGGTGATCAGGTAATAGGGGATAATCAGGATCTGCCCGGGGTAAATGGTGAAATCATCTTCCATTTCGTTCTCTTCCATAATATCTTCAATCGTGGAGAGGAACTGTTCAGCGATCAATTGCAATGTATCACCCGGAAGAACAAAATACTCGATCCTGGCCCCGCGCGGCAGATTTGGCGGCAGTGGAGTCGGGGTGGGGCGCTCCATGTCCGGGTTGGGGATGATGAGTGTATCCCCGGCATAGAGCAGTGATTCGTAGGTCAACCCGTTCATCAGCATGATGCTGACATAATCCACTCCATATTGGTCAGCGATTGAGATCAGAGAATCGCCTTGCTGAACCCGGTATTCAAAAGGTTCGGCAGGTGTGGGCACCAATGTCTCAGTAGGTGTAGGGGTGATGGTCGGATCGAGGGTTTCAGTTGGAACTTCGGTTGGCAGTACTGGGGTATTTGTGAAGGTAGGGGTGATTGTAGGGGTCTCGGTGGCACCAAAACTAAAGGAAATCCCCCCACGGAGAGCGAGAAAGATCAACAGACCCCCCACAGCAACCAGCACAATTGCCATCCCCCCAAAGATCAATGGACCAAAACGCTGCCGGCGTTCACGAGACTGTTTATAGTCGCGGAAAGAAGATTGATTGGACATGAAGGCATCCTTTTCAATTCTCAAAATAACTAGTGGACGAATGCTGAACGTGTATGTAGTCTCGATCGTCACTGGCCGATCATGCATGGGTAGTGATTCTACCTCATTTTCCCCCATTTTCCATATAGGACAAACGTCCGAATCGTCAGCGGCGATGGCCTTTCATTCAAATGGGATCAATTCTGCCGATACCTGATTGCCATTGATCCGGAGCACAGCGGCGCCTGGTTTTGATCCCCGGCGCGGGCTGGTTGGGCTGCCAGGGTTCAGATAGAGAACACCCTGCCGATGCAGACACAACGGGACATGTAAATGCCCATGGACGACCACCTGAAATCCGGCAGCTTGCGGATCCAGATCCAAAGCCAGAATGTCATGGATCACATAGATGAAAACTTCGCCAACCTGCACCACTTCTGAAATCGGCAGCCCAGCCGGATCGCCTTGCCGATCCATATTCCCGCGCACCGCGATCAAATTCCCCATTTGCCTGAATTGGGCAAATACTTCATTGGTATCGAAATCACCGGCGTGGATAATCAGGTCAGCCTTTGCAAAGGCGGTTTTGGCCTGGGGTGGGAACTTCCCGTGGGTATCTGAGATCACCCCGATGAGCATTTGTTGGGCCTGGTCGGTCATACGATATCTACGCGGGTGAACAATAGGGGGCGGCGCCGGCTCTTCTCGGAGAGCAGCTTGCGGATGGATTTTTCCAGATCTTTTTCAATGTCAACTTCATCCACTTTGCCTTTTTGTTGCTTTGCCTGGCGCAGCACTGCCTCCACCTGGTGGTCAATGTCGAGCATCAGGTCTGCCAGGTCATCTTTGTATACATAACCGCGGGTAATGATATGGGGATCACGACGTTGAACCAAATCTTTATCCAGGAGTACATTCAGGGATACAAACCCATCTCTGGAGAGGTTGCCGCGCTCGCGCACCACTGCCGGGCCGACATCCCCGACCCGGGAACCGTCCACAAATACGTAACCACCTGGAATCCGGTTCCCGATGGTCATGATCTCATCTTCAAATTCGATCGGTGTGCCGTTCTCAACCACGGCGATATTGTGTGGATCCATGCCCAGCTGCTCAGCCAATTTGCCGTGCTGGCGCAGATGGCGCAGTTCGCCATGGATGGGGACCAGGAATTTAGGGCGCACCAGATGCAGCATCAACTTCATTTCCTCCTGGCTGGCGTGCCCGGAGACATGCACTGGCATGATCGGTTCGTAGATCACGTTGGCGCCGCGCTGGAAGAGCTTGTTGATCGTGCGGTATACCGATTCTTCGTTCCCCGGAATGGGGTGGGAAGAGAGCACAATCGTATCGCCTTCCTCCACATCAAACTGGCGGTTGCGCCCGGTAGCCAGGCGTCCCATGATCGATGTGGGTTCCCCTTGAGAACCAGTACACATCAGCACTACCTCTTTAGGGTTCATATTCAGGGCCTGTTCAACTGGCACAATCAGGTCTTCCGGCAGGTCCAGGTAGCCCAATTGGGTTGCCATTTTGGCGTTCTCGCGCATGCTGGTGCCGACAAAGGCCATCTTGCGGCCGTGATTCATTGCAGCTTTGGCCACCTGCTCCATCCGGGAGATCAGTGACGCAAATGAAGCCACCAGGATTCGCCCTTCAGCGTTGCGGAAGACCTCGTCAAAAGCCGGGTCAATCACTCGTTCTGAAGGGGTCCAGCCGGGGGTGTCGGCATTGGTTGAGTCTGCCAGCAGGGCCAGCACGCCGCGCCCGCCCCATTCCGACAGCTTGGCATAATCGGTCGGCCAGTTATCCACTGGCGTATGGTCGAATTTATAATCACCGGTATGCACAATCAGCCCTTCCGGTGTGTTGATCCCCAGGGCAACCCCATCTGGGATTGAGTGGCAAACATGGGCAAATTCCACCTCAAACACACCGACCCGCACTTTCTCGCCGGCATTTACGGTGACCAGTTGGGCGCTGTTTAACAGTCCACTGCGGGCCAGCTTGACTTCCAGCAGGCCGCGGGTCAATGGGGTGGCATAGATGGGGGCGTTGAACTCTTCAAGCACATGGGCAATCGCTCCGGTGTGGTCTTCATGCCCGTGGGTGATGATGATCCCGCGCACGTTATCGGCCCGGTCGATTAAGTATTGAAAATCCGGGATAATGTAATCAATCCCCAGCATGTCATTTTCCGGGAACATGATCCCGGTATCTACGATGAGGATATCGTCCTCATATTCGTAAACCATCATATTCTTGCCTATCTCGCCTAAGCCGCCGATAGGCACAATTTTTAAACTACTAGATCGCATTTTTTTTCCTTTTTTGCGTGGGGAGAGGGTACACACCAAAATACAAGGCACTAATCCAGTTCCTTGTTCCAGAAATTGGTTCCCAATTCCCCTGATTTATTCTTTTTTATTCTGTCCTTTTCAGGGCGGACAGAACAACCCTAAAACAAGACCTCAGGTCTTGTTGAGTTCGGATTTAACAAACAGCCCGGCGAAACGTAGGCCGGGCCAGACCAGTCATCCATAAGAAGGATAACACAGGAATATTGACCTGTCAAAACCAGTTTGAGGCAGAAAAACGTGGGCAGAGTGGTTATGGGGTTTGGATTGGCAAAGATCTGAAAGTGAAGCTGACTAAATCTGATCAAGACCAGTTCTAACCTTCTTTGATCACCGCTGCCTCAGATTTCGTGTACAATTTACCCAATGGAACTCCTGCAGCGTATTTGGAAAGCTCTGGCTTCCCCGGCGGTTCTGATCAGCGCCCTGGGGATGGGATGCTTGTTTCTGGCGGGTATCTTCATCGTTCTGGGATTGGCTTCTCCGGCAGAACCGGCACCCGCCGCCCCCGCTGCCCTGACCGTGATCCCCGGTCCGACAGCCACAAGGTATGTGCCAACCCCGCCTCCCACACGCGTGCCAACTGCCACCTCGAATCTGCCCTCCGCTCCCTTGCCGGGGATCATCGGGATTGGCAGCTCGGTGCAAATCTCAGGTACGGATGGCTCTGGGTTGAATATCCGCGGGCAGGCTGGCCTGGGAAGCAGTGTGCGCTTTGTAGCCCTGGATTCAGAAGTTTTTAAGATCGGGGATGGGCCAGTGGAGGCCGATGGGATCACCTGGTGGTTTTTGGTCACCCCTCTGGATGAGGAGCGCAACGGATGGGCAGCAGCCAATTATCTCTCATTGGTGGTGCCGGAGGATTGATCAGTGCAGATCGATGATGGCCAGGCGGGGTATACCCCGCCTGTTTTTTGTGAAGCATTCTCCTTTTTATGTTGATCAGAGTGGGTTTTTACACCGCGGAAAGATAGTCGCTCTTGAAATTCTGCCCATCCTGTTGGATAATACCCTAGCCCCTAAATACGGCAATCTGGAGGAGAAAGGATAAATCCGTGAGTAATAATCCAAGCGAGCCCAAACCATCTGATATTGCTGCCAATCGTGAAGACGCACAAATGACGATCAAGTGGAACAATGGGGAAGAAACGTTGTTTTCATTTGACCTGCTGCGAAATTCCTGCCCGTGTGCAGAATGCCGCGGCGGTCATGCCAACATGAAGTCAGAACCCGATGATTCGATGTTCATCATCCCGCTGATGGATGCCAAAACTACCCAATTGACCGGGATCAAACAGGTTGGCGGCTATGCCATCAGCCTCAGTTGGGCTGATGGTCATTCGGCTGGGATCTATACCTGGCATTATCTCTACTCCCTACACCAACAGCAGGAAGCCAAAAGACAGGCGAACGATTAGCATGCCACCCAACCGGTAAACGTCCCGATCAAATAAACAGCAGGGAGAATTGATGGTAAAGAAAGCAAAAAGGATGATCAGCACCTCCGATATTTTTCAGATCACTGTCTTGGAATCTCCGAAATGGCACCCCACTGAGGATGAGGTCATCTACGTCCAACTCAAACCCGACCAAGCCGCCAACGACTACAAGCACACCATCTGGCGCTGGCGGGAGGAATGGGGCGCTCCCCGCCAATTCACCAACGGCGGCAAAATGGATTTCGATCCGCAGTACAGCCCGGATGGGGAACGGGTAGCATTTGTCTCGCTGCGCGGCGGCAAGCCTCAGATTTACCTGATCCGCACCGACGGCGGTGAAGCCCAGGCGTTCACCAGGATGCCCAATGGAGTCACCGGCTTCAGCTGGAGCCCGGATGGCAAGCAGATCGCGTTTCTTTCTGCTCTCACCGCCGAAGAACGCCGCCTGGAAAAACGCAGTGCTTTCCCACCGCTACCCCCTAAAGATGCGCTGGATGCCAAAATCCGTGAAGTGGAGCAGGAACACAAGGAAAAGCAACGCCTAGATCCCAGGATTCACCGCGGGCTGCCGTTCAAGGCAGGCACGGATTTTGTCAGCGACCGCTACACCCATATTTTTGTTGTTGATGTAGATGACCCTAATGCCAAACCTCGCCGGCTGACTGATGGGCAGACTGATTTCACTACCCCGCGCTGGTCTCCCAATGGACGTTACCTGTGGACCACTTCGGTGCGAAAGCCTGCCTTAGAGCGTTTTGCCGAGTCGGACGTGGTGCGGATAACAGTTAAAACCGGGGAGAGTATGCGAATCGTCCGTCCGGGATTCTTCACCATGGAGCCAAAACCCTCCCCAGACGGCAAGCTGCTGGCTGCCATCACGATGCAAGAAAAATCAGGCTTTGGGCATATCCCCCGCCTGACGGTCTTCACTACCACAGCCTCTGGCTGGCGAGACCTCAACCTGGAACTGGACCGCTCGGTCGGAGACTATAATCACCAGTCTCAATTTTGCTGGTCAGATGACAGCCAGGGAATCTACTGCACTATCCAGGATTCCGGTTACGCCCGGGTGTTTTATGTTGATCTGGCGTCTGGCAAGTTCAGCCTGGTAACCGGGACCAACGAGTTGATCCAGACGTTCAGCGTGAATGGGCGCGGCGATATCGCCTTCGTTGGCCGCACCGTCCAGCAGCCGCCTGAGTTGTACATCACCCGCCGCGGTTTGCAGCCCAGGCGCGTGACCAAGATCCACGATGAATGGTTGAAGAGCATCCGGGTTGCCCCGACAGAAGAGATCAGATACACGGCCCCGGATGGGCAACCGATCCAGGGCTGGATGGTTAAGCCTCCTGATTTCAACCCCAAAGAAAAGTGGCCGCTGGCGGTTAACGTGCACGGCGGGCCGCATGTGATGTGGAGCCCCGCTGAACACGCCGTGTGGCTGGAATGGCAGCTGCACGCTGCCCGGGGCTATGTGGTTTTCTTCTGCAACCCGCGCGGCTCCGATGGCTATGGCGATGATTTCCGGAGCGCGATCCAAAATAATTGGGGCCAGGCGGATATGCCGGATATTCTATCTGGGGTGGAGGCGGTGGTGGGTAGGGGGTATATAGATGAAAAGCGGATGGCGCTTACCGGCGGCTCGTACGGCGGATACATGACTGCCTGGATTGTTGGTCATGACAACCGTTTTGCTGCCGCGGTTGCACAGCGGGGGGTGTATAACCTGATGTCGTTTTACGGCACCAGTGATGTGCCCCGTTTGATCGAAGGCGAGTTTGAAACCATGGCCTTTGATGACCCGGAGAAGATGTGGCATTACTCGCCATTTTCCTATGTGCGGAAGATGCGCACGCCACTGCTGCTGATCCACTCGGATAATGACTACCGTGTGCCGGTTGCTGATGCCGAGCAAATGTTCACTGCCCTTAAAAAGCTTCGCCGTACGGTAGAATTTGCCCGTTACCCGCGCGAGGGGCATGAACTTTCCCGCTCAGGTGAGCCGGAACACCGCATCGACCGCCTGGAACGGATGACGGCCTGGTTTGATAAATACTGCAAGCCGCGCAAAATTAGAAAAAAGTAGGCAACCTTCAGCAAGGAGAAAGCAACAGGCCGAGTAAAACCCGGCCTGTTGCAATATGGGAGTGTGTTGTGCTTATTTTGCCTTGACGGTGATGACCTTGGGTTTGGCTTCCTCTGCTTTGGGCAGGGTGAGGGTTAATACACCGTTCTTCATCTCGGCCTTGCTTTTGTCCGCGATTACGGCGGCGGGCAATGTCAGGCTGCGAGAAAAGGATTGGTAGCGGTGTTCGCGCAGGTGATATTTGGCATTTTCATCCACCGTCTCTTCTTTGAGCTCTCCGCGAACGGTCAGTAACTCGCCAGTGATCTGGATGTCCAGGTCCTCAGGTTCCAGCCCAGGCAGTGTGGCTTTGACCACGATATCGTTTTCTGTCTGGTACATGTCAACCATCGGTGCACTCCAGTCCATCCTGGTGGTGCTTGGCATGGCGAAGAACTCATCGAACAGGCGGTCCATATCCTTCCGCATGGTGGACAGGTCTCGGAAGGGTTCCCATTTTGTGATGTTTGACATTTGTTCCTCCTTTACAAGTAAATGAACAATCTGTTTTAACTATAAACAGCTTGCGTAAGAATCACGCAAGCTGTTCGTTAACGATCTATAAAAATCTGCTAGCGTTTGTAATCCACGAAGCGGTATCCGACCCCGCGCTCGGTGAGGATGTATTTTGGATTAGAGGGGTCTTCTTCCAGTTTTTGGCGCAGATAATTGACGTACAGGCGCACGTAATGGGGCTCATCCTGGTACTCATAGCCCCAGACCTTGGCCAATATCTGGTCGTGTGAGATCACCCAGCCAGCGTTTTGTACCAGGTGGTAGAGCAGGCGGTATTCGGTGGGGCGCAGCTTGACCAGTTGGTTGTCCACCCAGACCTCGCGGCGGTCAAAGTCGATTTTCAGGCGGTCATCCACATTGATCACCCCAGAGGATTGCCCCCGGGCTTCCGTGCGGCGCAGCACGGCCTTCACCCTGCTGACCAGTTCCCGCGGACTGAATGGTTTGGTGACGTAGTCATCGGCGCCAAGCTCGAGGCCGCGCACCCGGTCATCCTCTTCGCTTTTAGCTGTCAGCATGATGACGGGGATATCATGATTTTCGCGCACCATGCGCAGCATTTCAAAGCCGTCAAGATCGGGCAGCATTACATCCAGCAGAATCAGATCGGGCAGGGTTTCACGCAGCCTGTCCAATGCCTGCTGGCTGGTGTAGGCTTCCACTACCTGAAATCCGTCATGTTCCAGGTTCAGGCGGATGAAACGGACCATGCGTTCTTCATCATCCACCACCAATATGCGTTTGTTTGTGAATTGTGTATCTTCCATAATTTTTTAAATCTCTGATGCTGAAAACCAGCGTATCTTACATCAATCTCGTTTTTAATCCTTGGATGGAAATCGGTGGAGTTTGTGCCGTGATTGTCATTCCCTCACCGCACTGATGATCTCCTCTTCCTCTTCTGAGGGAAGAATCTCTAAAAAGTTGATCTTGTCCCAAGGCCAGACCACAGAACTGACCTCCTGGGCTGCCAGGTATTGCAAATCTTTCCCATCTCTGCGGCGTGGGTTCCGCACATTCAGGATCACATCATTGGGCTTTGGGATTTCATCAATTTCGCCCACGATGGGTTCTTCGCCGCTGATATGAAGAATGACACTGATTGCCATGATTACTCCTCCAGGTTTTGTATTAGTTCTCCTGCCTGATCAGGGCTTGCACTTTAAACCGGCCCAGGGCGATCACATCGCCGTTGTGGATCAAGGTGTCGGTGAGCGGCGTAATTTTGTTGTTATTGATCCGTGTCCCGTTTGATGAACCAAGGTCTTCAATGTAAAACAGAGAGTCTCGCACTTTTAGGGTGGCATGTAAGCGGGAAACACCCTGAGAGTAAGCATCGTATGGAGAAAGGTCGATATCCGGCATGATGGATTGGCCTTCGCTGATCCGCCCCAGGGTAAACTCCGCGCCCCCTTCCAGCGGGATGATCTGCCCGGTTCTGATGATATGCAAATTGATATGAGCGCTGGATACCGGGAGCGGTGCGGCTGGTTTGGGGGCTGGTTCGTCCGCTGCGGCTATTGTCTCCGGCGTCTGGATCGCAGCGGTTGAAAGCCCGCCGGAATCGATCAGCTTTGTGCCGCATTCACTACAGAAGATTGCGCCTTCCAATACAGGCTTCTTACAGTTTGGGCAAATTAATGTCATGGTCACGGTCCTTGGTCCAGGTTCCCTACCAGTAATGCTCTGGTGCCGTACTTGATGCGTTTTTCGGCATCTGGTCCCATTTGCTGGCTGCTGCGGATTTGGTCTAATTCTAACATGACGGTATGCGCCAGTGCGGTTTCACCCGAGGTGAGCAGTTGGGTTGCCAGGTTTTTCAGCCTGGAGGTGGCTTTATCAAGATTGCCTTCTTTAATATCCTCGCGGGCCATCTCCTGAAGCCGGTAGAGTGAGAGCCGGGATAGCGCTTCGACCAATACCCTTGGCGGCGGTGCTGGCAGTGGGTTCTCTTCCAGCTTACGGGAGAAGGTCAAACGGGACGAGAAATTCGGAATGGATGCAGTTGGCATTACCATATTCAAGATGCCATCCAGGAGGACAAACTCTGCCTTTTGCCTGGGAGTGTTTTTCACTTGAAATTCTAATACCACGCTTAAACTTTTTACACGGGGAATATCTCCCAGAAAGAGTGTATCGCTGATTGGGATCGATGTGCTGTCTGGTGTCAGGCGGAAAACATAATTGAGGGTGACGCTCTCAGGTGTTTTTATGCTGAGCGAAACATTGTTGGCAAAAGAGTTCTGGATATGCCCAAATTTGCGTTGGAAGAAACTTCTGATCCCATCAGAGGTGTAGGCGTATTCACAGCTTCCACCTGTAGAGGAAGCTAAATCCTCAAGAAATTCATCATTCCATTCACTGCCGATGCCCAGGGCATGGATGGTGATGCTCTGGTCTGAAGCGATCTCTGCCAATTTAAGTGCATCCTCCTCGTCTCCATATGTGCGTCCATCGGTGATCAGGATGATGTGGTTGGCATAATCCGGGCTTAGGTTTTGGATGATCTCGTTGTAGCCCATTTCGAGCCCTTGAAATATCTCGGTGCCGCCTCTGGCATTGATCAGGCTAATGCGGGCTTCAAGGATATTCAGGTTCTGGTTGCGGGAGGCCGGGATAATCACCTCTGCCCTGTCGTTGAAGGTGACCACGGAAAGAATATCACCGGATTTCAACGATTGGACGATATTCAGAGCAGTCTCTTTAACGGTGTTTAGCCAAGGCCCTGACATGGAATTGGAGGTATCGATCACGAGGCATAAATTCATCGGCTGGCGGCGGGGCATTTCCTCTGCAGCCTTGGGGGCCGCCATGATGTTCAGCATCACATATAAAAGCTGGGGATGTTCCAATACCGTCAGCGATTCCCGGCTGTAGATCGTGTTCACCAGCACATTGCTTGGCGTTTTTATGTCTTTGGGCAGGATTTCATCGTAAGCGATTCTTTTGGCCGGGTTTGAGAGGGTTTCGTAGGCTTCCTGAATCTGGAGAAAGATTTCGGTGGCCCGGGTATCTTTGTTTGCATCCGGATGGAATTTGCGCGCGGCAGCATGGAAGGCATTTCTGATCTCTTCCTGAGTGGCGGTATGCGGCACTCCGAGACGGGCGTAATAATTATCGAGGTATCCGGTGACCATATTTCAGGTTCTCCACAACCAGCGTTTCAGGGTTAGCCTGATAACTTCGCCAGTATTACGGTGATATTGTCTGGTCCTCCAAAGGTATTGGCAGCATCCACCAGGTTTTGGCAGGCGCGTTGCGGGCTGGTTGATTCGCTGATGATCTGGAAGATTTGGTCTTCGGTCAGCACGCCCCACAGGCCGTCTGAGCAGATCAGGATGTATCCGGGCTGGGGCATCGAGGCGGTAAAGATATCTGGATCAGGCGCGTCGCCCTGGCCCAGGGCGCGGTACAGCATTGATTTCTGGGGATGATGCTCGGCTTCTTCTGCGGTGATCTGGCCCAATTCTTCCAACCGCTTCACCAGGGAATGGTCGCGGGTCAGGAGCTGCATCCGGCCATCAAGGAATACATTATATGCCCGGCTGTCACCCACATGGGCGATGGTCATCTGGGTGCCGATGGTAATGATGGCGGTTAGCGTGGTGCCGCCGCCGGGGGCAGTTTTTTCGATCCGGTTGTGGGCATCAAAGATGCCAACCCGCATGATCTCCTGAAGGGACTCTTCTGGCGGCGAAGGATTGTTACCATACAGCGGGTTGAATAATTTGCCTACCAGATAGCTGCTCATGGTACGCACTGCCGTCTCGCTGGCCATTTCACCATGGCTGTGCCCCCCCATACCGTCTGCTACCATGAAGATCCCTAATGGGAGAGAGGAGGTTGAAGTCCCGATCAATGAACTGAAGGCGAAGAGTGAATCTTCATTTTTATTGCGGGTTTTGCCCACATCCCTGGCTGCCCCTACCACCAATTGTGTCGGGTTGATGCGCTTATCACCGACTGAAATCTGTTCCAATTGCTCTTCAGACAGTGGCGCAGTAGCAGCTTCATTTCCATTGGGGGGCGATTTGAGTTCGGCCGTGGCGGCAAGATTTTCCGGATTGCCCAGACCAGATCCTTTTCGGTTGAATAGTTTGTCTAATAGTTTTTTCACGTTTGGTCCTTGATGTTGGATTTCTTTGGCATTTTGGATCAAGCCAGCATGGCGTAGACCATGTTATCTGTGGATCCGAAATAGATCAGATCGTTGTAGGCTGCAGCGGTACTGGTGATCGCCCCTTCGGTGGCGAATTTCCATCGCAGGTGACCGGTGGCAGCCTCCAGGCAGTAGAAATGTTTGTCCACCGAGCCGACGTAGATGGCGTCTTTATAGAAAATTGGTGAGGCTGAGACTTGATGCTCTGTTTTATACTTCCAGATCTCCTTAGAGGTTTGGGCGTTCACACAGTAGATTTGATGATCGGCAGCTCCCACATAAAGCAGATTTTCGATCACCACTGGTGAGGATACCGAACCGCGTCCCAGGCGGAAACGCCAGTGTGCCCAACCGGTGTTGGCATCCAGTGCATATAAGGTGGAATCGACTGATGTGAAATAGATGATATTGTTTTTGATCGTTGGGGATGAGGAAACAGCTCTTTTTGTCCTGAACCGCCACTTAATATTGCCGCCAAAGTCGAAACAGAGAATTTCATTCATCTCTGTACCAACATAGATATAATCTTTTGTGATCAGCGGGGTGGAGCGGATTGCTCCGCCGGCATCTGCCCGCCAGGCAGGCCTGCCGGTGTTTACATTGACCGCATGCAGATACCCATCGTCGGAGCCAATGAAGATGTGTCCCTGGGCAATGGAAGGGGAAGAACGGAAAGGACCGTCGCCGGGGTATTGCCAAACCCGGCTGCCTGTCCGGCGAGAGACCGCATGCAGGTAGTGATCCTCAGACCCAATGTAGAGGTTTGATTCTGTCACGGCCGGCCTGCCGGGGATCCCCGCGCTGGTGGCATACTTCCAGAGGAATTTTCCGTTGCCGGCATCCAGCGCGTAGAGGTTGTGGTCGTAGCTGGCGATGTACAGGATTCCATCCTGGACCACTGCGCCGCCTCTGACCTCATCTTCGCATTCAAATGTCCACACAGGTTTGACATTCGTATTGCCTGCAATCCCGGCAGTTTTCATTGGCTGGTGAGAGAGAATTCCGGTTTTCCGTCCAGCGGTGAACAAGGCTTCCTTCATCTCTTCAGCATTTTTATAACGATCCTTGGGGTCGTATTCCAGGGCGCGGTCGATCACTGCAATCAATTCCTTGGAGACATTTGGATTGATTTCTTCAATCGGCCTTTCGTTGAAGGAGAAGGGCGGTTCCAAGCGCGGATCTCTCAAGGTCAGCAGGTGATGAAGCGTGGCGCCGAGGGCATAGATATCTACCCTGGGTGTGGCTTCCCCGCGATATTGATCGGGTGGGGAATAGCCCTGGGTGCCGATCATTGTGTTTTTTTCCATCGGGTCGAATAATTTGGCGATCCCGAAATCCACCAGCATGACATGGTTGGTTGGGGTGATCATGATGTTGGAAGGTTTGATGTCCCGGAAGATGATCTGTTCAGGTTCTCGCGTGTGGAGGTAATGCAGCACATCGCACAATTCGATCCCCCAGTTGATCACCGTGGATTCGGGGAAAAAGGTTGCGGATTCTGCCAGGATGGATTCCAGATCCTTGCCGTGGACCATTTCCATCACCAGGTAGGCGCGGTCGTTGAGCATAAAGTAATCGTAGATGCGCGGGACAGCCTGGTGCCGCAAGGTGGCCAGGATATTGGACTCCCGTTCATAATTGAGGTAGATTTTCTTGCGGACCAGCGGGTCGCTGATCTGGCTGATCATCTCTTTTACGGCAACCAGCCTAATGGCTTTAAAGTTTGTATCCCTGGCGCGGTAAACTGTACCCATTCCCCCGACCCCAATGGTATCCTGGATTTCGTAACGATCCTGGAGCAGGTCGCCGGGTTTTAGTTTTGTGCTGCCTCCACCTGGAGACGGTTCTCCTAACTTGCGCGTTGAGGTATCCGTCAATGGGCGCTCCTTATCCTGCATATTTAAACGGTATTCTCATTATAGGCTGAGAGCGGAAAAATTGTAGAGAATTTGTGTGATAATTCCATGATGAATAGGTCCCAGAGCCTGCAGATATTTTATATTAAAAAACGATTACTGCAGATAGATTATGCTGAGTTTTTAGGGCAAGGCCCCAGTCGCAGGCTATTGGGGCTGTTTTTTTATGATCGCTGGTGAGTATTTCACTGCGGTTTGTTTATCGGCGGCCAGCAGGACTGGAAAGGGTGTTTCGGGTGCGTTCTGGTGGGCAAGATAAGGAAAGGGAGACCCCTGGGGGTGTAACGAGGCGTACCCACCAGCCTCTTCCAGCACCAGCCAACCGGCGGCGATATCCCAAATTTTTGGGTTTGCATGAAAACCAAGCAGGGCTGCCCCCCGCGCCACCAGACAAAAATCATAGGCCACCGCGCCCAGCATGCGGAATTTATACTGGATGTTGAGGTCATAGCGCCGGATGCTTTTGGAGCAGGTGGCGAAGAATGCGGTTGGCATGTTGGGGTGCAGCGGCTGGACGGTGAATGCCATTCCGTTGAGGAAGGCCCCCGCCCCTCTTTGAGCGCTGTACACTTCTTCGTGGCGGGGAAAACACAGCGCGGCGGTTTCCGGGATTCCGGCCACCAGACGAGCAATCGAAACGCCCCAGGTGTGGATCCCCAGGCTGAAATTGGTCGTCCCATCAAGTGGATCGATCACCCAGAGAGGCTTGTCTGGGTCTATATCGAGGTTGTTGGTCTCTTCGGTGAGGATCTCGTCATCGGGATAGGCAGTCTGTATCGCAGAACGAATGAATTCGTCTGCGGCCATGTCTGCTTGTGTGACCACTGTGCGGTCTGCTTTGACTTTCGGGTCAGTTCCGCTCAGTTTGAAGTGGCTGTTGAGCAGTTCGCCGGTCTCCTCGGCCAGTTTTTGGGCAAAAATTCGGGTCTCTGTCATTTTTTATCCTCTCCGGGTTGGGGTGCCGGCAGTATTCTAACACGCCGAGCCAGTTGGCAGCAGCCAGTTGAGTGTGAATAATTTGTCTATCACCTGCCGGCTGCCGGCTGTATACCGCCTTAGAGGCGGTATAATCACTTCAACAACCAATTAGTTTGGTAGGGAATCTAGATGAGAGAACAAGTAAAAAGGTTCGCTGAGGGGATTTTGTACACTGATCAGTACCAGCTGACCATGGCGCAGTTGTATTTTCGCATGGGTCTGCACGAGAAGAAAGCGCAGTTCGACTATTTCTTCCGCAGTTATCCAGATTACGGCTCGCATTCTGCTGGTTATTGCATCAACGCCGGGCTGGAGTGGCTGATGGATTGGATGGCGGAGTCTCGCTTTGGGCCGGCAGAGTGTGAAGCGCTGCGCAGCCAAAGAAGCACCAGCGGGAAGCCGGTCTTTGCCGAGGATTTTCTGAGTTGGCTGTGTGAGTATGGCAACTTTGAGAGCATCACTTTGCTGGCAGTACCCGAAGGGCGCGTGGTTCACCCGAATACGCCGATCGGTGTGGTGACCGGCAGTCTGGCGATGGCGCAGATCATGGAAACGGCCTTGCTCAATCTGATGACTTACCAGACCCTGATCGCCACCAAGGCTGCCCGCATCCGGCAGAGCTGCCAGAACCAGCTGCTGCTTGAATTTGGGCTTCGCCGGGCGCAGGAACGGGCTGCAATCGCTGGTACGCGGGCGGCCCTGATAGGCGGAGCAAATTTTTCGTCCAATGTGGGCACCTCTCACGCCCTGGGGTTCGCGCCAAAAGGCACCCATGCTCACAGCATGGTGCAGGTATTTCTCTCCATGGGGGGAACCGAATTGGATGCCTTCAGAGCGTACGCCGATCTGTACCCTGACGGCTGTATCCTGCTGGTGGATACGATCAACACCCTGGAAAGCGGCGTGCCGAATGCCATCCGCGTTTTCGAGGAGTTGAAGAGCAAAGGCCATAAGCCGGGCGGCATCCGTTTGGACTCTGGAGACCTGGCTTTCCTTGCCATTCACGCCGCCAAACAGTTGAACGATGCTGGTTTCGCAGATGTTCAGATCGTGCTGTCCAACAATTTGGATGAACTGGCTATCTGGCAGATCACCACCCAGATCCAGCAGGAAGCGCCGCGCTACGGCGTTTCGCCGGAGGCTCTTATTGGGCGGCTGTCGTATGGGGTCGGTACTGGTCTGATCACCTCCCGGGGAGACAGCGCCCTGGATGGGGTTTATAAGCTGGTCGCGCTGGAAGAGGATGGCGAATGGGTGCCGGCGATGAAGATTTCAGAAACCCCTTCCAAAACGCTCAACCCGGGTAATAAACGTCTCTGGCGGGTGTATGACCAGCGCGGCCATGCCACTGCTGATTTAATTGCATCCCATGATGAGGAAGTTGCGGGTTATGACCCGCTGGTGCTGCGCCATCCTTCTCTGGTCACCATGCAGCGCTGCCTGGCAAAATCAGAGATCAGCGCCATCGAACCCTTGCTGGAGGAGGCTGTTATCCAGGGGAGGCAGATGATTCGCCCGCAGGAAATGGAAGAAATGCGCGCCCGGCGGCGAGAGGATTTACTAAAACTCGACCCGGGTGTGCGGCGGATGGTCAACCCGCATATTTATCACGTTTCGCTTACCCAGAAATTGTGGGACCTGAAGCAAAATTTGATCCACCAATATAAACAGGACTGATCTCGATCGAAAGGAAAGACAACCAGATGGTAACTCTCCCTATCCCTGAATTTCATGACCCGGAGAAAGTTGGCGAAATCTGGCGGGTGAACTACCAGCAGCGGGCAGCGGATGCCCAATTGTGGGCAGCAAAATACGACATCCAGCCTTCAGGAATTGATCCTGTCAGGGTCAATCTGCTGCTGGTGGATGTTCAGAATACTTTCTGCATCCCTGGTTTTGAATTGTTTGTGGCTGGCCGTTCAGGAAATGCCGCCGTGGAGGATAACCAGCGGCTGGCAGCGTTTGTCTATCATAACCTCAACCGGATCACCGGCATCACCCTGACAATGGATACCCACCAGGCGATTCAGATCTTCCACGCAATCTATCTGGTGGATGAGGATGGGAATCATCCCGATGCTTACTCACTGATCTCCACTGAGGATATCCAATCTGGTAAATGGGGTTTTAATCCGGCTGCAGCGGAAACCCTTTTGATTGAACCCGATACTGCCCAGCGGAATCTGGAGCATTATGTCCGGGCGCTGGAGGCCGCCGGCAAGTATCAGCTGACTGTCTGGCCGTACCACGCGATGCTGGGAGGGATCGGCCATGCGATCGTCCCAGCAATTGAGGAGGCGGTCTTCTTCCACAGCGTCGCCCGCTATTCTCAGCCCGATTTTCAAATCAAGGGGATGAACCCATTCACCGAGCATTATTCTGTCATCGGACCAGAGGTGCTAGAGGATGCCCGCGGTGAAAGGATTGCAGCCCGCAACCCGGCTTTTGTGCAGAAGCTGGCCGATTGCGACCTCACCCTGATCGCCGGGCAGGCCAAGAGCCACTGCGTGGCGTATACCGTCTCCGACTTGTTGGATGATATTCTCAAGGTAGATGCTAAACTGGCGGCGAAAGTGTGTTTACTGGAAGATTGCACCTCTCCGGTGGTAGTGCCGGGGATGGATTACACCGAGCCGGCTGAGGCTGCCTTCCAGCGCTTTGCAGAGGCTGGTATTAAGTTGATCAAGTCCACCGATCCGGTGGAAAGCTGGTATCCGGGATAGGGGATTGATGGATCCAAAAAGGGGGCTGTTGGTCAAAGAGCCTTCCTTTTCTCAATAGCACAGTTTGAAATTATCCCCTCAATTGATCCCCTACAATTTCTGCATAGTCCTGGGTGACGGTCTTTTCTGGGTCTGCGCCCAACAAGGTGATCAATTCGGTGATGAGGGCGGCTTTCTCTTCAGCATCAGTGCGGCTCCAGGTGCGGGATTTGAGCTCCAGGTAGTGTCCAAGCTGTGGCGTTTTAACTGTGTCGATATTCACGTAGAATTCTTCCTGTTTGTAGCGCACCAGCCAGCGCAGGCGGTCTTTTTCGATGAACATTTCTCTGTCTGGGGTGAAATACTCCCGCAGGAAGCGCAGACTTTGAGTGGCTGGGGCCAGGAAGCGGCTGCGTGAGAGCATGACTTTGCTGGGGAACTCTTGCTCCCGTCTCGGACCGACATGGGTCAGCCGGGAGCGAACGTAAGCTACCTCGCCATCCGCATTGATGAATTCATCCTCGCGGTGTCGCACGGAACCCTGTTCCGGGTCATTGAAGATGAAGTAGGTGTCAAATTCCTGGTAATGCCGGGAGTACACAATTTCGAGTTCGGGTTTCTTAAGAGATTCGATGCTGATCTCCGGCTCACTGATCTGCACCTTGGCCTGGACCTCGTAACTCTCACCCTCGGTCGCGCCGCCGATGGCAATCAGTTTGGAGAGCACCGACTGCTCCCGCTTGATCAGGAACTGATCGATCCTTTTGGCGTATTGGTTGGCTTCTTCCATCAGGGCAGGCAGGTTGATGGTGGTCAGTTCACCGTCTTGCATCAGCCAGCGCCCGTTTACCATCACGTCGGTTACATCGGTGGATTTGGCGGCATACACCAGTTGGGCGTAGATCCCGTCGGGGTCGCGGCGGAAGCGCGGGTTGTTGTGGAGCGTATCCAGATCGACCAGGATCAGATCGGCGCGTTTTCCTGCTTCCAGCGAGCCGGTAATCTCCCCAATGTGCATCGCTTCGGCACCCATGCGAGTGGCCATCAGCATGGCTTGCCTGGCCGGCAGGGCGGTGGGATCATTCTCACGCGTTTTGGCCATAAAAGCCGCCAGACGGATTTCCTCGAACATGTCCAGGTCGTTGTTTGAGGAAGGGCCGTCTGTGCCGATCCCGACATTTAAACCTTCAGCCAGCATGCGCGTTACCGGGGCCATCCCGGAGGCCAGCTTCATATTCGAAGAGGGATTATGGGCGACACCTGTGTTGTAATGTTTCATGGTGTTGATCTCCCCCTGGTCTACATGCACGCAGTGCGCCAGGAGCAGTTTGGCATCAAACAGGTTTTGCTTCTTGATATATGGGACCACCGGCATGTTTTCCTGCATACGCATATTTTCTACTTCAAAGGCCGTCTCAGCGATATGAGTATGCAGCGGGACATCATATTCGGCAGCTAAAGTGGCGCAAGCCCGCAAGATATCTGGGGTGCAGGTGTAGGGAGCATGCGGTGAAACCGCTGGAACGATCAGGTCGTGGCCTTTCCAGCCGACGATGAATTCGCGGGCTGCTTCGAGAGAGTCTTCATACGAGCCGGCATCCGGGGAGGGGAACTTCAGCACCGTTTGACCGAGCACGCCGCGCAGCCCGGCTTTGACGGTGGCTTTGGCCACATCTTCTTCAAAATAGTACATATCGGCAAAGGCAGTCACCCCGCTGCGGATGAACTCGGCGCATCCGATCAATGTGCCGAGCTGGACAAAGTCTGGAGAGACGAATTCACGCTCCACTGGCATCATATAGCCGAGCAGCCACACGTCCAGCCGCAGGTCGTCTGCCAGGCCGCGCAAAAGGGTCATCGGTACATGGGTATGAGCGTTGACCAAGCCGGGCATCAGCACCTTTCCACCGCAGTCGAAGGTCTTGGCATCCGGGTACTGCTTTTTAAGATCAGCTTCCAGCCCGACAGCCAGGATCGAGTCACCATGAATGGCAACTGCACCCGGTTCAAATTGCTGCATAGTCTGATCCATGGTTAGAACGATGGCGTTGGTGAAGAGCAAATCCGCTTTTTCAGACATAGAATCCCTCTTTTGTGTCAAAATTTAATCAGCACTTGTGAACAAACAACTTAAAAGCCGTCCATTGCAATGCCAACCCGAAGCCTATTCTCTTGTGTTCAATAATACGTGATTGTCAGCGGGAAGGCAAGCCGGTTGTCCAGTCAGCGAGTGGGTTTTTGTACAATCTGTGATGTAAAAAACCGCTCCTGAAACTCTGTGAGGGCGCGGATCTGATCCGGGGTGTATTGTACGCCTTCCGGTGCAATCACCAGTTTATCGTCCTCGTCATCCAGGCGGTGGATGACGGCAATACAAACCCCGGTGTAGGTGGCGACAGGCGCAAATACGCCCAACAAATAGGCATCCAGTTCTTCGCCATCTGGGCCGAAAATGCCGGGCAGGAAGCCGTAATTGACCGGGTAGATAAATCTGTGTTGCGGGTGTTTGGAACCCATCGCCCGGTCAATATGAATGGTGAGCGTTCGCCCGATAAATTCGCTTGTTTGGATCATGGCACAGTTTTCTCAATAGATCTTAAACCCAAGCAGGTTTGCCAGGGTTAGGTTTGGGCCGTTTTTAGATCAGGTCTGATAACAGAAGTTTATTCTTCATCATCCTGAGGGAAGAATTCATCCCCCAGCCGGCGCAAAGAGTCTTCCCAGATATCGTCCAGCGGGGTGAAGGTTTGTTCCTCGAAGTTGTCTCGCAGCCGGCCGAAAAAGTCTTCCAGACGCATTTCGGGGTACTTGCTGTTTAATCTGGCAATTTTGGCATCAATCCGGTTGACAAGGTCAACGGCAAGGTCTTCCAATTCGGTGAGGTCAAAGGTCACCTCCAGCAGATGGTTAATGCGTTCAGTTACGGTCAGCCAGGCCATATGATCCTGTTCAATAATGATATTTTTCTCATTATTCTCAATCCCGCCAAATTGATAGATCGGGCAAAAGGCGTAGAAACCAATGCTCTCCATTTCTTGTTCGCCAGCGCGTTTGGTTAGATAAGAGCCAATGCTGGAGGGACCGTGATAGTTAGAGGCTTCAACTGAGAGATTGGCAAAAATATCTTCAAGATGGGGGTGGCTGATGATCGCATGCACATGGCGCGGTTTATCATAAGGCACCTGCCCATAAACACCACCAAGGTGGATGATCTGTTTCACCTTCAATTCTTTGGCGGCGCTCAGCAGGGTGCGAGTGTAACGTTCTGCATCCAGATGCGGCTCATCTCCCAGGAAAATGACAATTCCCTTGCCGTTCAACTCGACGTAAAAAAATTCATTGCGCATCGCTTGCAGCGATTCTGTGACCCCGTGGTTGTGCCGGACGATTGGACGCAGGAATTGCTGCGCGCCAGGAAGCTGGAAGAGATAATAGCCGTCTGGGCTGATCTCTCCAATTTTGCGGGCGTTGGTCAGGTCGATCAGATATTGCGGCAGGCCGGATGAAACACTCCCACCGTCGGCCCACTGCCTCCAGCCAGCGATGAGGAAGATTTCTTCTGCTTGTGGCTTTTCCCAAAAATTAATTTCAGCACTCATAATTCACCTTGATAATAATTATTTAACCTAAGTTGCTACCTTAGTCACTACAATTTCGATCCAGGCTGACTGCCACCCCAACCCCCCCGGCCCCCTTCCCCAGCAACAAGGTAGTAAATGCGATCATGGTCTGATCAGGCCGTGGAAG